>CAYFRD010000018.1:0-34767 GCA_964345555.1 uncultured Peptoniphilus sp. | reverse complement strand
TCTTTTAAGTTCTTGATATTAAAGTTTTCTGTGACAAAAAACAAATGGATATTATTTCCTATTTTATTAATATCTATGCATCTGGCATTACATCCACAAATTAATATGACAGCTGAACAATTATCTTTAACTTCCGAAAAATAATATTCTTTAAAAGAATTTTTTATATTGTTTACAAGTTCTACCCTATCATATCTGGGATTACAGCCTCCGCAATATTTAATTCCTATAATATCTTTATGCACAATTTCTCAAATCCTTTATTATTCATCTTTAATATCAGCTAATTTTTTTGCTAAAACTTTTTTATGTTCAATATTAGATTGACGTGAAATCATTATCCTTTGCGCTTGTGGCGAACCTGCTCCATGTAAAGATTCTGTTCTATATCCTACTGCTGCTGTCCCTAACGCTAAATTTTCAATAAACCTTAAAATTTTTAATCTATTTTCAACCGAACATCCATCTATTGTTGTTAAATATTTTTTTATGTAAGGTCCTAATTTTTCATTTGTTAAATCCGCTTCAGAAGGGGCAGTAACAACTAACCCTCCTGCTAAATCTTCAGCAAATCTTACAATGTCATATGGAAACCTTGTAACGTTTTGCTTACATACATTAGCTAATAAAAGATCTACTAAATAATTTCCGCTTGCTGTCGGATATCCCTCCATAGAACATGCAAGGCCACATGAAAATAGGGTTTCATTCAAATGAGTCATCTCTATTAATTTATCTTTTATATGGCTTGCTTTACTGCAACCATTATAATCTGCCGCCAAAGCAGCAGCCCCTATTAAAGTATCTCCAACTCCTACTTTACATCCTCCATAGCTTTGTCTGTGATAACCCGCAAATCTTTCTACCAGCATACCAGTGAAATCTGTTTCTCCGTTTAAAAAAATTCTGTCATTTGGTACAAATACATCATCAAATATTACTAACGCTTCAACTCCGCCAAATTCCCAATTACCTACATCTATTTTTGAATTTTCAAGTTTACGAGTATCACATGATTGCCTCCCAACAATCATAAATATATTTTTGGAATCCATTGGTAATGCAAAAGAAATCGCAAAATCTTTATCTTTATTTCCCATTGAAATAGTTGGCATTACTATAATTTCATGAGAATTTGGAGCTCCTGTCTGATGAGCTTTGGCTCCTCTAACTATAACCCCGTCTTCTCTACGCTCAACAACACGCAAATATAAATCTTTATCCTTTTGTTCATTCGGAGCTTTGCTGCGATCTCCTTTTGGGTCTGTCATAGCTCCATCAACCGTTAAATCTTTTTCCTGAACATATTTTAAATATTTTAAAAAATTTTTATGATAATTAGTATTATACTTATTATCTATTTCATATGTTGTAGAAAATATTGAATTAAGAGCATCCATTCCTACACATCTTTGAAAACAAGAAGCTGTTTGTTGCCCTAATAAACGTTGCATTTTTACTTTTTTTACCAAATCGGAAGAAGATTGATGTATATGAGCAAATCTATTTATTACATCACCTGTGTATGGTGATGTAGCTGTCATCAAATCTCTATACTCTTCTTTTTGTGCTAAATCATAAGTCATTCGAACCGAGTTTAAAGACGGCTTTAATATAGGATTATTAGTAGGGTCTTTTACCTTTTCTCCAAACATATAAATTTGTAAATCTAACTTTTTAATGCTTTCTATATATTGTTCTCCAGTCATTAGTGTCATAGTTTTCCTCCTTTAATTCAATCTATATACGTACTTATGTTAATTTTTAGAATATCATTTTAAAAAATCTGATCAAATCATCTTTAGAAGCAATTATTGAAAATATTTCACTGTTTTAAAAATATATTATTTAAATTGAATAATACTCTTTTTAACATTAAAATTAATATGGAGGATATTATGAAATTATCACAAGAACAATTAAGGGCTATTTCCCATTTACAAGGTCCTGCTTTGACTCTTGCTATTCCAGGAGCAGGCAAGACTACAATTTTATTATACAGAATAATCAATCTGCTCAATTACGGAGTCAGTCCTGATAAGATACTCACCATAACTTTTTCAAAGTCTCAAAGCTTGGATATCGCCAAGAGATTTGAACTGTTGCATCCAGATGCAAAGGTCAAGCCGGAGTTTTCAACCATACATGCCTTTTGCTATAGAATTTTGCAACTGTACTCAAAATTAAGAGGCAAAACTTTCAAATTAATAGAAGAAAATCCTAACACAAAATATAATTTAATTTCAAATCTATATTACGAAATAAACAGAAGAACTCTGACTGATGATACTTTGGAAAAAATAATAAATAAGATATCCTATTTTAAAAACTCCATGATAGATCCGAGAAATTCAAATACCAAAATTCCCGGATTCATTGAAATTTATGAAAAATATGAGAATTACAAGCAAAGTAACAATTTAATAGATTTTGATGATATGATACTCTATGCTCTTAAAGTTCTTCAATCGGACAATTACATCCTTAGAAAAATACGCTCAAGATATGACTACATTCAATTGGACGAAGGACAGGATACCTCCGTATCTCAATTTGTGCTGATTAACTTAATAAGCTCGCCCAAGCACAATTTATTTATAGTGGCAGATGACGATCAGTCTATATACGCCTTTAGAGGTGCAAATCCGCAGTATTTATTAAATCTAAAAAATAAGTACAAAAATTTGAAATTCTACTATTTGTCCAACAATTATCGTTCGTCAAAAAACATAGTAAATACTTCCAATTTGTTTATATCAAAAAACATAAACAGATATGATAAAAAAATCTCCACAAACAACGGGTATAAAGAGCCTGTAAATATCATAAAAGTGAGCACCAATTCCGAACAATATGAATTCATACTTGACAATATACTAAAAAACAAGGATCACACTCATGCAATAATATACAGAAACAATTTGAGCAGTCTAGGTTTGGTGGAATACTTCGAAAGAAAAAATATCAATTTCAACATAAGAGGTTCTAAACTTAAATTTTTCAGCCATTTTATAGTTCAAGATATTCTAAGCATAATAGCCTTTTGCGGAAATCAAAAAAGTGTTGAGGCTTTTTCAAAAATATATTATAAAATAAAGGGATATATATCAAAAAAACACTTGGACTTCATCAGAAAGAACTCCGGTGATAATATATTTAAAACTCTGCTGCGATATCCAGGCTTAAACGAGTTTTATAAAAACAATATCTTTGAATTGATGTCTGATTTTAACAAACTTAAAAAATTAAACATACAGGATCAGATCGAATTTGTATTTTACAATCTAAATTACAGCAGATATCTAAGAGATGTTGCCAATAAATTCAACTACAATTACACGGAATTGACGGAATTTTATCACCAGCTTAAATTCATCGCAAAATCGGAAAAATCATTAGATTCTCTACTGGGCCGACTTGCCTATCTTGAATACTTGATCTCTACAAAATCCTATGTGAATTCAAATTTAAGCATCTCTACAATTCATTCCGTGAAAGGTTTGGAATATGACTGCGTATATGTGATAGATTTGACCGATGATGTAATCCCGGGTACAAACTCGGAAAAAGACCTTGATGAATATCAGGAGGAAAGACGACTTTTCTATGTAGCCATGACCAGGGCAAAGGAATGTTTATATCTGATATATCCAAAAAATTTTAATGGAACACCTAAATCGATGAGTAGTTTTTTAGAAGAAATTTCCAATATATAAGGAGGCAGACCGATGGATACCGCAAAAAATTATTATGAAACGGACTTAGAAATTAGAATTTCAGAAATAAGGGAGATCATAAATAACTCAGACAAAGAACGAGCCTCTCAGTTATGTGAAGATATACACTACGTTGACATTGTGGAAGCATTGGACCATTTTGAAGAAGATGAAATAAAAATCTTTATTAAATTGTTGAATCTTGAAGATGTTGCAGGAATTTTGGAAAACTCTTGGGAAGAAATGCATACACTTATAAGCTCTTTCTTCACCAACGACGAATTGATAAGCGTGTTTTCATATATGAACAATGCAGATATAGCAGACTTTTTGGGAGTAATGCCCACGCACAGAAGAAAAGACATTTTGAAATTCATGAAGACGTCGGAATCAAATATACTTAAGCTCATACTCTCCTTTGATGAAGAGTCAGCCGGCGTACGGAATACATAGCCTTAAAGGAAAACCTGACCGTAAGAAGCGCCTTGACAAAACTCAAGGAAATCGCTCCGCAAACTGAAATCATAGAATACCTATTCATTACGGACAATCACCACAGATTAAAGGGTATTGTCGACTTGAGAAAATTACTGGTCGCTCCGGAAAACACTACCTTGGCGGAACTCTATGAAGAATTCCCATTCTTTGTATATGCCACTGATGACCAGGAAGAAGCTTCTATATTGATAACTAAGTACGACTTGGATATTTTGCCCGTAGTCAATAAAAACATGGCAATATTGGGAATTATAACATCCGATGAGATAATGCACGTCATAGATCGGGAATACTCCGAAGATATCTTGGCTATGAGTGGGGTTAACAAATACGAAGAATTTGATTCAAACTTCTTCGAATCCTTTAAAAACAGAATCCCATGGTTAAGTATAAACATGATCACTGCATTTATAGCCTCAAGTGTAGTAGGTTTATTCTCATCCACCATAGAAACCGTAGTGGCACTTTCCGCAGCCATGCCTATAGTTGCTGGCATGGGAGGAAATGCAGGCAACCAAACCCTGTCCATAGTCCTCACTTCCCTTGCAAGAGGCGAAATAAATTTAAAAGACAACTGGAAACTTGTCTTTAAAGAAGTGGGTATGGGAATGCTCAACGGTGCCATAGTGGGAATGATAACAGGCTTTGTCCTAGCTCTCAAATACCATAATCCCTTTTTAATGGTCATAATGGCTGCATCCATGATACTCAACATGATCGTTGCCGGCGTAGCAGGATTCTTAATCCCCTTGGTGCTGGACCATGTAAATGTGGATCCTGCGGTCTCATCTTCCATTATGCTCACAGCTTTCACCGACACCTGTGGATTCTTTATATTTTTAGGTCTGTCCACATTATTCCTTTCAAAATTAATATAACCCGAGATTTATTCTCGGGTTTTTATATCATTTTTATTTTCGGCCAATTTTTTATCATAGGCAGTTCTGATTCCACCGTCAACAAGTTGTACTATCCCTGCCCTTTTGTATCCCTGCTTTATCAGAAGAGAATTCATAGGCGCATTGTCCTTGTGAGTGTCAATTCTCACCACATCAACTCCCATGTCCAATGCCAAATTCTCAATTTCTCCTAAAAGTGCGGAGCCGTATCCCTTTCTCTTTAATCTTGCATTTGTCGCCAGTTTATGAACTGCAACGTAATTTCCGTCATAATTCCACTGCCCGTCATTTATCACATCATATTGCGGATCATAATCCATTACAAGACCCACTGCAACTATCTCTCCTGCATCTTCCAAAAGATAAAATCCTCTTTCATTTTCCGCAAAAGGCACAGTATCGCCTTGCCACTGATCCACCGACATGTTTTTTAGAGCATTGGATCCATCTTTAAAAATTTTGTTTATTATTTCCAAATCACTTGATAGTGCTTTTCTGAATTTCATATCATCACCTTAAATTAATTTTAAAGGCTCCTAATTCTTTTTTCAATGATATAATAGCTATTATGAAATACGAAAATACATTAAAAGGAAATTTTATTGAAAGAATCAACAGATTTATCTGCTACTGTGATATTTACGGCGAAAAACACAAAGTATATGTCCCGAATACAGGAAGATGTAAAGAGCTGCTCATAGATGGTGCAAATGTAGTTCTCTCAGAAAACAATGATCCGAACAGAAAGACAAAGTACACTCTGTTGTCAGTCTACAAAGATTGCAGCTTAATAAACATAGATTCACAAGCTCCCAATAAAATTGTCTATGATGCACTTGTAGATGGCAAAATATTTAAAGAAGTGGATTTTACTCTCATATCAAGGGAGAAAACCTACTCAGAGTCCAGATTTGATATATACTACGAGGGGTTCAGAAATAAAAAACCTGTTAAGGGATTTATGGAAATAAAGGGAGTCACATTGTTTGAAAATGATATAGCTTACTTTCCCGATGCTCCTACATTACGAGGATTGAAACACATAAAAGAGCTTACCTCCGCCCTCAAAGACGACTACGAAGCTAGTATAATATTTTTAATTCAAAAACAAGGGTCAAAATATTTTTTGCCAAATTACAAAATGCAACCGGAATTTGCACAGTATTTATACAAAGCACAAACCCAAGGAGTAAATGTTAAATCCTACGATACAATCGTCACAGAAAATGAAATAACATTAAATTCTGAAATTCTCATAGGTAACTTGGAACAATTCAAATAAATGAATTTCTAAAATATTCATTTATTTGAAACTAGACACGAACACCCTTACTACTGAAATTATAAAACAACAAGATTCTCAAGTATCTTGTTGGCTAATGTAGAAAACGAAACCCATATAGTCTTGCATAAATAACACTTCCCTAAAAAACAAAAAACCTCGGAAGTTGGTGTTTTCCAAGGTTTGTTCTAAAGTTTTTAAATTGATTAACGTTTTGAGAATTGAGGAGCTTTTCTTGCTTTTTTAAGACCGTATTTCTTTCTTTCCTTCATGCGAGGATCTCTTGTCAAAAATCCTGCTTTTTTAAGAATTGGTCTATGTTCAGGATCAGCTTGCAGCAATGCTCTTGCTATACCGTGTCTTATCGCTCCTGCTTGTCCTGTGTATCCTCCACCTAAGACTTTTACAATTACATCGTATTGATCCATTGTTTCAGTCAATGTCAACGGAGATTTTGCTACAGTTTTTAAGGTTTCGTAGTCGAAGTATTCATCTAAGTCTCTTCCGTTGACTGTAAATTTACCATTTCCAGGTAACAGTCTAACTTGTGCAACAGAAGTTTTTCTTCTGCCTGTTCCTCTAAATTGTAATTTTTCCATTAACTTCCCTCCTCAATTAAAATTCATAAACTTCAGGTTGTTGTGCTTGGTGAGGATGTTCTTCTCCTGCATAAACCTTTAGTTTCGTATACATTTTTCTTCCAAGTCTGTTCTTTGGAAGCATCCCTTTAACTGCGTATTCTACAATTCTTTCAGGATGTTTGTCTCTTAATTGAGAGTAAACTACTTCTTTTCTTCCGCCTGGATATCCTGTGTGTCTTACATGAATTTTTTGATTCCATTTGTTGCCTGTAAGTTTAATTTTGTCAGCATTAATAACGATTACAAAGTCACCTGTGTCTACATGTGGGGTATAGATAGGTTTCTTCTTACCTTTTAAAATGCTGGCCACTTCACTTGCAAGTCTTCCCAGTACCTTATCTGTTGCGTCAATTACATACCATTTTCTATCTACTTCGGCAGCTTTTGCCATGAAACTCTTCATTTGGGTTTTATCCTCCTGTGATTAAAAAATTTCCGGGGCTTTTTAAACACTTCAGCTATTTTAATATAGAAAGCTTGAAATGTCAATACTCAAGATGAGATTAGAAAAGTATTTTTTTGAATTTTATCACTAAAAATCCCTAAATCAATATAAAGATTTAGGGATTTTAATTATCTTGATTTTTTCATCAGCTGATTTCAGCTTTGAGTTCTTTTTCTTTTCTTATCAGTTCTGTGAGCTTGGGTACAACGGCATGTACATTTCCTACAACTCCCAAGTCTGCTACATCGTAGATCGGTGCGTCATCACTCTTGTTGACAGCTATTATTAAGTCTGATTCTTCCATACCTGCCAAGTGTTGGATCGCTCCGCTGATTCCCATTGCAAAGTAAAGTTCGGGTCTTACTGTCTTACCTGTTTGACCTACTTGCCTGTCCTTAGGCATCCAACCTGCATCTACTGCCGCTCTTGATGCTGATACTTCTGCATTTAGCTCTGCTGCAAGTTCATATAGTATGTCGAAGTTCTTGGGATCTCCCATTCCACGTCCGCCTGATACCAGTATGTCGGCTTCGGTTATGTCTTTTTTCTTTGATTCGTTCTTCAGTATGTCGAGAATTTTAACATTTACATCGGCATCTGTGAATTCGATTTTTTCTTCGATTAATTCTCCGTCTTCTTTGTCGACTTTTATTGATTGCATAACTCCGGGTCTTACTGTCGCCATTTGAGGTCTGAAGTTTTCGCATAGAATTGTTGCCATTATGTTGCCGCCGAAGGCAGGACGAGTCATCAACAATAATTTTGACTCTTCATCTATGTCCAATTTTGTACAGTCTGCTGTAAGTCCTGTGTGTATTCTAGCTGCCAGTCTGGGTGCAAGGTCACGTCCTATGGATGTTGCTCCGTAAAGAACTATTTCAGGATCATATTTTTTGATTATTGTGTAGATGGTTTTAGTGTAAGGTTCTGTCATATATTCTTTTAATATGGGGTCTTCTACAAGTATTACTTTGTCCGCTCCGTGTCTATAAAGAATAGGTACTTCGCTCTTTAGGTTTTCGCCTATGAACATCGCAACTACATCTTGTCCCAAATCATCCGCAAGTTCTCTAGCTTTACCTAGCAGCTCAATTCCTACTTTTTGAATTTTATTATCTCTTTGTTCTACAAATACATATACATCTCTTGACATTTCACAAGCTCCTTTAGATAATATACTTTTCTTGAAGTTTAGCTACTATTGCTTGAGCAGCTTCATCAGCTGTCAAGTCTTTAAGCAATTCGCCTTCGCCTTTTCCTTGTTTCGGGAAAGATTTCTTTACTTTAGTGGGTGAGCCTTTAAGTCCTAGGTTGGAGTCTTCTACATGTCCTTTTAAGTCTTCATATCCCCACATTTTTATATCTTTTTTATAAGCATCATAAATTTTGCTTATAGTCATGTATCTGGTTTCTGCTATTTCGCTCAGTACTGTTATAAGGCAAGGCATTTTCACTTCAAGAATGTGATATCTGTCTTCAAATTGTCTTTTTACTATTACTTTGTCCCCATCTATCTTAATGTCTTCTGCATAGGACACTTGAGGTATTCCGATGTGTTCTGCAATTTGCGGACCTACTTGTGCGGTATCTCCGTCAATTGCTTGACGTCCTGCGATTATCATGTCATATTCAAGTTTGTCTATTGCTCCTGCAATTGTACATGATGTCGCCCATGTATCAGCTCCGCCGAATGCTCTGTCAGATATAAGTATCGCTTCATCTGCACCCATTGCCAAAGCTTCTCTAAGTGCCACATCAGCTTGTGGAGGTCCCATGCTCAGTACGGTTATATGTACATTTTCAGGATCTGCGTCTTTTATTCTAAGTGCCGCTTCAAGTCCAGCTTTGTCGTCGGGATTTATTATACTCGGCACGCCTTTTCTAATAAGTGTATTTGTTACAGGATCCAATTTTACTTCATTGGTATCGGGTACTTGTTTAATACAAACAACTATTTTCATTTAAGTCCTCCTATTTTACACCCATCCATCTTGCAATGACCATTCTCATTACTTCTGAGGTTCCTTCATATATTTCAGTTATCTTCGCATCTCTCATCATTCTTTCAATGGGGTAATCCTTGGTATAGCCATATCCTCCAAATAATTGCAGACATCTTCTAGTTACATCGGATGCTGTTGTAGCTGCAAACAATTTACCCATTGCTGCTAAGTGAGCGTATTCTTCTTTATTTTGTTTTGCACATGCGGCTCTGTAAACTAATAATTGAGCAGCGTCTGTAGCTGTCTTCATGTTTGCAAGTTCAAATTGTGTATTTTGGAATTGAGACAATCTCTTGCCGAATTGCTTTCTTTCTTTGACATATTCAACAGTTTCATCTATTGCGCCTTCAGCTATACCTACAGCTTGAGATGCTATTCCTATACGTCCGCCATCAAGAGTTGTGAGAGCGATTTTAAATCCTTGTCCTTCTTTTCCAAGTAAGTTTTCTTTGGGAATTCTCACGTTTTCAAAAACAAGTTCGCAAGTTGATGAGCCTCTTATTCCCATCTTTTCTTCAGGTTCTCCAATTGAGAATCCGGGAGTTCTTTTTTCAACTATAAAAGCTGAAATTCCCTTGTATCCTTTATATTTGTCAGTCTTTGCAAAAACTATAAATACATCTGCAAATCCTGCATTTGTTATAAATACCTTAGTTCCGTCAAGAACGTATTCATCTCCGTCAAGAATGGCAATAGTTTGTTGTCCGGAAGCGTCGGTACCTGCGTTGGGCTCTGTTAATCCGAAAGCTCCTATCTTCTTCCCGCTTAATAAGTCCGGTAAGTACTTTTGTTTTTGTTCTTCTGTTCCGTTTTCATAAATCGGTGCACAGCAAAGTGAAGTGTGTGCAGAAATTATTACCGCTGTAGATGCACATTTTTTTGCAAGCTCTTCCACAGCCATAGAATAAGCGAGATAATCTCCACCTTGTCCACCGTATTCCTTTGGAAAAGGTATTCCAAAAAAGCCGTATCTGGCTAATTTTTGAAGATTTTCTTCAGGAAACTCTTCCGTCAAGTCTAAATCCTTTGCAAAGGGTTCAATTTCATTTTCTGCAAAAGATCTGTACATTTGTTGTAGCAGTAAATGCTCTTTGTCCATATTAAAATCCATAGTGACCTCCTTTAAATAGCAAACATCAAAATTATGTTAATAAAATAACATTACTGATTAATATTATATCACCGGTTGTTAAATATTCAACAAAGATATTTATTATTTTTTAATTTTATTAATATTTTTTAATAATTTATTGATTTATTGTGCTATTTTACATTTGAATATAATTTCAAAAAAAGATATACTCTCTTTAATGTATTTGAATATTTAATTAAGTTATATAAGCAACAGAAAGGAGCATTATCTTGGAAAATAATAAAAACATTGAAGCCTACTATGATGGTCTGATGTACTCCGTTGGTTTTACACAAAAGGATTTGGATAAGCCTGTAATAGGAATTGTAAACTCATGGACAGATGTAAATCCCGGACACAAACCACTTCGAGAACTTGCAAATTATGTTAGAGAAGGCATATGGGCGAGTGGTGGAATCCCTGCGGAGTTCAACGTGCCTGCTCCCTGCGACGGAATTGCTCAAATAAGAGGTATGCACTATGTTCTTATGCAAAGAGACTTAATTGCATCTTCCATTGAATCCATGGTCAAAGCTCATGGTTTTGACGGCCTTGTATTTTTATGTTCCTGCGACAAAATAGTCCCGGGAATGTTGATGGCTGCAGCATCACTCAATTTGCCGAGCATATTTTTAACAGGCGGCTCGATGACTCCATACGATGACGGAGAAAGAACCTATATAACTTCCGACTTAAAGGAATCTATCGGCAAATGGCAAAAGGGCGACATCTCCGACGATAAATTCCGCAGTTTAAAGGAAAGTATATGCTCCTCATGTGGAACCTGTTCGATGTACGGCACTGCAAATACCATGGGAGTTTTTACTGAGGTCATTGGCATATGTCCTTTTGATTCCACAACCGAATTATTCAGCAGTGCAAATAAAGTCCGTCAAGCCAGATTTGTCGGCAACAAAATAGTAGAGTTTGCAAACAAAAATATCAAAGCTGATAATTTTATAAATAAAAAATCCTTTGAAAACGGAATTATGCACATATCTGCAACGGGCGGCTCCACCAATGCAGTGATGCATGTGCTGGCGATAGCGAAGATTGCAGGGATAGATTTGAACATTGATGAGTTTGACGAAATTCAAAGGAAGGTTCCCTTAGTAGCAAAGTTCAAACCCTCATCACAATATAATTTAACTGACTATCAAAAGGCAGGCGGAGTCAGAGCTTCTTTGAATGCAATTAAAGAATATCTGCACTTACAGCAACCTGTAGTCATGGGAGATACTCTCGGCAAGCAGATAGAAAACATTAAATCAAAAAACGAAGACATCATTCACAACTCTAATAATCCCTTATCTGAAGGAGGATGCTTTTCAATATTGTATGGTAATCTTGCTCCCAAAAGCTCTGTAGTAAAAAAAAGCGGCGTACCTAAAGAAATGTTCTACCACAAAGGACCCGCTGTCGTCTTTGACAGTGAGGAAGAAGTGCTGTACTCTCTTGCAAACTCACAAATAAAACCGGGTGCTGTACTTGTTATAAGATATGAAGGTCCCAAGGGCGGACCCGGAATGAGGGAGCTTTCTATACCGGCCGCAATGCTTGTAGGCATGGGACTGCACACCTCTGTGGCAATGGTCACAGACGGTAGATTCTCCGGAGCAAGCAGAGGCCCCTGTGTTGGTCATGTGAGTCCCGAAGCTGCCGAAGGAGGACTTATCGCATACATCAAAGACGGTGATATCATAACTATCGACTTGAACAATAATACAATAAATGTAGAATTAAGTGATGAAGAAATTGAAGATCGAAAACAAAATATGAAGATAAAAAACAAAGAAGTTCACGGAAATTTAAAAGTCTATAAAAACATAGTATCAAGTGCAGACGAAGGTGCAACTTGGCTCTACTGAAAGATTTCAACAATAATCCTCCCTAGGTTAATGCGGAGTTTTTATACTTCTCAAAAGACCTTTATACAAATAATCTCTGAATAAACAAATTCAGTGTACAAATCTATTGAGATGTTTTTATTGTTTTTCATCGCTAAAGCTATAGAGCCCTCTGCCTGAGAGTATTATTCATACAAAAAATCCTCCTGATTAAATTACAGGAGGATTTTCTTATAAATTATCTTAAATTTATCTATTATTTTTTATTTCTAAATCTTATGACTTTTTGAATTTCACCTATTACCAGAGGTATAAATGATGATGCTATGACTATAACCCAATCTACAAGATAAAGATCCGTCAAGTGGAACAGTTCTTCCAAGAATGGAACGTACATTACCACTGCCATTAGGAATAAGGAAAGCAGTGTCGCCTGCACAAGTCTAATGTTGCTGAATACTCCTATTTCCCAAATATTGTGATTCATGCTTCTTGCACTGTAAGATCTGAGAAGTTCTGCAAGTATAAGCGTTGCATACGCCATGGTTCTGGCGTATATTATGTTGTCTCCGTGATTTCCGACATTATTAAGTGCATATACATACACTCCCAAGGTCGCCGCAGCGATTGACACTGATTGAATTATAAGAGTGATAGTCAATTCTTTGTCCAGTATCGGTTCTTCAGGGTCTCTCGGCGGTTCGTTCATTACGTCGGATTCTCCCCTTTCAACTCCCAACGCAAGGGCCGGGAATGAATCCGTTACCAAGTTCAACCAAAGCAATTGAATTGGGACGAAGGGTGATGGCAAATTCAATATTATTGATATGAATATTACCAATATTTCTCCGATATTACAGCTAAGCAGGAATGCTACGAATTTTTTGATATTTGCATAGATGATTCTTCCTTCTTCAACTGCATTGACTATTGTAGCAAAGTTGTCGTCAGTCAGAATTACTTCTGCAGTACTCTTTGATACATCTGTGCCTGTAATTCCCATGGCAATACCTATATCCGCTTTTTTTATAGCAGGAGCGTCGTTTACTCCATCTCCCGTCATAGCAGCAATTTCACCGTTTGCTCTAAGTGCGGTCACTATTTGTACTTTGTTTTCAGGAGAAACTCTTGCAAATACTCTTGTTACCTTTACAACTTCTTGAATTTCTTCAGGAGTCATATCGTTTAGTTCGCTGCCGACTATGGCTTTTTCTCCTTCTCCCAATATTCCCAGTTCAGTTGCGATCGCCTTTGCCGTTTCGAGGAAGTCGCCTGTGATCATGACGGGCACAATTCCGGCTTGTTTACATTCCTTAATTGCGTCTTTTACTTCAGGTCTTGCAGGGTCAATCATTCCTGTGATACCGACAAATATCATATCATTTTCAATGCTTTCTGAGGATATGTCCTTCGGCAAAATATCATGTACATCGTACGCATATGCCAAACCTCTCAATGCATTTTGAGCAAATTCCAGATTTTTATCCAGTACTTCTTTTCTAAGTTCATCTGTCAGATCTTTAACTTCACCGTCTATCAGTATTCTATTACTCTTTGACAAGATTATATCGGGTGCTCCCTTTGTAAAGCTGACAATTTTACCTTCTTTGAAATTTTCATGGAAAGTTGTCATCATCTTTCTGGTGGAATCAAAGGGAATCTCTTCAATTCTCGGGTATTTTGCATTTAAATCTTCTTTGGTGTGACCCAGTTTTCCGCTAAGTACTACTAAAGCCCCTTCTGTTGGATCGCCCATTATCTTGTAGTTGCCCGATTCATTTTTTAACTGCGAATCGTTGGTCAGTGCGCCGATGGATGTCATCGTATAAAGAGATTTGAAATCTTCTTTTTGTATTTCTTTACCATCGTGTAAAAATTCACCTACAGGTTCATATCCTGTCCCTGTCACGTCTATTACTTTACCGTCTACAAACATCTTAGTGACCGTCATTTCATTTTGAGTAAGAGTTCCTGTCTTATCCGAACATATAAATGTGGTCGTACCCAATGTTTCCACTGCCAGAAGTTTCTTAACTATGGCATTTT
Source organism: uncultured Peptoniphilus sp. (assembly GCA_964345555.1). Taxonomy (GTDB): domain Bacteria; phylum Bacillota; class Clostridia; order Tissierellales; family Peptoniphilaceae; genus Peptoniphilus_E. The sequence continues at coordinate 20,258 of CAYFRD010000018.1, read as the reverse complement.
TTTGAGCCATGTTATTCATTCCTATGGATAGAACTATAGTCACTATGGCAGGAAGTCCTTCCGGAATTGCGGCAACTGCCAAAGATATCGACATTAGGAACATATCAAGATATCCGTTTCCATAGAGTATCCCAACTCCGAATATAATTGCACATATGGCTATGGTTAAAATTCCCAGTACTTTGGATAATTTTGCAAGTTTCTTTTGAAGTGGTGTTTGCTCATCTTCCATAGCACTTATAAATGTGGCGATTTTTCCTATTTCAGTGCTGTGTCCTGTTTCGGTTACAATTCCCTTTCCTCTTCCATAGGTAACTATGGATGCACTGTAGGCATAATTTCCTCTGTCGCCTATTCCCACATCTTCTGAATATTGTTCATCGGCATGTTTTTCCACTGCTACCGACTCACCCGTCAAAGAAGATTCATCTATCTTCAAGTTTGAACTTTCAATAAGTCGCAAATCCGCCGGCACAATATCTCCCGTTTCGAGAATTACAACATCACCGGGAACAAGAAGACCGCTTTCAATTTCAACGGCATCTCCATCTCTTAAAACCTTCACCGTAGGAGAACTCATTTTTTTGAGAGCTGCAATTGCTTTTTCAGCTTTACCCTCCTGACTTAGCGACAACAATGCGTTGACTATTACTATTGCAAGTATAACCATGGAGTCTACGACTTCGCCCACTGCCCCTGAAATTATGGCTGCAATCAGCAAAATTATTATCATCGGGTCTAAAAATTGTTCAGCCAACTTTTTAATAAAGGGTTTGCTCTCCTCTTCATGCAGTTGGTTTCTGCCGTATTTTTCTATTCTCTTTTCTGCTTCAACTGATGTTAAACCTTTGGACAAATCCACATCCAACTGTGATCTAACTTCTTCCTTGGTAAGTTTATACCATTCCAAATAAATACCTCTCTATCAGTTCAAATAAAAGAACCTCCGGATCAACAAAGGTTCTTTATTAGTTACCTTAATTTAAGATATTACCCTTAATCTTATTTTAAGTAACAAGTTCCATGCATTTTTAAGAATTATTCTTCGCTGGCAACGAGAAGATAAAACTCCACATAGCATTCCATTTCATCATTTTCCATCGGATATCCGGAAATACTGGTGAAAAGTATCTTGTATCTGATATTTTCCGCAACACCTTTTATAGCCAAATCTTCTATATCCAAAATATCCTTGGATTTTTTCAACGCTACCATTTTATCATAAATTTCTCTTGTAGTGAATGTAATTAAGTTAAATTCCTTTTTATCGTCCTTGTAATCTATCTTTATCCTGCTGCCATTATTGTTTATGGTGTAATTACCGTAGGTTTTGTTACCCGGTGTATAAATGGCATTGACCACAAACAGCTTATCATAATCCTTAGTAATCATCGCACTGTTGAAATCGAAATGGTAATCATTGCTTTCGTTGGTAGTTTCTATTGTAGCATCATAGGTTGTATACATGGGATTAAATCCGAATAATTTATTGAAATTTTCATCGTTATAGATAAAATCCGCCGGCAAGTACTGACTTTCATAGGGTCTATGTCTTAGGCTCAAATACTTCACTGTTTCGTCTATTATTCTCTTGTCTTCTTCAGAAGTATTGGCATTAGCTACTATTTGTGTTCCGTTGAGTATGTCGTTTCTTTCAAATGCATTCTTCAGCCTTTGGCTTTGGCTTAGAGCCGATACATTATAGGCACTCAAAGGTCCTATAGTTGAAATAAAAACTACGGCTGAAAACAAAATCGGAACAGTTATATTTGAGTTGTTTTTGTAGACAATATAGTATATCATTGCCAAAGTCACAAATATCCCTGCCATAAGCACAAAATATCTGTTCTCCGTTATTCCGTATTCATTGATTCTTATGAATATGGATATAAACATAATAGACAACACAGGTAGCATAGCCACCGGAAAGTACTTCTTAAACAAATCTGTTGTCGGTGAATCTTTTATTATGTTGCACAGGAATAAAAGTGCAACACTTAAAAGACCGTACCAAAGCACAAGATTGGTTATTATTCCCCTTGGCATTTCCCTTTCAATAAACATTTTTCCAAAATACAAGTAAAGTATTACTCCATAAATTACAAATATGGGAATTATTATATAGGAAATCAGTATCTTGAACGTTTTAGACACTTCGTAATTTTGAAAAGAATCTCTAAACCTGGGATAATTTGACAAAAGTATTCCCACATTGAAGGGCAGAAATACTATTATAAAAGTGCTGATATATATCTCTTCTGCAATTTTTACATCAAATAGAGATGTAAGAGCAGTGTATATAGCCATTATTCCCAGGAACAATACAATTGAATAGGATATCGAAATAGCTGTGGCAGTAAGTATTTTCATTACATAGGGCACATAATCCCTATGGTATACTATCTTTGAAATATAGAAGCACCCCACGCACAAAAACAAAAACATCCCCCAATAGATATATTTTGAATCGTAGCTGAACAGCACTTCATCCTGTATGAACAATTTGTTATAAACACCATAGATGATTATTAAATTTAACAACAATAAAAAGATCCCGAAGTATTTATACTTGCTAAGTTCATCCGAGTCCTTCGCCGATGCTCTGAAAGCTTCAAAGGTAAGCTTAATAAATATCGAAGATACCGTGATGAGCAAAAACATAAAACCCCAAGCAAGATATTTCTTGTCGCTCGCTTTCATCATGTCTGAAGAAAAGTATTGAACATCAGAATAAACTGCAAGTATAAAAAATATTGCAGCAGCAATTATGAAAAACATTGAAATTGGAAATCTTTTATAAGCTGATTTTGACTTAGTTAATGTATTGATTATTTTATATATTATTCTCATATATCCTCCAAATAGAATAATAATCCAAAAGAGGACTTTGTACAATACAGAATGCAGAATTTCATTTTATTGTAACTTTTTTTAAACCCTTTTTTAACCTGTTTGCACTGTTTTGTAAACTCTATTTATATTTCTTGTGCAGTGCAATATTGTTCAATAATAGATTTTCATTAAACAAAGACCGTTGCTTGGTGCAGTAAATCCTGCAGACTTTCTGTTTGTAGCATCCAAGGCCCTACGCATGAAATCCACATCTCTTCTGCCTGCCCCTATTTCCATAGCAGTGCCTACAATAATTCTGACCATGTTCTTCAAAAAACTCTTTCCGTAAAAATCTATGTAGAGCATATCGCCCTTTTCCTTTAGATCTATGTCGTATATTCTTCGTATGGTGTCCTTAACCACAGCACGTCTGCCCATAAAACTTTTGAAGTCATGCTCGCCCTGTAGACAGGACAATGACTCCTTCATACTTTCTAAGTTCAACTTGTAGGGATAATGCAAGGCATTTCTGTACATAGGATTGCGATACTTGCCCCTGTAAATTGAATATCTGTAAAACTTGCCCTTAGCCGAAAATCTCGCATGGAAATCTTCAGGTGCATATCCTGCTTCCACTACTGAAATATCCTCAGGTAAATGATAGTTTATGACCTTTGGAAGATTTCCAATATCTATGCTTGTATCAGAAAAGAAGTTCACCACCTGTCCCATAGCGTGAACTCCTCTGTCTGTTCTCCCTGCACTCATCAATTTCACTTCGTGCTTTACAGTTTTTTCTATAGCTCTGTTTAAAACACCTTCAACGGTTTTGACATCGGGTTGTATTTGAAATCCGTTGTAATTTGTTCCGTCATAAGCAACTGTGAGTTTTATATTCATATAATGCTCCAATGATTTAATGCGATCACTACCACAAAAAATACAGCACAAACAGCTATTGCAGTGTAGTCCTTTGAATCAAGTGATAACCGGTTTAATTTAGTCCTGCCCATTCCACCTCTGTAACATCTTGATTCCATTGCAGTCGCCAATTCATCAGCTCTCCTGAATGAATTTATGAACAAAGGCACTAATAGCGGAACCAAGTTTTTTGCTCTATTTATAATATTTCCCGATTCAAAATCCGCTCCTCTTGCCATTTGTGCTTTCATAATCTTATCCGTTTCTTCAATTAGAGTTGGGATGAACCTCAGGGCTATGGTCATCATCATGGCAATTTCATGGGAAGGAACTTTGAATTTTTTAAGCGGTTTTAAAAGTTCCTCTATCCCGTCAGTCATCTCTATGGGTGATGAGGTCAATGTTAGAAGACTGGTTCCCATTACCAACAAGGTCAGTCTAATAGCCATCAGTAAGGCCGTTCTCAACCCCTCCTTGGTTATAGTTGCAAATCCGAAGCTTATTAATTCCTCTCCGGGAATGAAAAAAACATTTATTATAAAGGTGATGAGCACTATCCATCTCAGAGGTCTCAATCCTTTGAGCACGTACCTCACAGGAACCTTTGAGAGCTTTATTACTGCAATTAAAAAAACCAGTACAAAAAAATAGGGTATAAAACTATTTATAAAAAATAAACTTATTATAAATGCAAATATAAGTCCGATCTTAACCCTGGGATCCATGGAGTGAATTATAGAATTCGCAGGATAGTATTGTCCTATAGTTATATCTTTAAACATTTTTCTTACCTCTTAGCAAAGAAATCATCTCTATTTTAGCTTCCTCCACAGTAATGCAGTTTTCAGAAACCTCAATTCCTTTTGCTCTCAATCTTTTCATAAATCCTGTGATCTGCGGTATACCCAGTCCTATATCCACAAGTTCTTTTTCTCTGGCAAATATGTTACGAGGTGTATCATCCATATAAATCTTACCTTTGTTCATTACGATAAGTCGCTCCGCCACATCAGCCATATCTTCCATGGAATGAGATACAACTATTATGGTTATATCTCTTTTTTCGTATATTTCCTTTATTTCGCCAAGTATTTCATCTCTGCCCGCCGGATCAAGACCTGCAGTAGGCTCGTCAAGAACTAAAACTTCAGGTTGCATCGCCAGTACACCCGCTATGGCGACTCTTCTCTTTTGCCCGCCCGACAGATCGAAGGGTGATTTGTCATAGTATTGATCGAAGTCAAGTCCCACCGCATCTAATGCATCTTTAACTCTCTCCAAAACGTCTTCACTTTTAAGTCCTTGATTTATGGGCCCGAAAGATATGTCCTTTCCGATGGTTTCCTCAAAAAGTTGATATTCGGGATACTGAAATACAAGACCTACCTTTTGCCTTAACTTCCTGATATCTCCACCCATTTTTGAAATATCTTCTCCATTTATTAAAATAGTGCCCGAAGTGGGCTTTATAAGTCCGTTGAGATGTTGAACGAGCGTGGACTTTCCGGAGCCGGTATGGCCTATAAGTCCTATGAACTCTCCTTTTTCAATAATTAAATTTATATCTTCAAGCGCCTTTTTTTCAAAGGTGCTTCCTTCTCCGTAAATGTGGCTTAAATTTTTTATTTCAATAGCTGCCATATTTCACCTACCAATTCATCCACATTTAAAATTTTGTAATCCAAATTAAAGCCTTCCTTTGAAAGTTCCCATGCAAGCTCCGTGACCTGTGGAACATCAAGCCCTATTTTTTTAATTTTGTCTACTTGAGAAAATATTTCTCTTGGAATGCCTTCCATTTCAATTTCACCCTTCTCCATGACTATGATTTTGTCCGCCTTCGCAGCCTCGTCCATGTAGTGAGTAATTAAAATGATGGTTTTATTTTGATTTTTATTTAAATCCATGATGGTGTTGATTACTTCTTTTCTGCCCTCAGGGTCCAGCATCGCAGTTGGTTCGTCAAGTATGATATACTTGGGCGACATGGCGAGAATGCCTGCTATAGCAACTCTTTGCTTTTGTCCGCCTGATAGCATATGAGGAGCACTTCTCTTGTATTCACTCATGTTTACGGATTCCAGTGCATCATCTACACGTCTTCTGATTTCATCGGACTTTATTCCTAAATTTTCAGGACCGAATGCTACATCTTCTTCCACAATAGTGGCAACTATTTGATTGTCCGGATTTTGAAATACCATGCCCGTATTCGCTCTTAAGTCCCAAATTTCTTCTTCGTTCTTCGTATTTAATCCATCTATAAGCACATCTCCTGAAATCGGTAACAGCAGTCCATTAAGAAGTTTTGCGAGGGTAGACTTGCCACTGCCGTTGTGTCCCAGCACAGCGACGAATTCACCCTCTTTAATATTTAAGTTTATATCTTTGAGAACTAAATCCTCATCCTCTTCATTGTATTTAAAATTTAAATTTTTAATCTCTATCATCGTCTACCTCTATTCCAAGTCATAGTTTAGTACACTCATTGCGAGTTTTCAACATAATTGACTTAAAATAAACATATTATTTCAACCAAGATTCATCTTCGGGATTTTTTTTCCACCTCTTGATCTTTTCAAGTTCGTCCTTTTCAATATAGTTTTTGTCCATGGCAACTTCAGCCAGTTCATCAAAGTCGGAAAGAGAGTAATGAACTATATTTTCTTTTGTGAAATTTTCTTCAGCTTTTGTTAAATTGTAAGTGAATATGGAAACTATTCCCAGCACGTCGTATCCATCATCTTGTAATGCTTTATATACCTCAATTGAAGAACCTCCTGTTGAAAAGAGGTCTTCCACTACAACCACCTTTGCCCCTTGAATTTTTTTGCCTTCTATTCTGTTATTTTTGCCGTGGTCTTTCTTGGAAGCTCTCACAAATCCCATGGGTAAATTCAGCTTATGGGCTATTATCGCCCCATGAGGTATGCCCGCCGTGGCAGTTGCCATAATGTATTGTACTTCAGGAAATTTTTCCATTATAAGCTTTGAAAATTCTTCTTCGACTACTTTCCTTTCTTCAGGATAGGACAGGATAAGCCTGTTGTCGCAGTATATGGGAGACTTGATCCCCGATGCCCATGTATAAGGCGCTTTAGGTGACAAGGTTACAGCTTCAATATCAAGAAGTATCTTTGCAATTTCTTTCATAATTATTCTCCTAAAAATTCTCTATTTATTTCATTATATGCTCTTACAGAATCTTCCGACTGTGTAATAGGTCTACCTACTACTATGAAATCCGAGCCCAGTTCTCTTGCTCTTTCCGGCGTTACAATCCTTTTTTGGTCGTCCTTTGCATAGGTTAAGGGTCTTATACCCGGCGTTACACAAAGAAAATCTTCTCCCAGAGATTTTTTTATTGAAGGTACTTCCAAGGCAGAGCATACAACTCCGCTCAATCCACATTCCTTTGCCATTTTTGCATAGCTCATCACGGTTTCTCTCAAAGAATAATCTTTATCTATCAAAATATCCTCGTGCATTCTTTCTTCCGATGTGGAAGTGAGCATGGTCACTCCCAAAGTCAATAAACCTTTTTTTTCAGAAGCTGAACTTTGTGCGGAACTTAACATTTCTCTTCCACCTGCTGCATGGTAGTTGATCATGTCCACGTCTAAATTCAAAAGGGATAAGGTCGCTTTTTTTACCGTGTTGGGTATGTCATGCAATTTTAAATCCAAAAATATTCTGTGTTTTCTGGATTTAATCTCTCTAATTATTTCAGGACCTTCTTTGTAGAAAAGCTCCATTCCTATCTTTACAAAAAGTTGCTCCTGAAATTTATCCAAAAATTCTAAAGTTTTATCTCTTGAATCGAAATCAAGAGCTATGATTGTCCCTTTGTTCATTTTACCTCTCCTATTGAAAATAATTTCATAAAAAAAGCGCATTTATAAAAATGCACTTTTCTTAAATTGTATTATTTTAATTTAACAGCTGTCCCGGATACGTTAAGAAGAATCATACTTCCTGCTTGCCCTAAACCCTGAAAGTCAAAGGCTATTCCAACTATGGCATCTGCTCCCATTCTCTGTGCTCTTTCCACCATTTCATTTATGCAGTCATTTCTTGCCTCCAGCATTTCATCTTCGTATCCCTTACTTCTTCCGCCGACAAAATTTCTAAATCCTGCTCCTATGTCCTTTATAACATTGATTCCGTTTACCGACTCTCCGAATACCAGTCCCAGATATTGGGAAATTTCACGATTTTCAATTTTGCATGTGGTTGTAAGTATCATTTTATTCACCTCATTTTGTCGCTTTCATCTGAAGATAATCATTTATGAAAGAATCTAAATCTCCGTCCATTACTCTCGATACATCTCCTACTTCAGTGTTGGTTCTGTGGTCTTTTACCATGGTGTAGGGTTGGAATACATAGGACCTTATTTGAGAACCCCATGCAATTTGAGAATAATTTCCCTGCAAATCTTCTATCTTTTCTTTTTTCTCTTCTTCCGCCAAAGCTATCAATTTAGATTTTAGCATCTGCATTGCTTTTTCTCTGTTTTGAATTTGGCTTCTCTCGTTCTGACATTGAACTACTATACCCGTGGGTATGTGAGTGATTCTAACTGCCGAGTCAGTGGTGTTGACGTGTTGTCCCCCCGCACCGGAGGATCTGTAAGTATCAACTCTTATGTCTTCTTCCTTAATCTCTATATCTATATCCGCATCAAATTCGGGATAAACATCCACAGAAGAAAATGATGTATGCCTTCTTTTATTTGAATCAAAGGGAGAAATTCTGACCAATCTGTGAACTCCTTTCTCCCCTTTTAAATATCCGTAGGCATTGTCACCGCTTATCATTAGAGTTACAGACTTGATACCTGCTTCTTCTTCCTTTTGAAGATCCAAAGTTTCAACCTTAAATCCTCTTTGTTCGGCATATCTTGTATACATTCTCAAAAGCATACCGGCCCAGTCTTGAGCTTCCGTTCCTCCCGCTCCGGCATGAATGGAAAGTATTGCATCACTATTGTCATATTCTCCGTTTAAAAGAGTTTCAAGTTTGAATTCCTGAGCCAATTTTTCAATTGTGTCAATTTCTTTTTTGAAATCCTCATAAAAAGAGAAATCTTCTTCAATCTCCATTAGATCTATCAAATCTTCACTATCGGATATTTTTTTATTTAATGTGTCGTATTTTTCAATTCTTGAATTGTAGTGATTATGTTCCTTGATAACCGCTTGAGCTTTTTCTGTATCATCCCAAAATCCGGGCTCCAACTGTTTCTGCTCCAATTCCTTTGCCTTTTCTCTAAGACCTGCCAGGTCAAAGAGATTCACCAAGACTTTCCACTAAGGATTTCGCCTCATTTAAGCGTTCCTTGTCAATATAAATGTTTTGTTCCATATTTCCCCCTTATGTTAATCTTGCAAAAATCATCTTACCGGCAGAGGTCTGCAAAACCGATGTAACAATAACATTTATTGTCTGACCTACATAGTTTTTACCCTGTTCAACCACTATCATGGTTCCATCATCTAAATAACCTAAGCCTTGATTGTGTTCCTTCCCTTGTTTTACTATATCCACTTTCATTTCTTCTCCAGGCAGATATACAGGCTTTACTGAGTTTGCCAGTTCATTTATGTTCAATACCTGAATATTTTGAACCTTTGCCACTTTATTTAAATTGTAGTCGTTGGTTACTATTTTGCCCTTCAGATCCTTTGTAAGTGCTAAAAGTTTTGAATCTACTTCCTTGATGTCATCATACTTCGCATCATATACTATGATCTCACTGTCTGCATCATCCTGCATTTCTTTGATTATATCGAGGCCTCTCCTCCCGCGATTTCTCTTTAATCCGTCAGAGGAGTCGGCTATGTGTTGAAGTTCTTCCAGCACAAATACCGGCAAAATAAGCGGTCCTTCAAGAAATCCCGACTTGGTTATCTCTTTGATTCTCCCGTCTATTATCACCGAAGTATCCAATACCTTGGCAGTTCCTTGGATCTTTACTCCTTTTTGTTTCTCCTTTGGTTGCACTCTGTTACCGCCCATTATTTCCTTGATTTTGCTGGTGACGTCCTCTCTGTTTTTCAATGCTATGGTCAAACCTAAGTAACCAAGCATACCGTAAAGTATTACCGTCAATGCTGAGCCTATGTACGGAATCGGTATGGCGTAGAGCGGTTGGGATAGTAAAAAAGCTATTAACAGTCCTATGATAAGGCCGATTGAGCCTATGATGATTTCCGTCAAGGATCTGTCCCTTAATTCCTCCTCCCACCTTTTTAGCAATGATTCAATAGAACTTAAAGCCTTAGGAGAAAAAATAAAAAATATGAGTGCAAACCCGGAAATTATTAATACTGAAATTCCCGTTATAATTTTCGAATCAAGATTTGTCGCAAAATCCAATTTGCGAAAAAATGTTGCGAAAATAACTCCTAGCCCTATTCCTATAATTGTAAATAAGAATCTGAAAATAATTCTTACTATTTTTTTATTTCTTTCGATACTAAAACCTCCTTTCTTAAATTTAACTTACTCATTTAAAATTGCAAAATCCACCATCTCTGTAACTTCTTCGAAACCCATATCGTATACGAGCATCATCTCTGAAACTATTATCTGCTTTGCTCCTGATAGCATCTTTCTTTCTCCCGTAGAAAGGGATTTTTCCTTGTCGATCTTTTCTAAAAATCTGACAACTCCTGCTATCTCATTGATGTCGCCGGTTTTGATCCTGTCCATGTTAAATCTGTACCTTCTGTTCCAGTTTGTAGGCATCTTAACTTTGTCATGTCCTGATAACACTTCTAAAACCTCGTCCATCTCTTCCTTGCTGAGGATCTCTCTGACTCCTACTTCTTCGACATTGCTTACGGGTACCATTACTTTCATTTCTTTTATAGGCATTTTTAGGATATAATATTTTCTGATTTCGCCTAAAATCTTCTTATCTTCGACTCCTACTATAACTCCTGCACCGTGCATCGGATATACTACTTTATCACCTATATTATACATTCTATCCCTCCTGATATACCCATTTAACAGTATATCAAAAAAGAAAATAAAAGTAAATGTAATATGATATCATACTATTTTATAATATGCAATATTATAAAATACAATTTAATATCTCATTCTTAAACTGTGAATGCAACTGCATTTCGAACAATATTCAGGTGTAATTTAGCGTAAATCCACAGCACTGTTATATTCTACACTGTTTTTAGTGAATTTACTCATAAATAAATGAATTTAAATATAAATTTAATAATCTTAGCAAGTTCTTAAATATTTTTATCCGTAAGCTTAATTAAGTAATAGGACACAAAAAATATAATTACCTCCGTCAATAAAAATCCCATCCACACTCCCCTTGTTTGAAGCAAGTATCCCATTATAAGTACCACCGGTACTATCATGACGACTCCTCTTAATACTGAAATAACAAAAGATGCTCTTGCTCTCTCAATAGAAGCCAAGTATGCAGATACTACTATATTTATCCCCGCAAAAAAGAAACCTAAAAAATAAATTCTCACACCTTCAGCAGCAAGCTTTGTGATTTCCTCAATGCATTTGTCATTAAATATATCCACTATAAATTCCGCATTAAAAAAAGAATACAAGTAGATCATAGCCGTCGCCACAACAGACGACATTATTCCGTATTTCAAAAGCCTTTTGACATTTCCCCTGTTTCCGATACCGTACTCATGACTTGTAAGGGGCTGCATACCTTGAGAAATACCCGTGTAAATGGACAATACCACCAGTGCTATATTTGCAATTATGGCATAGGCACTAACTCCCAAATTGCCGGCTTGATAGAGCAATATCAAGTTGAATACTATTAAAGTGACTGCTGATGCCATCTCCGTAATAAATGAAGATATGCCCAGTTGCACTATTTTTAAATCGAAAAAATCTCTTTTTACCTTCAAAAATTTCAAAGTCGTATCTTTTTTAAAGAAATGGACGCTCAATATTCCCAGAGAAATTATCGGTGCTATTGATGTGGCAATAACCGCTCCGAACATTCCCATTTTCATAGGGAACATAAATATATAATCCAAAATCACATTTGCAACACTTCCCACCACCATGGCTATCATGGACAATTTAGGATTTCCGTCATTTCTTACAAAACAAAGTACCACATTGTTTAAAATAAAAAAGGGCGAAAACAACATTATGGTCTTTATATAAATATTTGACATTACGTGGATTTCTCCTTCAGCTCCTAAAATTGCAGCCAAATTTTTCGAAAAAAATATTCCTAACACAAATATTATAAAAGAAATTACCAAGGACATATTTATGGCTATGGTAAACACTTTGTTAGCTTTTTCAATATTTCCTCTGGATTTGTATATGGAATAATTTGCTCCTCCTCCTATGCCCAGCATCAACCCGAAAGCGTTGACTACTGAAACTATGGATATGGAAAAATTAAGAGCCGCAAGTCCATTTGCTCCCAATGCCTTTGCTATAAAAAAAGTGTCCGCTAAAATATATCCCGATATACTCATCATGCCCAGGATATTTAAACTTGAATATTTTAAATATCTCTTAAATAATTGGTCTGTCATCAATTTTCTCCTTAAAAAAAGATGTTATCCGATTACTTCTAAGACCTAACGCAATCATCAAACATCTCTATCTACCCGGTGGCAGTTCATAAATTTATTTTTTATAATTATAACATAATTAATGAAAAACTTCATCCGCTCTATTTAATTCATAAAAAATATCAGTCCATCTCACAAGATGAACCGATAAAATTCAATACATATTTTTCAACCTTATTTATTGTCTTGCAGCAAGTTCTCTGTCAAAAATATAAAGACCGTTCCAAGATTCGCCTATTCTTTCAAGTCTTGTCAGTATTCCTCTGAAAGTATCTTCTTCTTCAACTTGTTCATCTATGAACCATCCAAGGAATTCAAGAACTTCGTAATTGTTTTCTTCTTGAGCTTGTTTATACAGATCTCTAATTCTTTGAGATACCAACTTTTCATGTTCATAAGCTGTTTCAAAAACTTCCTTAAAGCTTGCATAGTCACTCTTAGGTCTTTCAATTTCAGCATATTCAGCCTTTTCGCCTATTTCAAACAAGAAATTATAGAATTTCATAGCATGTTCATATTCTTCTTCAGCTTGTTTGGACATGAAATGTGCAAATCCGTCCATATCTTGTTCTTTCATATGAGCTGCCATTGCAAGATAAATATATCCGCTGGAAAGTTCAAAGTTAAATTGGTCGTTCATTTTTTTAATTAAATCACTCATTGTTCATTCTCCTTTATTTTGGTTCATATAATTCGTATATCCCATAGATATCCAGTCCCAAATCGACTAGTTTTCTCACGACTTCGGGAATTTGGTCCGTGGAAATATTCAGTGTCATTCCGTTGTATCTCAAAGTGCCTTTACCGTAATATGGCGATTCAACGGTATTGAAATTATCTAGTAAAACATCGGTTACTTCACTCATGTTTCCAATAAGAAAGAAGATGTTTCGATCATCTCCTCTGTCCAGAGTATTAAGTTGATTTATCAGTAGGGTTCTAATCATAGCTATCTTCTCCTTATACTTCAATCACTATATTAGTACCCAATGGATTTTTAAATAAACTATTAATTTGAATATCCTATGTTGTCCAGGATTATATTTCCATATCCTTCCTCGAAATGAAAATCGATGTATTTTATTTTATTTAAGTCTATGTTTTTATTTTTGAATTCTTCCATGGGAATTCTCACCGTTTGAAATGATGATTTGTAGTCATATTCCTCCGTATATTTTTGCAATTTAAGGTATTCGACTTTCACTTTTCCATAGAAGTCCGCAAAATCATCGACATTTACAGTTGATATGTTTCCGAAGTCGTCATATATGTTGATTTTTAAATCCAAGTTTCCGAAATTCTCCCCTCTGTCATCTATAAGTACATCAAACTGCAAGTAGGTCTTTAAAGGAAGTTCTTCTTCCATTACCAACTCGTAATTAGAGCCTTCTTTGTAACTCAAGTACAACCCTGTATTCTCAGTCTCCTTTCCCCCTATGGAGATTTCTTCTTCACTTATAGATCTGAATCCCTCGAAGTTTACTCTGCCGTAGGGAAATCTGCTCATATCATAATCCTCTTCAAAATCACATATACTTTTAAAGGTTGAATCCTCATATCTGGAATAGTAAATCGTATTGGGCAAATCATAGTTCTGCAAATTTTTAAAGACTTCTCTGTAGCCCTTTTCTTCAAAACTTTCTTTGAAAAAAGCGAAGAGTATCTTTGATGTTAAATCTTTTTGAGATTCTTCGTCTATCAATGCGCTTTTGTCTATGAATAGATCGTAGGGCGGTTCTGCATCCATACCCCACAGTTCGTTAAATTGTCCGTGATTTGCAAAGGCTACATAAACAGCTGATTTGAAATTATTTGTATTGCTGTCCAATATAACATTGTCGTAGAGTTTCATCCCGCTAAATCCCGTCACGTCTCTGTCGTGGGTTCCGTGTATGGTCAGAAAATTAACCCCGCTTAATTTTACATCTTTTCCAGAGGGATTGTATTGATCCACTGTGGGAGCAATGCTTGCTATCGCCTTTATTTCAAACTTGTGTTTGCGTCTTTTGCCGTTATCGGGATTGTAATTTAAGTTGTTGAACTCACTTGCTATAGCTGCCGCTTCTCCACCTCTTGAATGACCTGCCAGGGCAACCTTGGTTTCGTCGAAAAGATTGTAGTATTCCGAATCGGCATCACTGTTTTTATCAAAGAGATAATTTATATTCTCCAACAACAGAACCGCACGTGCATCATTTTCTTTTCTTAAACCGAATTTTGCAAATCCGTTGAGCATGTTCTCATCTACGGTCACAAAGGCTATTCCTCTTCTAGCAAGATATTTTCCAAGGTATTCATATCCGAGGTAGTTCTCTGTTGTAAATCTGTGATTGCCGTGTATCATAAATACAACCGGGCACCTGTCCTCTCCCATAGGATACCAGATTCTTCCCTTAAAGGGCACATTGCCTAGAGAAGTACCGAAGTATTTATCCCTTATTTTTTTAGTTCTTCCCCCGTAATTGACATACCTTGATAGAGAAATGCCTTCTCCTTCTGTAGATTCATAGTCTAAATAATCTGCGGAATATTTTATTTTTGTATCGAGGGATATCTTGGAAGAATTATCTATATTTAAATTTGCCAGTTCTCTGCTATCTCCCTCCGAAATTAAAAACCGAACAGCAATGCCTATGATCACCGTTGAGGGAATTAAAAGTATCACAGCAAACTTCTTTTTGTTCTTGAGCACTGCCATTAAACTCTTGGAAAAGATCATTACCACAAGAGCACACGCTATAGAAGTGATGTATATCTGCATAGTGCTCATAAAACTCTCATCTTCAAGGTAGTTAAAAATTTTATAGAAAATATAGTATAGAATCGCAAATAATATTATATTTTTCGCTCTAATTCTTTGAACAATTTCAACTACATGCTTGAGCAGATATAGAATTATATTCAGCGCTATAAAATGAAGCAGAGTCAACAATGCAATAACTAAAAATTTATTAAACCCTCTGTCGGATATATAGTAAAAATACCCGATTGCAATTAAAAAGGATATTATCAAAACGATTAGATTATCTGAATATGTTCTTTTACCAAATATGTTGAAGGCTACATTTTTGATCTTGCCTTGAATTTTCATCAAAAAATTTTTTAATTTCATAATTAAAGGTGAAAAATGTCACCACTTTTCACCAATCACTCTCCTTCAAGTTGTTTCAATTCATCCATTGTGACTTCTTCATCTTTAAGCTCTGATTTTAACTCTTCAAAGGTTCTGTTAAATTTATGTGTTCTCTTTATATCATCTAAATTATAGTAGAAATATTCTGAATCGTTGTCCTTTGTGCGTATTACCTTGACCATTTCCTGAATGGTATAGGTTGATACCACGGTAGCTCTTCCGTCTTCGGTTTCAACTATTTCTCCAACACGCGGCATCCTTTTGAGAACACATTCATATCCATCCTGTTCATATTTCAGACAACACATCAGTCTTCCGCAAATCCCAGATATCTTAGTGGGATTTAATGACAATCCTTGATCCTTTGCCATTTTTATGGATACAGGACTAAAAGAGTTCAAAAAGGACGAACAGCACGTGGCTCTTCCGCAACAGCCCAAACCTCCGATGACCTTGGCTTCATCTCTTACTCCTATTTGCCTAAGTTCTATTCTGGTTTTGAATATGGATGCCAAATCCTTTACCAGTTCTCTGAAATCTATCCTACCCTCAGCCGTGAAATAAAAAAGCAGTTTGGAATTGTCAAAAGTATATTCAGATCCTATGAGCTTCATATCCAACTTGTGCTTTGCACATTCTCTTTCACATATTATCAAAGCTTCTCTGGCTTTATTTCTATTATTTATGTTCCTTTCTTCATCTTCTTTTGTGGCTACTCTTATAACAGGCTTCAGTTCCGTGTTTATTTCACTTTCCTCAAGTTGCTTTGTGAGCACAACAGTGCCGAATTCCTGACCTCTGACAGTTTCCACAATTATGTTGTCATCTGTTTGTATATCTAAAGCTATCGGGTCGAAATAATAAATCTTCTTCGATTTCTTAAATCTAACCCCAACGACATCTATCATCTAATTCCTCCGATATCTATCAATAATTCTTCAATCGCAAGATCAAAGTTCGTATTTTCCTTTATAAGTTTTTTTGTGCGAAGCAAAGCTTCGGAAATTCCAACAACTCTATTTGAAGAGATGGATTGTTTTTCCAAAAATGCTTTCTTGTCTATATTTATTAAGTATTCCTCTTTCATCTCCTTCTCTTTGTAAAGGACTGTATCTCTTAAAAAGGAATCGAAAAACACAAAAATTTCATTTAATTTATCAATATTGCTTTTAAAAAAATCTATATCTCTAAAGGGATAATTCCCTACATTTATCAATCTGTCCAGGATCTCTATGCTCTTGTCCCTCAACATTAAATACTCCGGATCCCTTGCAAATTTCAAGGCCCTCTTTACCGATCCGGCAGAAATCCTCGAAAATAAATCAGCATTTCCCTCACTTAGGGATTCTCTTCTCATCAAAAAATTCTTAAGTTCATCTCTGTCTATATCTCTGAATTTTATTACTCTGCATCTGGAAATTATGGTTGGTAAAATATTTTCCAACGAGCCGGAAATTAATATTATTTTTAAAAATTTTTCAGGCTCTTCCAACATTTTTAGCATGGAATTTTGACCGCTGACAGTTACCTTTTCTATGCCGTCAATTATAAAAACCTTGTATTTTGAATTAAAGGGTGTCAATTTTGAATCTTCAATCAAGTCTTCTATTTGAGATTTTTTTATGGAATCTTCACTTCTTATAATTCTCAAATCACCATGCTCATAGTTTTCTCTATAAATTATGTCCTTTCTCTCCGGCTCCAATATCCTTGCAGCAAAGGCCTTTGCTGCAGTGAACTTACCTATTCCCTCACCGCCTGTAAAGAGATAGGTGTGATTGATTTCCCCTGAAAGTATATTGTTTTCAAGTTCCCTTAGGACTTCTCTGTTGCCGACAAAATCTATCAACATTATATTCTCAAGCTTTCTTCCACATCTATAACAAATACTGTTGCACCCGATACATTGAAATCGCCCATCTCGTTGTGCTGTTCTTCCGTTTCGGTGACTTCTTCAAAAATACTGTTTATCTTCTGCAACATATCTTCTTCACAGCCTAACAACAAAGTGGAATTGCCGCTCTTAAAAAATCCTCCGGAAGTAGAAATCTTAGTAACATATATCCCTTCGTCCTGGAATCTGTTTATCAACTTATCAATGAATTTATCTTGAACAATCGCTATTATCATTTTCATATAATTTCACCTAATATTTCTTAAATTTTTCAACATTTATAACGAAGGCACTCGCCCCTCCAACTTTTACTTGAATGGGTGTGGGTATCATAGCTTGTCCGGGAATATTTATAGTTTGAATTGTCTTAGTCACTTCCCTGGTCTTGCAGTTGTTTCTGATTATGTTTAAATAACTCTCAACATCTTCATCCTTTACACCTGATAATAAAGTTGAGTTGCCGCTCTTTAAAAATCCTCCCGTACTGCTTATTTTCGTCACTCTGAAACCAACCTTGGTTATTTCCTCCACAAGGTTGTCAGAGTCCACATCCTGTACTATAGATACTATCAGTTTCATCTTTTAACCTCCAGTTTCTCATATAATATACTAAGGCAAGAATTCAACACATCTTCCTTGGACATAGAGGCATCTATCAATGTGTACTCATCTGTCTTGGAAAGTTCGTCATAGCCATTTTTCACCCTCATGTGAAAATCAAGTCCGCTCATTTCTATCCTGTCTGCATCTTCACCCAGTTTTCTTTTATATGTTAATTTTTCTCCCGTGGTGAACAAAAAAGTTATGTCTGGTTTTAACCCTGCCGTAGCAAAGCGATTTATCTCTTTTATGTCTCCAATATCAAGACCTCTTCCGTAACCTTGGTACACAAGCGAGGAAATGACAAACCTCTCGCATAAAACAATTTTACCCTCTTTAAGTGCAGGTGCAATTTTTTCTTCGACGTGTTGAGCTCGTGATGCCGCATAGAGCAACGCCTCCGCCCTTGCGGACATATTTTTGTTGTCCTTGTCTAAAATAAGATCTCTTATCTTTTCAGAAATTTCCGTGCCTCCGGGTTCTCTGGTTCTGATGATGTCATATTTATCTTTGAGCACTTCGTAGATAGATGTTGCAGCAGTGGACTTACCACATCCGTCAGGTCCCTCAAAGGCTATAAAAATCCCCTTCATTTCAATACCTCAACTTGATTTTTTTCAATGCCGGACACATCCAGTCCTACACTTAAACATTCCTCGACAGTTTCCACTACATCCTTTGTAAATAATTCTCCCGGCACTATTATGGGTGTTCCCGGCGGATAAGCATATATGAAATCCCCCGAAATTCTTCCAATGGCATTTTGCAAATCTATGGAGTCGTGTTCACCAAAATAAGACTCTCTTATTTTTGAAATTCTTTTAGGAGTTTCAATGGAAATATGTCTTTTATATATGCCTTCACTGCTCTTATCAATATTCTTAACGGAGTCCCTCAGTCTTACAAAATCTTCATAGTCGTTGCAGACCGAACTAAGAGCAAGAGCATAATATAAATCTCCCATTTCTAATCTAATATTATACCTTAAAATCAATTCTTTAACAACGCTATAGCCCCTTCGCCCATTCACCGAAAAAAGTATTTTAGTCCTGTCTACACAGCCGATTGTCTTATCTGATTCGTCTCCTGTGAAGATATTTATTCCATCAATATCTCTGAAAAGATCCTCTATATAGTTCAAGTTCCTGTCCAAAATCTCCCTGCCTTTTTCCATCATGTAATTGACTCCGTATTCAGAAGACAACATGAGCAGGTATGAGGGAGAAGTACTCAAGAACAATTTCATTGCCTTCAACACTTCTTTGTTCTCAACATCGACATTGAAATGCAGCATTGCCGACTGTGTAAAACTGGGCAAAGTCTTGTGAGTTGAATGTATAATTGCATCTGCATAATTAACTGCGGAAAAATCCTCATATCTTGAAAACGTCAAATGAGCTCCGTGTGCTTCGTCTACTATTAAGTATGCTCCGTATTTATGCGATATTTCCGACAATTCTTTTAAATTTAAACATACTCCGAAATAGTTGGGACTTGTGACAACTACAGCCTTAACATTATTCTTTTTAAGAGTATTTTCAAAAAGCTTTGTATCAATTCCCGTAAAGAGATTATTTTCAATATTTAAGTTGGGATTTATGTAGACAGGATTCAAATCATTTAATATTAGTGAATTATACACTGCAATATGCGAATTTCTCTGGATAAGCACCTTGTCCTTGGGCTTGGTCAAAACTTTCATAGCTATTTGGATCGCCGATGTAGAACCGTTGGGAATATAAAAACTCTTTTTTACGCCATAAGCTTTGGCGACTTCCCCCTGGGATTTCAATATTACATCCGTGGGATTTAACAACTTGTCGGAACCCAAGGTTTCCGTCACATCATAACTGTAATCAAAGTCAAAAACATCCTTGGATTTATGCCCCGGCATTGAAAAACTAATTTCATCTTTAACGTTTTTAAGACCGTTGTAAATATATCTATTCATTACCTTCCCCCAAACTCATTATCTCATTCGGCACATATTTAAAAATAATAATTATCGCCCTAAACAAAACATCAAATCAGGCGTGTTTGTATTTTCAAAATAAAACTGACCCCAATCAGCACAAAATCAGAGGTCAGTTCAAATTTCGCCGCATCCTTTTATTAAAAGATTTATTCGTTTCTAATTATAACACTTAACTACTATATTATTTAAAATAATTATTTCAAATAACTTTATGATAATTACTAAATCTTTGAAATATAAACCTAATAATTTGAAATTTTTTGCTATTTAACATAAGATAGGAATAATAAATGAAGT
>CAYFRD010000017.1:0-36276 GCA_964345555.1 uncultured Peptoniphilus sp. | reverse complement strand
TCATCTCAAAACACGTTGAGACGGTAGCTCTCTTGTCACACAAAAAGATTTAATTATAATGTTATCAAAGATGAATAAGGGAATATCAGTACATGAGTATCCGTATATAAATATAATCCGAGTTATGTTCAATATAAAATGAATACAAATGGAAGTTTGTGGAGGTGAAAAATGGTTAATTATAAAATATTTCATGGATTTGAAGAAATATATCCTGAAAATGTGAAAGGTACAGATTCTTGGTATTATGGACAGTTGACTCCATGCTCTGAACCAAGTGAAGTGATAACATATAACGGTAATTATCCGGGAACAAAATTATATTTAATAAGTTATCCCTCCGGTGAGGTTTTTGAACCTTTTCCCCAGGAAAAGGATGTTTTTCTTGAAATTCCAGTATATGAAAGAGCAAGCGACTCCTTCGGGATTCTTCGCTATGATTTCAAAAATAATATAATGCAAGCAACTCAGTACTTTCCTAATACCGGAGAGTTGCAAATTCTTGCTGAATTCCCCATTTCAACACTCGGAGATTTGATCAACGTTCGTATGATAGTATCTCCTTTTGCAGTCGTGAAGTACGATTTTATAGATGAAACTGTTGATTTTCTATGGCCAAAAAAGATACGTTTTTCATATGAGGAACATGAAACACTTGATTTCCAATTCGGAGATAAATTTTATTGCTTCAAATGGATAGAGGATCCCAATTATCGTGAAGAAGTCATTGTGCGTGATGCAAAAAACGGAAATATACTTGATAGAATTCCCGGCTATGTTCGTGTTATGCCTAATGGAGAGTTTTGGATAATGACGAAATAAATAATCAATTGAACATACAATGATTCTCAAAAAATAAGGTGGTATAATTTTATGATATTCATAGTTTTTGCTCTATTGATATGTGCCTTTGCCTACAGAAATCTCCATTATGACTATGGAAAAGAATACTTTATGAACAAAAAAGGCAAAGCATTGGGCTTTATAGAAAAAATATATCACACAAAAGATGGAAGTGAAATTGCCTATCTTGAAGGTCCGGATAATGGCGAGCCTCTCCTTTTGATACACGGTCAAATGGTATCAAAAGAGGACTATGCCGAAGTGCTGCCGGAGCTTTCAAATCACTTTCATATTTTTGCAGCGGATTGTTACGGCCACGGAAATTCTTCCAAAGATCCTAATACATACAACATTATTTCAATTCGTGACGACCTGATCTATTTTATGAAGGAAGTCATTGGAGAAAAATCCTTTGTTACAGGTCATTCTTCCGGAGCTCTAATAAGTGCTGCTCTGGCTGCCAACAACAAAGATCAGGTGTGTGGATTGCTCCTTGAAGACGGCCTCTTTTTTTTCAACAGAACCGAAAAGGGCGAAAAATACCTTCGCCTATCTAGATTTTAAAACCATAAATGATTTTCTTGAACAGAACTCCGAAAAAAATTACACTAAGTACTACCTCGAACATACGTATATGAAAGAACTCTTCAATAAAGACGGAAAAGACAACTGGTCTTTTATCGTAAAAAATCCCTATACAAAAAGGATAGAGAAAAACCTTGACAAAACGCCTATTGTCTGGTACTATCCTCCTGAAATAGGGTTGAACTCGCTGATTTATCTCACACGCAATTTGCAGGACGGAACCGGAAAATATGATCTGCGATTCAGCAAGACCTTTTACGATTTTTCATGGTTTGACGGTTTTGAGCAAAGAGAAACGCTGAGCAAAATAGAATGTCCCACCGTTATTCTCCATGTGGCACCGACAAAGGAAACTTCACCCGATTACTATGACAGTAACGGAATTTTGCTTTCCGCCATGGATGAAAAAGATGCGAAAGAAGTAAGGGATTTAATTGAGGGAAGCCTCTTGAAATCAGGATATAAGTCTACACACGACATACATGCCGATTTGCCCGATGATTGAATCTTCTCCGAGATATTTTCTGCAAGTTGCAACAGGAATATCCTTTTGACCCACATGGATACCGTCGACCCTTGCTCCCAAATCTCTTGCTGCCAATACGACATCAAGTCTATCATCAACTACCAAGGTCACTTTTTCTTGCAAACCTAAAGATTCAATTAAATTAGATGTATCCAATACAATTTTAATTAACTCTCTTGCAGAACACTCCTTGGATCTGATTTGAATGAAACTGAATCCCGCTTCAAGAACATCTCTTATCAATCCGAGAAGATCTTTTCCCTCGGCATTTTCAGGTCCGACGACGAAGTAATTTGAAAGATCAAATTTTTTTACCTTCAATTTTTTTCTCCTCTTAAAATTTTAATTAACAATCTCCATATCCATCCTTACGCTAGATATATCTTCAGGACTTGCCAAATATAGTTGATCTAAAAATTCTGCCTGAAAACTTCCGGGTCCCTTACAAAGTTTTTCTGCACGTTCTCCTGCAAGATTAAAAACATTTACCGCCGTTAAAGCCGCTGTAAAAGGGTCGGCACATGCTGCATATACAGCACTTACTCCCCCCAGAGCGCAACCTGCCCCGGTGATTTTGGAAAGATATGCACTTCCTCCATAAGACCTGGCGACAATATTTCCGTCAGTTACCAAATCGACTTCTCCCGAAACGGAAACAGCTCCATTTATAAATTTAGCTACCGAAATGGCGGCTTTCATAGCATTGCCAACCTCATCCGTTGAGTCCACTCCTTTGTTGGTCGGTTTATCCGTTCCGCCATCCAGATCCCACAGACCTGCCAGTGCGATTATCTCCGAAGCATTCCCTCTAACAATTCCCGGTCTGTAGTTTTTAAATTTCATAAGGATTTTTTGCCTTAATTCACCCATGCCTATAGCTACGGGATCCAGAACCCAATTTATTTCTTTTTCCGCCAAACACTTGGCTGTCTTAGGCAACGTTTCTCCGTATATAGGGAGAATTGTTCCCACGTTAAAGTACATTGAATTTGCAACATTAACCATACTTTCTCCCTCATCGGGCATATAAAACTCGCCGCCGAACCTCCGACCGCTATTTGCGCATTAGCGACAAAATTAATTGTAACCGAGTTGGTTACCGACGGAGCCAAAGGATTTGTATCTTTAACTTTTTTGACATTTTCAATTATTTTGTCAACGATTTTTGCTTGCATTTATTTTTCCTCCCGAAATTTTTTGGTGAATTAAAAAAACACCTTACACTGTATCTCCTATCAGGCAGGTGCTTGAGAACTTATTCCACAAAAAACTCCTGTTAATAAAACAGGAGCTTTAATAAAGTAAATAATAGTTTTGATATCGCTCCCTACCACAGTATTAACTGACAGGTTCAAAGGGTCAGGTTCTACCTTCTCAACTCCGAAGAGTCCCCCCACGTATTGAGAAAATGCTAACATATGAATGTATTTTTGTCAACAGCGGCGATAAAACATAAATATTTGATAAATTGTATAAAATATTAATAATCTATTTTGCAGACAAAAACCTTCTGATTAAGTTTGGTTGTTTTTTCAGAAGGCTTTAATAATTATTAAATTTAGTTTTTTAATCTTTATCATCTTTTTTTGAAATTTTTTCGGAATTATCGGTCTTTTCTTCTGCGGTTCCTTCTCCTATTATCACGACTCTGTCCTGAGCGATGTAGTTGGAGTTCGATATCTTGACGGTTTCAACAACTGCTCCGTCCTTGATTATCTCCTTGTAAGTTGCATAGCTGTAACCCTTTGCCCCCTTCTTCTCTACTTTGCTTTCTCCTTCTGTCATGGCTGTTGTGTATTTTTTTATGGTCTTGGGTTCGTTTACGCTGAGCAGTTTGGGTACTATCTCCACTTCATAGTCCTTGTCGGCAGAGTTGCCGAAAATCTGAAATTTAAGTTCAGTTCCGTCAGCAAAGGCTTTTATATAAATATTGTGTTCGGTATTGTTTATAAATTTCAAATCCTTGTAACCTTCAGCCACTGCGGCATCAGTACCCAAGGGTACATAGGATATAGGTCTCGAGTGGTTGTGTCTTTCCACGATTTCAAGATCCGAACGTATAAGTGCGTTATAAAGCGTGGTGGATACTTGACAAATTCCTCCACCTATACCTTGATCAAATTCTCCATTTACTATTACCGCAGCATCTTTAAATCCCGTAGCCGATGATATGACTCCCACAGTGTTGTTGAAGGATATTTCTTCCTTGGGCTTTACCAACAAATCGTTAAAGTAACCTGCGCCTAAAAGTATGTTATCCTTTCTGTTTTGTATAGATTTTGCATAGTCGGTGCTGAATTCTGCATAGAGTGAGTCGATTCCTTCGAATTGTTCTTCCTTTATCTTGGGATAGGAAACTATAAGCGGAATTTCCACGACAGTTTTTGTATCTATGTTATCCATAATCAGCTTTTTCAATGTGGATGAATCGGCATATCTTCCGTTTTCAGAATTCAAAAGCGTAAACCCGTTGAGCTCATCATAGTATATCTTGGCATCAACAGGCTCTTTGTAGGCATTCATCACCAAGGTGTTTATGGCTTCATCTACCTTTTCATTGTCGAAACTCTCCTCAAGTTTGATGTTTTTGTTTACTATGATACTGCTTGTTATATCCCAGAAGTTTTTGAAGTAGGATTTACTTCTGCCCACATTGTAGGCTTCATCAACTGCTTTTTCCACATCCAAACTGTATCCGATATCTTTGTAATTTATAAAATAACTGTTGTCCAGTGCGGTAAATTCAAACTTGGAATCCTTCAGTTCTTCGGTCTTACTCTCTGTCACCTTTTTTAGAGCTTCTTCTTTAGATAAATTGCCCACATCTATTTGGGAAATTTTTACCCCTCTATAGATTCCTTCTTTTTTACTTTCTATTGAATAGTAGGAAAACGCAGCCGTTAAAACAACCAATACCACAGCAATTACAGCAATTTGTTTTTTGTTAATTTCCATACTTTATACATCACCCTTTGATATATCTGCAATACTCTCTTATGCTACACTCTTCGCACAACGGATTTCTCGCCTTGCAAGTTCTTCTCCCGTGAAATATCAACAAATGATGCGCCTTGGTCCAGCGATCCCTTCTTATCTTTTTTTGAAGAGATTTCTCCGTGTTCAATACATCTTTTTCATCAACAAATCCGATCCTGTTGGCAAGTCTGAATACGTGAGTGTCCACCGCTATGGCGGGCACACCGAAAGCATTGGATGCCACCACGTTGGCGGTCTTCTGTCCAACTCCCGGCAGCTTCATCAGTTCCTTGACTGTAGAGGGCACCTTTGAATTATATTCTTCCACGAGCATTTTCGAAGCCATGTAGATATTTTTTGCCTTATTTTTATATAGTCCGCAAGTTTTTATCAGCGGTTCAATTTTATCTATACCCAGATTTAAAAAATCTATAGGTTTATTGTATAATTTAAACATTTCTCCCGTTACAATGTTCACTCGCACATCGGTACATTGTGCGGAGAGTATTGTGGCAACCAGAAGTTCAAAGGGCGTTGAGTGATTCAGTTCGCACTGTGCATCGGGATAATCTATCTCCAATAAATCCAAAACTTCATCCACTTCTTTTTTAGTAAGTAATTTTCGCATTTAATCAATCATTTCCATATCTATATTTATTATTTCAACAGAATCAAAATTATCTATAAAATCCACAACTTTGTTCATAACTTCATTGGCAAATACGGAATCCTTGGCGACTGCAGCCATACCGATCACAGCAACTTGCCACAGATCGTTGTCCGCTACTTCCGCAATGGATATATTGAATCTGTTTTTTAATCGTTCTATTAAAGATTTGAGTATTCTTCTCTTTTCCTTGAGGCTGTTAGGCGAATACAACCTAAGTTCAACCCTGCATCTGCAAATAATCATAAACAAATTATATCACAAAACTCTAAAATTAATTTTAAAAATCTATTGACACGAGGAATAACTGTATATATAATTCAGTTATAATCTATAACAGTTATAACAGTTGCGGCGGTGCGTTATATGAATATTATTTTTTCAAAGGACAATAAAATACCCATATATCAACAAATCGTGGAGAATATAAGGTCCGAAATAATGAAGAACAATTTAAAATCCGGAGATAAACTCCCCTCTATAAGATCTCTGTCGGACACCTTGGAAGTTTCCATCATCACGGTGAAAAAAGCCTATGATGAGTTGGAAACCTTAGGACTTATAACCACACTCCCCGGCAAGGGATCCTATGTCAGTGAACAAAATGTGGATGTGATCAGAGAAAATCAACTTATACTCATAGAAAAAGAGTTGGATAGAATTTTAAAATCTGCGGAAGAATACGGTATTGAAAAAGAAATTTTAATAGAAATAATAAAATTATTGTGAGGTAAAATATGTTAAAACTTAAAAATATTTACAAAGACTACTATGACTTTGAGTTTGAACTTAAAAATATATCCTTTGAATTAGAAGAAGGATACATAATGGGTCTTATCGGTCCCAACGGCGCCGGCAAAACCACCATAATAAATTTAATAATGAATTTAATCAAGCCCACTCAGGGTGAAATAGAAATATTCGGCAAAGAAAACATACTTGAAAACAACGAATACATAAAGGACAACATCGGATTCGTCTTCGACAAGTCCATTTATCCCGAATACTTAAACTTGGACAAGTTGGAATACATCCACAAAAATATATACTCCAATTTTGATAAGGAATATTTCGACGAATTGGTGGACAGATTTAAAATAAGCAAATTCAAAAATCTAAAGGATCAATCCAAGGGAAATATTATGCGTACTCAAATAGTTCTGGCACTTTCACATAATGCTAAATTCATAATAATGGACGAACCCTCACAAGGTCTTGATCCCGTCGTGCGCAGAGAACTCTTAAAAGTGTTGAGAGAATACAGAGAAAGAACCAATGCCGCCATTCTTTTCTCGACTCACATCACTGAAGACCTTGAGCAAATTGCCGACTACATCACCTTTATAAACAAAGGCGAACTGGTCTTTACATCGGATATTGAAACTCTAAGGGATAAATACAAGATACTCAAGACCACTATTGAAAACAAAAAACTATACAATACCCAAAGCTTTATCGGATTTGACGAAAATGAATTTTATTTCTCAGGTCTTATTGAAAAACAAAACATAAAGAACATAGCAGATGGTGATGTTTTAAGAGATGCTACAATTCAGGATATAATGTACTATTACGGGAAGTGATTCATATGAAAGATTTAAAAAAATGTCTGCACATGCACTACATAAGCTCAAAAACACGTCTTTACATGATAACAATGTTTTTTGCAATAATGGCTTTCTTTACTTTAATCAATACGAATTTCAGCTTTAAAGTTGCCGAGGGACTGTTGTTGATACTTTATCATGCATCTCTGTTCTTTACCATAATCGCAATCAAACCGGTGAATGCAGATAGAAATTTGTTGGTATCTCTACCCATGAAAAATTTTGAAGTTTATCCTTGGAGTGTTTTGCTATTCAAATTTATGGTATTGGGTTTCTACTTGATTCTGTTCATACCTTCCTATCTGTTGTCAGGTGCTTTGCCGGGACCTTTTTACTGATTCAGATAAACCTTATATTATTCAGTTCGCTGTTTAATGTATTGATGAAAACTCATGCGAAGTTTGAAAAGCTGTTTCTTTACTTATACTTTATCAACGCTTTTGCCGGCCTTATCATTGGAGCTTCACTTGCCGATATAGATGTGGGGACGAATAATTTCAACAAATACAGTTTAATTACCATGGCTGTTTTTGCCCTTTTGTTCACAGTGGTTTCCCTTAGGTTCAAAAACGGTATACTGAAGGAAAAATTTAAAAAACCCGGCAAAGAAAGCAATAAAATCAAAGTCGCTTCATCATCGAAATTCGGCGTATATCAAAAACTTCAGCTTTGGACAGCACAGGCAAATAAATTCTATATGTCTTTAATTACACTCTTTGTTATTATAATTGCAATTGATACACTGAAAAATAAAACATCCATAGGTATATCTATCTTCAAAGCTATCCCCTTTTTAATGATTTTGCTACTGATATATCCCCCGGAAAATATTTTAGTGGCATTGCCCTACAACCTGTACAAAATACACATCAAAAACAAAATTTTCAATTTATTTTTGTTTTTGATATTTAATGCAATATACTTAGCTGCCGCCTACTTTTTTAAAATACTGAGCACAGAAATGTTGCCGGCTCTGTTTCTCATAAATGCATTTTTCTTCTCAGTCGCAAGTTTGCTGCCTGTGAATGATTCGGCTTCAGGAATGCTTATGATGGTAATGTTTTTTCGAAATAACTTTCTTGAAATATTTATAAAGTTCAATTTTACAGGCTATGCAATTGCAACGATTGTTTTCTTCTTAATATATATAAGCGGACCCGCTATTGTATTCAGTTTTTTTGAAGATAAATATGCAACAGGAAAATTTAATATTAGAGAAAGAATTTTACAAATTTTCAGCAATTAACCCTCGCATAGCCGAGGGTTCTTTAATGCAACTCAAAACGAATTAAATATTAAATATTTATCAGCCGAATATATAAATCCATCTCTACAAAAAACAGCCTATAGGCTGTTCAATAATTTAAGTTCTATAAAATAAAGACTCTAATAAATTAAGTGTTTGTATTTTTTATTTATTAACTTTATGTTCCAAACCAAAACTTTTAAATATCTTCTAAATCCAATTCAGCTACGATTTCCTTGTGCTCCAAGTGTCTTTGCTTGTCAAACTTCTTTCTGTGCGGATATCCCTTTATGATTTCAATTTCTTCTTTCGTTTCTCCTTCTATGCCGGCAAGTTCTTCTCCCTCTTTAAGTTTGAGCGCGGCATAGGTTATAAATCCCATGGCGGCGACATACCTTTCACCTGATACGGAATCTTCACCGATGAATTTGACAAATATCTCCATGGATTTTTCGCTTACTCCGCTTATAAATGCCTTCCCATAAATAAAATCTCCGAGATTTATCGCTTGGACAAAATCAAAGCTGTTAAATGCCGCTGTGGTGACCCAGCCTCTTCTGTGTTTTATAGCCACCACGGCGGAGAGATTGTCCGCCCATTCAAGGAGCTTCGCTCCGTATACTCTACCTCCCTCGTTTAAGTCCGTGGGTAGGGTAGCATGAGTAAAGGACACTCTACTTTCGGAGGTTTTCTTAATTTTTTTCATATTTTAAAATTACCTTTCTTCTTATTTTGATTTTTCCTATGTAATTAATCACTTCATTGTTTTTTCTATTACATCGGAGACTTTGTTGCACTTGATGACTTCGAGATTTTCGAAGTGCTTTTTATTGATGTTGACAGGAGCTACAAAGGCTCTTTTAAATCCCAGTCTGTCAGCTTCCTTGAGTCTCAATTCAAGTGAGGGTACTGATTTCAATTCTCCTGTCAGTCCCACGTCGGCAATGAAAACCGTGGAAGTGTCTATGGCTATGTTTTTTGCAGCAGAGTAAATGCTCATTATTACTGAGAGATTGGATGCTGTTTCCTTGAGTTTTATACCGCCTGTAGTTTTTACCACCACATTTTTATCCATAAGTCTTAGGTTTGCTCTTTGTTCCAATATTGAAATCAAGGTGTTAAGTTGTTCTTTTCTCATATTTTCAGAAATTCTCGATGGATAAGGCAAAAAATTTTGGGAACACAGTGCTTCTATCTCCAGTATTATGGGTCTTGTTCCCTCTCTTATGACGGACAGTGCCGAGCCGGGAAGTTCCTCTCCCTTTTCTCTCTGTGTCATAAAATACTCCGAGGGATTATCCAAGGAAAGCAGTCCCTTTTCCGTCATGATGAAAAACCCCATCTCCCCCGTAGATCCGTATCTGTTTTTAGTGGTGAGCAAGTATCTCAATTCTTCATTGCTTTCATTTTCAATGAGCAGCACCGTGTCCACTAAGTGCTCCAAGGATCTAACTCCTGCAAGTTCATCTTCCTTTGTCATCTGTCCCACCAAAAACACCATTCTGGGTCTTTCGTGGTCCTTTGCAATGTCCACCAATTTGTATGCACACTCCATGACTTGAGTAGGTGTACCGGCTCTTGATTGCAGTTCTCTCAATGTAAAGGTCTGAATTGAATCCACTATAACCATGTCCGGATCTATTTTGTAAATTTCTTCAAGTACATCATCCATCACATTACTTGAACAGACGTATATATTTTCGGAGATTTCATCTTCTATTCTGTTGGCTCTGTTTTTTATTTGGTTTTCAGATTCTTCTCCCGATGCGTAGAGAACTTTGTATCCCGTTTTTGCAAGGTCGTTCGCCACTTGTAAAAGCAGTGTGGACTTGCCTGCTCCGGGTTTGGCAGTGATTATGGAGATGGAATCCTTTACGATTCCTCCTCCCATCACTCTGTTAAATTCTTCTATATTGGTTTTCACCCTGAAGGATGATGAAGATTTTATATCCACAAGTTTTTTTGAACCGGCTGTTTTCTTCACCCTGTTTGAACTCGTTGTGGCAGGAACTATCTCCACTTCTTCAAAGGTGTTCCATTCTTCGCAGGAGGGACATTTGCCGAAAAATCCCGTAGATTCATATCCGCAGTTCTTACATAGAAACTTCGTTTTCTTTTTCTTCATGCTTAGCTCCAAGCTTTTTTACTATTAATTTTCTGTTAAAATCCACTTCTATGCTGTCGCCCTTGCCGAATTCTCCTTCGAGAATTTTTTGAGCCAGTTCATCTTCGATATAATTTCTTATGGCTCTTTCAAGAGGTCTTGCTCCGAAGTTTTTGTCGAATCCCTTGTCTGCGATATATTTCTCGATTTTCTTGGTGAAAGTTGCCTCTATTCCCATTTCCTTAAGTCTTTCTTTGAGCTGATCCAACATTATTACAACTATGCTTTGAACTTCCTTGGGTCCCAGTTCCTTAAAGACTATAGTGTCGTCAAGTCTGTTTAAAAATTCCGGCTTAAAGGTTTCCTTCAGTGCGGAGTTTACTATATCTTTCATCTTATTGTATTCGCTTGTGTCGCTGTCTTCATTTGAAAATCCTATGGTTGTCTTGTTTTTCAAATTGCTTGCGCCCACGTTGGACGTCATGATTATTACCGTGTCTTTAAAACTTACTGTTCTGCCCTTGGAGTCGGTGAGTCTTCCCTCATCCAATATTTGAAGCAGTATGTTGAACACGTCGGGATGAGCCTTTTCAATTTCATCAAGCAACAGAACGGTGTAGGGATTTGTCCTGACCGCTTCGGTCAATTGTCCGCCTTCATCATATCCCACATATCCGGGCGGTGAACCTATAAGTCTGGATACGGAGTATCTCTCCATGTATTCGGACATATCTATCCTTATCATGTCCTCTTCACTGCCGAAAAGTTCATAGGCAAGACACTTTGCAAGATAAGTCTTACCAACGCCCGTAGGCCCTACAAATATAAAGGCTCCCATGGGTTTGTTAGGATCTTTAAGTCCCACTCTCGATCTTTTTATCGCCTTGGCAATGGTGTCCACGGCTTCATCCTGTCCTCTTACTCTCTTCTTTAATTTCTTTTCAAGGTCAACGAGTTTTTCCTTTTCGCTGTCGTCCAATTTATTTACAGGAACTTTGCTCCACTTGGAAACTATTTCTGAGATCTGGTCATAGGTGACCTTTTCTCTTTCTTTGCCTTCCTTGTATTGCTTGCTCTTTTCTTCAAATTCTTTCTTTAAATTTTGTTCATTGTCCCTCAGAGATGCCGCCAACTCAAAATCCTGATTGCTTACAGCCTTTTTCTTTTCGTTGTTTATTCTTTCCAGTTCCGCTTCGTATTCCATTTTGAAGTCGGGACTTTCAAAGTTTTTCACTCTTATTTTGGAGCAGGCTTCATCTATTAAGTCTATTGCTTTGTCGGGCAAAAATCTGTCGTTTATATATCTGTCGGAGAGTTTTACCGCCGCTTCTATGGCTTCGTCAGTTATTTCCACGTCGTGAAACTCCTCGTACTTGTCTTTTAATCCCTTTATTATGAGGATGGAATCTTCTATGCCGGGTTCTTCCACCGTTATGGGCATCAATCTTCGCTCAAAGGCAGGATCTTTTTCAATTCTCTGTCTGTATTCATTGATGGTTGTCGCTCCGATTATTTGCAACTCACCTCTGGTCAAAAGCGGTTTTAAAATATTAGATGCGTCAATTGCACCCTCTGCCGCTCCGGCTCCAATTATCACGTGCATTTCGTCAATGAACAAAATTGTGTTCTTGGAGTCTATGACTTCACGTATAACGGATTTAAGTCGTTCTTCAAAATCTCCACGATACTTCGCACCTGCAATCAATCCCGAAACGTCGAGAGTTCTTATTATTTTGTCCTGCATTATCTCGGGTACTTCTTTATTGACAATTCTCATGGCAAGACCTTCAGTGATGGCTGTCTTACCTACACCCGGCTCTCCGATCAACACCGGATTGTTCTTTTTTCTTCTGGATAGAACTTGAATTACCCTTTCAATTTCGGCTCTTCTGCCTATAATGGGGTCAATTTTTCCTTCCTTCGCCTTTTCATTTAAGTTAATGGTGTACTTGCCCAGTGTCGTGTCATCTTTTTCCGAACCCTGCTGTTCCTCTTCATCTATTTCGGTGTTCATTATGGCATTTTCAAGAGTGTTTGCATCTATGCCCAATCTTCTGAGAACCAACACTGCAATCCCCTGTCCTTCTCTGACTATTCCCAATAGTATGTGTTCAGTGCCGATGAATTCAAGTCCGTCGTCCTTCGCAGCTTCATAGGCAAGTTCAAATATCTTGTTGGTTCTTGGCGTGTATATTAAATTTGCGTTGGGAACTGAGTTCCCTCTGGTTATTATTTCGTAAGTCGCCAGCTTCAAAGTTCTGTAATCCAGTCCCATAGTCTTTAAAATATCGGCTCCGGTGCTTGAACCCTCCTTCATTATTCCCAATAAAAGGTGCTCGGAACCCACATAGTTAACCCTGGATTCTCTTGCTTCATTTTGGGCGAGCAAAATTGCCCTCTGAGCCTTTTGAGAAAATTTTTCGAATATATTCATAGGTTAAAAAACCTCCTTCATCATCTTTCTTATATTGTTCGCTCGCAAAATATTTCGCGATTTTTCATCCAGAAGCGCTCCTCTCTCCACTTGCAGATGACCGTTTTTAAATTGCTTTATGGAATCCATCAAGTCCATTTTTTCCTTGGGTTTTAAAATGCTGAGCTCTATTCCCAAAAATAGATCACTCATTTTGTCTATCATCTCAGCCTCATCTATTACCCTCGAATTTCTCAAAATTCCGAAGGCTCTGTTAACCAAGTCTTCCAAGTCTATGATCTCATCCAGGTAGAGCTTTTTTCTGTTTTGTTCCTCCATGTCCTCCACTTCCCCGGCGATGTTAAGCAGCTTGGTTAGATACTCCTCCTCGCCTATACCTATAGTTCTGTCCAAAGACAATTTATATATGGAGCCGACCGCCTTATCTCCCGGGCTTAAAGAACTGATGCTGTATCCTAATCTGTTCAGTGTGTTCATGAGAGAATTTCTGCCGAAGTAATTTATCGCCGGCAAGTGCAAGTACACCTCCGCCACCAACCCGTTTCCGCAATAATTGGGGTTGGATGTCAAATATCCGAAATCTTCTCTGAAAGCATACTTGATATTATCGTCGAGATAATCGTCCAATAAGTTTGCTTCTTTGAAGATATCCTGCAAATTCTTCTCCTTGGTGTTTTTGTATATCTCAATGTGATTTTCGCCGTTGGCTCTCACGACCAGGTCGTTTTCATCTATAAATACTCCACTGAAATGTTCGTGCTTCAATATACTTGCAGTTAACACTCCCTCTTCGTATAGTTTGAGTTTTTCAAGGGAGGACAAATCTCTTGTCCTTCTGAATTTAAAACCTCTCTTGCCAAGCACTTCATCAAGTTTTATAAGGAGTTTCTCCGCACTTTCGTTATCCATTCTTGAGGGGAAGTTAAGACCTGATACATTCCTTGAAATTTTAAGTTCACTGTACAGTATTACACTCATTTGCCTCTCTTAACTCCTTTAACTTATCACGTAGAACCGCCGCTTCTTCGTAGTTTTCCACATCAACGGCATTTTTCAACCTGTTCATCAATTCTTCCTCTTCACGCTTGTAAACAGGAGCCTCTCCTGCACCCTTGGGAATCTTACCTATGTGCTTTGAGGAAAATTTCAAACTTTGAAGCATGCTTTCTATTTCCTCTTTAAATTCTTCATAGCATTCTTCACAACCCAGCCTGTTCTGCTCCAATTCCTTAAAAGTTGAGCCGCAATTGCTGCATTTCTTATCGCTGACAAAATTATTGTTCTTGCCCGTCAATTTGAAAAGCTCCCTTAGAAAACTTTCCACCTTGTCAGTCACAACATTACTGAAAACCATGTCCTCTCTCATCTTTTTTTCGGCACATTCAGCACAAAGATGAACTTCATCTATCTCGTTGCCGATCATTTTTGTATATGAAATAATCGCTTCGTTCTTTTTACAATTATCGCAAAGCATATTAACCTCCTATTGTAGGACTACAAGCATTATATTTTTCAATATATCCGCCCTGAGTTCATTTTTATTTTCGTTGGCCTTGTTCAAGGATCTGTCATTCACTAAGACCTTTATGAGTTCTCCTTCTCTCTGCGTCAAATATTCAAGATGTACCAACTCGTCAATTATTTGATCCGCCTTTCCCTTGGTCAAAGAATCCCCGATCTCGTCCTTGAATATTTTTTCCATTCTGTTCTTATTCTTTATTTCTACCCTTACTATTCTGATATAACCGCCTCCGCCTCTTCTTGATTCAACATAGTATCCTTTGTAGGGTGTGAACCTTGTAGTCAAAACGTAGTTGATTTGCGAAGGTGCGCAGTTAAATCTATCTGAAATTTTCGATCTTTGAATTTCTAAAATTCCATCAGCTTCTTCTAAAAGCGAATTCAAAAAGTCCTCAATGGAATTTGAAAGTTTTGCCATATAATCACCTTTGACCATCTTTGTCCTTTAGTTTAAAAAATAATCGATTATTTCCATAATCAACTATTTATATAGTACATCGGAATTGTATATTTGTCAATCCCGAATTACATCACATCAGTTGAGCACAAAGATATACAAAAGAATAAATATAACTTCCACAATAAGAAACAACATCGCAACTCTTTCAATCTTGCCGATGCCGGAGCTGAATGTGTAGGAAATATACTTATCTCGTGAAATATCAAGATTCACATAGAAATAACTCATCACCACGTTCAAAATAGAAATTGCCGCAATTAAATAATAGAATACTCCAAAGGCTTCCTTTGTACCCGGCCACAGCATAAACAAGGTCACCGGCCACAAAATACACAGTAGTATGGTAAGCAGGGCTTTTTTCTTTGCCACGTGTTGTTCTTCTTCCGTCAATTTGATCCTTTTAATATCTCTCAATGTAATTTGTTTTTTCTTTTTCTTGCTCATAATTACCTCTCGCTTTGTAAGTGAATTATAGTATACCATATGTTATGATTATTTCAGAGGTGATGTAATGAAAAAATATTTAATTTTTACACTTGTATTTATTTTAATTGGATGTGCAAAAAATGATGATAGATCAAAAAAGGAAAACCCCGAACTTCCCACTTACACCATAAATTTCGCCTCAGGTGAAAATACTCATTCAACACCATGCAGGCTGAAATAATGCGTGAAGATGGCGACTCCAAAACTTCCGAGGACACAGAGTTAAATGAGGAAATGGTAGAGCAGATTACAAAACTTCTCTCCTCCCTTGAAAAATCCGAAGAAGAAAATCATCAAGATCTACACGACGGAGATATACAACTTTTATTCGATCAGCACTTGGGAGAATTCACCTATGAATATTTCAGAATCTGTGCCATAGACCCTTATGGTGCGAACAATGCACGATATTATAAATTTGATTCCGAAGACAAATCTGTAGACGGAGTTTACGAAACACAGCTGGATCTTTTAGCAGAAGTAAAAAATATATTAAAGGTGCAATAATCCTTTTAAATCACACAGCTCTCCTGAATACTGTCAGTTAATCTGTTTATTGCAAATGTTACTTGATATTTTTTAATGAATTAAATCTTTATATGTATAGACCTATGTTGCATCCGAGCACACTTGTATTAAATAAAGATATGGGCATATGATAGGTATTTACACTGCGTATAATGGATAACGATATAAACATATAATTTACATCCTCTATTATAAAAAAGGGAACTCATGTAGCTAATTCTCTACCGAGTTCCCTATTTCTAATTTCTATGATTTACTTCGCTGTTTAAAACTTCCATGGTTTCTTTGTAATTTTCATCTACAAAGACCTTGTCTGTTTCACTTAAAATATCTCTGTATTTTCCTCCTGCAGCTAAATCGTAGTACAATACTGCTTCCGACTGTATAACTCCTCTTTCATCCCTGTATCTGTTAACATAGGTGGGAAACAATTTATAATTTTTAAGTATTGTCTTATCTCCGGTCTTTTCGATATTAAGTTCCACAAATACTCCAGATTCCACACCTTTTCTTCCGATCCATTTTATTCTTTGGTTGGAAATTGAATTGCCCATGGAGTATATGGTGAACTTTTCATCACCTTCAAATTCCCTTGTTTCAAAGGGTTGAATAACATGCGGGTGTGAACCCAACACCGCATCTACACCATTTTGTATTAAAAAATCATTGAAGTACTTCTGTCTTTCACTTGGCACTCTGCTGTATTCTATGCCCCAATGAGGATAACAGATTATGTAGTCCGCGCCTTGGTTTTTAAGTTCAGTGACATCCTTTATTATCAGCTCTTCATCAAGTGGTGATATTATGTGTTTTTTATCTTCGTCTACCAAGGGATCCATTCCGTTAAATATCTCGGAATAAGATAGAAATCCGATTTTTATGTTGTTGTATTCTATAACCAGAGGTTTTCTTGCGTCCTTATATGTTCCGAAGTGTTTAAGTCCGGCCTTGTCCATAGCTTCAATGGTGGCATAAACTCCCTCCACTCCGGTGTCCAAGCAATGATTATTGGCAGTGGACAGAATATCAAATCCTGAGTTTTTTAAATACTTCAGTGATTCAGGCGGAGTGTTGAACATGGGGTGACCGCTTAGAGCTTTAGCGGGGTTGACAGTGCTTTCAAAATTGCCTACGACCAAGTCCGCACCATTTAGATACTCCTCAACTTTTCTGTAATAATTGGAGAAGTCATACTCTCCCCTTTGTTCATTGAAATTATTTTTATACAGAGGCATATGGTACATTATATCCCCCGTAGCCCAAATCTTCACCTGATGAGTTCCGGATTCTTCAATTTCTTCCTTTTTCTCAACGTCAAAGGATTTTTTTGTTTCTACTTCACTTTTTTCAAAGGAAAATCCGCTGTAGTATATCCCTATGGATAATGCCATAAAGATAAAAACAATTGCCAATAGAGCGTAAAAAACTTTTTTCATTTTATTCACCAATTTAATTATATCATTCAGACTTCACGTTAAATATTAAGAAAAACTTAAACTGAAATTTAATCAAATTATCTCTAAAATTTATCATTTAAAAAGACAAATAATTTAATTAAACTTTGTAAAAATTATTTGCCTTATATAAATACTTTTAACTTTTTAAATGTGTTCTTCTATTTTTGCACTTTCAATAACTACATCTTTCACAGGCTTGTTTCTGAAATCGACTCTTACCGATGCAATTTCATCAACTGTTTCCATACCCTCAAAAACCTGCCCGAAGACTGTATGTTTTCCATCGAGCCAATAAGTTCCGCCGAGATTTTCATAGACGTCCACTATTTCGTCCGGGTATCCCTTTTCCGCACCTGCCGATCTCATTTTTCTGATGGTTTCCTCTTCAATGGGACCCATTTGCACGATGAAAAATTGCGAACCGTTGGTATTGGGTCCTGCATTTGCCATGGATAAAGCTCCTCTGAAGTTTCTGAAATGCAAATCAAATTCATCTTCAAAGGGTTTGCCCCAGATGCTCTCTCCACCAACACCCGTGCCCATAGGATCTCCGCCTTGAATCATAAAGTTGTCGATTACTCTGTGAAAGATCAATCCGTCGTAATATCCTCTTTTTATCAGCTCTTTAAAATTCTCCACAGCTTTGGGAGCTGCCTCCGGGAATAGTCTCATCTTTATCTTTCCGTGATTCGTATTTAAAACTGCAATTTCTTCTCCTTTTTCAGGTTTTTTTAATTGTTCTATCATATTTCCTCCTAAACTACATTTTTAACTCTGCTTACATATTTTTCCATATCTACCCTAAACCCTGACGTTTTATCTCTTAGATATATATAGATTAAAATTACCGTGACACCCTTTATGCAACTTGACATGGACATGGCAAGCCAAATTCCGTTTACATTTAAGATGGGCATAAGTGCCAGCGCTATGGGAATTCTCATGACATTTAATATCACTGAGTTGATTGCAGGATACTTTGTTAATCCCAATCCGTTCATCATACCTGTTGTACCTATTTCGTAACACATGAACAGTTCAGATATGGCATTTATTTTTAAATAACCTGCACCTATGGCTATTACATGTGCATCAACAGGTATGAACACCTCGAAGATATTTCTCCCGAAAATGAAGAGCAATGCTGCGGCAAAGACTCCTATCCAAGTCAATATCCTCATGCCCTTTTTTCTTGCTTCCTTCAACCTTTCAAAGTTCTGTGCTCCGTAATTT
Source organism: uncultured Peptoniphilus sp. (assembly GCA_964345555.1). GTDB lineage: Bacteria > Bacillota > Clostridia > Tissierellales > Peptoniphilaceae > Peptoniphilus_E. Next base: position 17,603 of record CAYFRD010000017.1, on the reverse strand, counting down.
TGTCCGAAAATTGTACTGAATGCTGTTGCGAATCCCTCCGCTGTCATCCATGAAATGGATTCTATTTGAGAACCTATGGTGTATGCCGATACGGAAGCAGTACCGAATCCTGCTATGTAGCTGTTCAGTTTTATTCCCACAAAGGCGTGCACTATTGATGTCAACGACGTGGGAATACCCAGTTTCAATATATCCAGACAAAATTTAAAATCGAACTTCTCGAAGAAGTTGACTCTTGTGAATATTTCGTCGTATTTTTTTCCCAAGAACAAGTATATCAGCACCTGCAAGCCCTGGGCGAATACTGTGGCTATTGCCGCCCCCTTGACTCCCAACTCAGGGAACACACCTACGCCGAATATCAACATCGGATCTAAAACTATGTTTGTGACCAAGGCTATGGTTGATATTTTAAAGGGAGTCTTGGAATTGCCCTCGGCATAGTATACAGCTGAAAAGAATGCCGCTGAAAATGTGAATATAAATCCCGCTATGACTATTTCAAAATATTCCATTGCCAAAATTTCTACATTTTGTTCTAAGTTATAAATTCCCAAAAGTTCTCTCTTGAAAAAAACACATATAAAAGTGACCATAATGAAAATAACAGAATTTACTTGAAAACCGCTCCTCATTATACTGATCAGACTTTTTCTGTCGCTTTTTCCATAGGCCTGGCTCATACCAACAGAAAGACCTGTCTTTGCTATCAGTGTGAGTGCTTGCGATATCCAAACGAAAAATCCAACACTGCCCACTGCGGCTACTGCTTCTGTGGATAATTTTCCCAGCCAAATTAAGTCCACCATGGAATATGCCATCTGTATAAAAGCTGTTCCCATGAGAGGTAAGGATAATTTTACCATCACCTTCATTATATCATCTTTTAAAATATCTATTCCTCTGCTCATACTCCTCCTATTAACAATCTCCCTGATCTGTTATTATCACAGGTCCGTCCTTTGTTATGGCGATTTGGTGTTCATACTGTGCCGAAAGAGAACCGTCCCTCGTTCTTGCGGTCCATCCGTTGTCATCTATAGTTAAATCATATTTTCCCGCATTTATCATCGGCTCCACTGTAAATACCATGCCCTCTGTGATTCTTATACCTCTTCCCGGCTTCCCATAGTGCAAAACCTGCGGATCTTCGTGCATTTCTCTGCCTATTCCGTGTCCGACAAACTCCCTGACTACACTGTACCCCTTAGGTTCCACATAGGATTGAATTGCATGTCCTATATCTCCCAGTCTGTTGCCTATGACCGCCTTTTCAATTCCCTTGTACATCGCCTCTCTTGTTGCTTTAAGCAGAGCCTTGGCATCTTCCGATACATTGCCCACTTCATAGGACCAAGCCGAATCGGCGAGCCAACCGTCAACATTCACAACCATGTCTATGGTAACTATGTCTCCATCTTTTAATTCATACTCCGAAGGAAATCCGTGACAGATCTCGTCGTTCACACTGGAACAAATAGAATATGGATATCCCTCATAACCTTTTTGCTCGGGAGATGCTCCCCTTTTTTTTAAATACTTCTCCACAAACCTGTCCAGTTCTATGGTTTTTACACCGGGTTTTATCAAATTTCTAAGTTCGTGGTGAACATCTGACAAAACCTTGCCCGCTACCTTCATCTTCTCTATTTCTTCAGTTGTCTTTATTATTATCATCTTTTACTCCTTTTATAACATCCTTTAAATCCGGATCATCACTTGCCCAAATCTCTACATTTTTATTTAAACATACTGCCGATTTATAATCCTGCACAGCTTTATCCAATCTATTTATTTTTGCATAGACACAGGCTCTGTTATAGTACAGATTCACACTGTCTTCATTTAACCCTATGCCTTCAGTCAAAATCTCCAAAGCTGAATTTAAATCCTCTTCTTCAATATACAGAGCGGACATATTCAAGTATATGTTTTCAAAATCGGAAAACTCCTTCGCCCTTTTATAGTACATGAGAGCCCTGTCATTATCCCCTCTCGCCTTGCATACCACTCCCATGTTATAGAGCGCTCTGAAATACTCAGGATTTATTGCAAGACTCTTTTTAAAATAATTTTCAGCAATATCGAAATTTTTCTCATTTTCGTAGATTGAACCTATGTCGTTGTAACTTACATAGTCCTCGGGATTCAATTCCACACATTTTTCCAAGGCGTTCAGTGCGGCATTTCTCTCTCCCTGCTTCAAATACTGGTGTGCCAAATAGTAATATGCCCTGTCGTAATATGGATCGAGCTCTACAGCTCTCTTGTAATTTGCTATGGCATCTTCAACACTTCCCTGCCACAATTCTGCGACCAAGGCAAGTCCGTAGTAAGCTCCGGCGGCATTTTCATTTATCTCTATGATCTTGCTATATATTTTTTCAGCTTCAGAATAATTCTCCGTGAGGATATGAATATCCGCTATTGCAAATAATATCTCCTCGCGTTCTTCTTCATCGGCGAAATTCACAGCTTTGCAATAGGATTCTATGGAACTTTCATATTCCCCTCTACTATAAAAATCCTCAGCCAGCACTATATAATTATTGAGTTTTTTATCCTTCTGTGACATAAAACCCTCCTGAAGTTTTATTATATCAAGTAAATTCAAAGTGTGCTATAATGTCTTATCGGTGATTATATTGAGAAGATTTTTGGATTTCAACACATTTTTTAAAGGTGAATTCGGGGAAAAAATAATCAAGCTTTCCTTGGACGGTGGAGCCACATGCCCAAACAGAGACGGCACCATAAGTCACTCCGGTTGTATTTTCTGCTCAGAGAGAGGAAGCGGTGATTTCACGTCTGATTTTGCAAACATAGATATGCAAATTGAAGCGCAAAAAAATTTACTCAAGAAAAAATGGAATGCAAAAAAATATATCGCCTACTTCCAAAATTTTACAAACACCTACGGTGATGTGAACTATTTAAAAAATTTATATGGACATATCATTGCAAGAGATGAAATAGTCGGTCTTTCCATTGCCACAAGAGCAGATTGTCTGGACGATAAAATAATGGAAATACTCAAAGATTTAAATGACAAGACCTTTTTATTTCTTGAAATAGGCTTGCAGAGCATTCACGAAAAGAGCATTGGATTTATAAAAAGAGGATATTCTCATGAGGTGTTCCGTGAAAATATAAAAAAACTGGAGAAAAACAACATCAAGTACCTTGTTCATGTAATCTTCGGATTACCCGGAGAAACAAGGGAAGAAATGCTTGCAACGGTGAAATATGTAGCACAACTTCACCCCTTCGGTGTCAAATTTCATTCACTGTACATTCAAAGCGATGCTCCTCTGTATGAATATTATAAAAATACTCCCTTTGAACTTCTCTCAAAGGAGGAATATGTGCACTTAGTCTGCGATGCAATTGAAATACTTCCAAGAGATATAGTCATACACAGGGTCACCGGCGATGCAAATAAGCAAAAACTCATCGCTCCCCTTTGGAGTGCCGACAAACTTTCAGTCATTGCATCCATAGACAGAGAACTTAAAAACAGAAATATAGATATTATCGAGTAAAGGAGAATAAATGATAGAATTCAAATATGACACACAGTTGTTGATAGAGGGAGCAAATTTAAATGAAGATGAAATAAGAGATCACTTCAACGCAAATTTCAAAGGCGACTGTCTGCTTGCAGTAGGTGGAGAAAGCATGATAAAAATTCACTTCCACACAAATGAACCTTGGAAAGTATTGGAATACTGTTCCGGTCTTGGAGAGATCTTCGACATAGTAATAGAAGACATGGACAGACAGGCAAGAGGTCTTCAAGGTTAGAGAAGTTTAAAACTTATCTTTTTAATTATGCATATTATAGAAATCTAAACAGTCTACGATTATAGTAGGCTGTTTTTTATCAATAATATTTCTCGAAAATATGTTTACTTTATATTGAAACAATATTAATATAATAATACAGTTGTTAAATATAAAACAGAAGGATGTGTACACATGAAAAACATCTCACCACCCTAATTGCGCTTGTACTCATAGGGCTAAACTTTTATTTTTTGTTGAGCCTAAAAGAAGACATGGAACAATTGAGAATGCGCATTGCAGATTTGAGAAGTTCCGTGGATTCCTACAGCTCCATGGTTCACAGTACAGTGTTGAACGCTGTGGAAGAAGGCAACTCCATAATAGAATTTTTCAACTACGATTTTAAAAACTTCGACAAGGATAAAAAGACCATTGACTTCAATTATAAAATAACACCCAAGGAATATTCGACAAACTCAAATGCATACTTATACATAGACGGAATTGAAGAAGAAATGATACTCCAAGGATCGGATTTTATTCTCGACAAAAATATTCCCATAAACCAGGAATTTACCATAGGTAATTTTTCTTTGGTAGATGGTGAAACGACCAAGATTCAAAAATTCAATCAAAAAATCTCTCCATTAAAAGAATTGACCTTTAGATTGAGCGGATTGCCTGCGGGATATTCTTACAGCAGCGACGATGAAGGAGGGAAATTCGAAATCCTCAAGGAAAAAATAGATTTTGTAATTGATTACAATCACTTAATTGAAAAGGAAAAAGATATTGAGGATTTATACAAGCCCAAGACTGCAAGTCTTATTCTGTATATTGATGACAAAGTTATAGAAACTAAAAATTATGAAATAATGTATAAATCTGAAAATGATGAAACCGTAGATAAAATACAAGGCTTTGATTGTTTCATAAATATAGATGAATTTAAATTCGAAGCGCCTGCCGGTATCAAGGTGGAAGTGAATTTTGAAGTAAAGGATGAATTCGGATTTACACATGTAATGAATTTAATTAAAAAAACTATTGCTAAGGACGGTTCTTTACAACACCAAGAAGATTTTCCGCAAAAGTACATAAAAGCTGATGGAAAAATCATATACTACTATGATTTAGATTATTGATGATATAATTCAGCCCGGCATAGCCGGGTTTTTTATATACAACTGATCCTATCACAATACACGGATAACAAAATTAACTTAATATTGGATATATCAGGATGACACAGGAATGCCCTACGGATAGTGAATGCAAATATGAAAACTTAGAAGATTGACACCCATCGTCCAGAATCATGATATACAAAGAAATATAACTGTCAGGTATAAGCAATCTCCCCTGCAAAAAGTGGATGCAAAGAGATAATATTCATATAAAAATGCCCCCAATAACCATTTAATTAAAATGATTGATTGAGGGCGACCATTTGGTGCGGGTAAGAGGATTTGAACCTCCACAAGTTTCCTTACACGGACCTGAACCGTGCGCGTCTGCCGTTCCGCCATACCCGCTTACAGAATTATATTATAAATCCATTTTTTATTTAATGCAATATTTTTTGGATTATTTTATATTTTATGTAAATTTAAAATAAAATTTTTTAAAATAGTTAAAGGCTTCCTTTAATACAATTTAAAAGAGGAATGTAAAAATTCCTCTCCTAAATGAATTAATTTATATTAAGGGTAAATTTTATTTGTTGTACAGTTCCAAGTCTTTAAATACTTTCACCATATCATCATAGTTCATATCTCTACACATAAGAGTTACAAGCAGTCCATCCTTTTCAAAATCAAACATATCTTTTCCATGATATATGATATCTATACCGTCAATTTTTATTTCTTCTACATTGCTGTCACCTGTAGCATATCCGGCTTGTTCAGAAGAAACTCTTTCAAAAAGTATTATTTCTCTGCCTTTGGAGTCTTTGTAGAAGAAATTGGCATAATCGGACTTTTCTCCCTCTTCTGAAATTACATAGGAGTGTTGATATTCATAGCCTTCATTGAGAATTAAAGGTTTGAAATTAAGCATTGTTTCAGCTATTTCTTCCTGTGGTTCATAGTAAGTATATTTTTCATCTTGAGCAGCCATTTCCGCTTCGGTATATCCTGTGGTAAGTCCTGTTTGTTCATCATAGACCGTGCCGACTATTTCTTCTCCGTCTTTATTGTACATTCTTTGACCGTATTTTAATTCTGTCAAGGGATTGCCTTCTTTGTCATAGACTTCAAGTCCCTTCGGTACTTCCATACTCATATTTTTTAAAGCTTCTTCATCGACTTGTTCTTCCACTACTGTTATTCTGCCTGATGGAATTACAGCTTCTTTTATGACCGTGTAGATTTCTCTACCCAGTGATGTGAAGGGCATTGCCAGCAAGAGACATGCCGCTACAGCTGCTATTTTAAATCCTTTGTGTTTATTGTTTTTCTTCATTCTATATAGCACCTCATCCTTATCTTTCTTCTGAGGACTATACAGATTTTTCAGTTTTTCTTCAAATTCAAAATCTTCATAATATTCATTTGCACTAAATTCATCTTCTGAATTTTCAAAAAACATATCTCCTTTATTCATAGTAGTCCTCCATTTCCTTTTTCAGATCTTTAATCGTCCTATGTAAAACGACTCCTACATTAGATATACTTATATCCAAAATCTGTGCTATGTCCTTGTTTGAAAGTTCCGCTCCATACTTATAACTCAAGATCTGTCTCTGTCTGTCCGGCAGTTTACTTATCTTCTTCCTTAGATATTCATACTCTTCAAGTCTTAGTATGTCGTCATCGGCAGCTTTTTCGCTTTCAAAAAAATCTGCAAAGGCTTCTATTGACAGCAGTTTGAATTTATTCTTCGTTCTGTAGTAGTCCTTTACTTTATTTCCGGCAATTGTAAAGATCCATACTTCAAGTTTTCCTTTTTGGAAATCATACTTATTTATGTTTTTTAATATCCTTTGAAAGATTTCAGAGGTCACATCCTTAACATCTTCGTCGTTGTTAATTCTTTAAGATACAAATTTAAAAATCCTTTCAAAATAATCATCATACAAAGCCTCAAAATCCAGTTCTCTTTCATTTGAATATTTCATAGACAATATTTCTTCTCCATATTCCAATATCATCACCTCTCGAGCTCGTCTTTCAGTAGTTAATACGCAAGAATTTGTAAAATATTACATATTATTTTTTTTATTTTTATATTATACTATTTGTTGGAAGGTGATGATATTGGAAAAAAAGGAAGGATTCAGTTCCATAGTGGGTTTTATCCTGGTGGCAATAGGTCTTGCACTGGGAATAGGAAGTCTTTGGCGTTTCCCCTATGTTGTCGGTGAAAACGGCGGCGCAATTTTTATTTTGATGTACATAGCAATCATACTAATAATAGGAATACCTCTTATGACCTGTGAGATAACCATAGGCTTTGCCACGCAAAGGACAGCTGTCGATGCTTACAAAACTTTGGCACCGGGAAAAAAATGGTACTATGCGGGATACTTGCACTTGGTGGCTGCAATTTTAATACTGGGTTACACCGCTCCCATTTACTCGTGGATTTTTAAATATGTGGTGTCCAGTTTTGCCGGAGATCTTGCAAATTTAAGTCCCAATGAAGTTCAAAGTTTTTTCAACGATTTCAACGCTGACAAAACTTCGGTTATACTCTTTTTTATGATAAATTTGTTTTTGAATGTAGTCGTCATTAAATTCGGTGTCCAAAAGGGCATTGAAAGGGTATCTAAGTTCTTAATACCAATACTCTTTGCAATCATGGCGGTGATAATACTCTCATCCTTTAGACTTGAAGGGGCCATTGAGGGTGTTAAGTTTTTGTTTTTACCGGACTTTTCAAAGTTCACGTTAAGTTCAATGCTAACTTGTCTGGGACAGGCTTTTTTCGCTCTTGGTCTTGCAATGCTGGGCTCCATGGTATTCGGCTCCTATATAAAAGATAAGGATGAAGATATTTTCAAATCTGCAGCTGTCGTGTGCATAGCACTGATATTCGCAGGTATTGCAGCAGGTCTTATGATAATGCCAATAGTATTTGCCACAGGTTTAGAAGCGGCGGAAGGTGTGGCTCTTAGTTTCTTGACGCTGCCCAACGCCTTTAACATAATACCCGGAGGCAGAGTATTATCAGTATTGTTCTATTTGGGATTCTACATAGCCGCCTTTACATCTTCAGTGGGAATATTGGAAGCAATCGTTGGTCTTTTGACGGAAAAATATCAGTTCTCCAGAGATAAATCCTTGACTGCAGCAGTGGTAATAATATCCGCCATAGCTTTCTTTTCCGTAAACAATGATGTCCTTTTTAACTTGTTGGATAAAATTGAAAGCAACTACATATTGGTAATCGGCTGTTTTATCATTGCGATTTTTTGCGGATATGTGTGGGGTATGGACAACACCATAAAAGCCGCCAACATAACAAATCCCTTGATAAAAAAATGGATGATAGTATCAATTAAATACATATCACCTATTGCTATTATCATAATATTTTTATCTCAATTCTTTTAAAATTGATAAATTTTATATTCAATATGATGCTGATGATGATGTCCTAAGTCCCGATTTATAATCAATAACGAAATATAAGGAGCTAATGCATTCATCCGCTCCTGTAAATAATAAATGTACTTTATACAAAAAATCTCCTGAAAATACACAGGAGATTTTTTATATAAATTTTTATTTTTATAAATTTATTTTCTCTTTCTGACTTTATTTATAATATTGAAAATTTCTCTGCTTCTTAAGAGTACAAGCATTATTAGATAAACAATTCCTGCCGCTCCTATCGCTAAAATCAACGACAACCTTTCGCCCAACCGGCTTGTGATTAAGTCGAAAAATAATTTTGAAACAACTCCCATTACCATGGACGACACAATGATTTTAAGAATTTCCACCAGTACTTCTTTGGAGAATACCTCGCCCACTTTCTTTCGTGCACTTATATATATCATTACCGATCCAATTATGAAAGACAGTGTAGTTGCAAGGGCAAGTCCTCTTATCTGAAGTTTTTTGATGAGCACTATGCTTAAAATTATGTTTATTCCCACCATTATCACAGAATTTACGACGGGTGTCTTGGCATCCATAACTGTGTAAAATACTCTGGATATTATCTCCCTTATGCCTATGGCGATTATACCTAGTGAATAGAAAGAAAGAATCGTCGCAGTGATGTAGGCGTCCTGTTTTGAAAATGCTCCTCCCAGGAACAAAAGTTTAACTATGGGTTCTGAGTATATAAACAAACCTATGGAGGCAGGAATGACCAATATCGCCATGGTTATCAGCGCTTCACCGGTTTGGTATTTAAGTCCTTCATAATCTTTTTTCGCACCGAATTTCGCCATCTCGGGATATACTGCCGTGACTATGGATGTCACCACTATGCCCGTAACAAAACTTTGCAGCTTGTAGGCATAGTTAAGAGATGATATGGCTCCCGAAAATAACGAAGATGACAGAGATTTAGATATTATAAAGTTCAGTTCTATAACCGATGTGGAAATAATTACCGGGAGTATTATTTTAAGCAGTCTAATAAAATTTTCATCTTTCATGTCGAAACGTAAATTATGTCTGTAGTCAGTCTTCTTCAAGTAGGGCAAAAATATTACGTATTGAAATACAAAGCCTGCCAAAATCCCGTAGGCTAAATAGCCGCTTCCCAGCTTGTAGGATAAAGCCATGGAGAAAATTATAATTATGTTCATGATTATGGCATGAGCAATTGAAACTATGAAATGTTTCTTTATTTGAAGATAGGCTTTGAAGATGGAAAATACCGACGTTGCACACAAACTCAGAAGTGCAACTCTGGTCATAAATACTGCAAATTCAAACTTCTCCGCCTCAAATCCTATTGCCATCACACTGACAAGACCTTCCGCAAATATGATCCCTACAATTGAGAGCACAAGTGCAAATAAAAACACTATGTTCGATAAGTTGGCGGTGAAATCATTGGCGTTCTTCTCGCCGCTTTTCTCTACCACTTCATTGTATATGGGTATGTATCCGTTAGCTGTAGCACCTGATATAACATTTGTGAAAGTCATGGGTATTTGAAATGCCACTAAAAATACATCGGCTACCATGCTCGTGCCGAAAAAATGTGCAAGAGCCTTTTCCCTTGCCAATCCGAAAACCTTTGAAATTATAGTTACTACCATTAATATATATGATGTTTTCATAATTACCTCACTTTATGTCTATTGTACCAAAAATTATTATCTATCCCAATTGTTTTTTATAGGAATGTATTTTTGTAAAATTATCTTAAACTTTCAGTCAAATTTGGCAAATAAAGGTTTTCATTGAAATTTTGCCATTGTATTAATAATTCTTTGAGAGTATAATATTGTAAATCTTTATCTACATGGTAAATTGATAAAGATTAATATTGAACATAGGAGGATAAAATGGAAAGAATTTATAATTTTTCAGCCGGCCCTGCAACTTTACCCGTGGAAGTTTTAGAAAAAGCTTCAAAGGAAATGTTAAACTACAAGGGTTGTGGAATGTCCGTCATGGAAATGAGCCACAGAAGTGCTGAATATGATGAAATTCATCAGGAAACCAAGACCTTGTTAAAAGAACTGCTGAACTTGGACGACAAACACGAATTATTGTTCTTACAGGGCGGAGCATCGACACAATTCACCATGGTACCCATGAATATTTTGTCAAAAAACGATAAAGCAAGTTATGTGATATCCGGCTCCTGGGCGAAAAAAGCCTATAAAGAAGCAAAACTCTTCGGCAACGCGGAGATCTCAGCTTCATCCGAAGATGAAAATTTTACCTGTGTTCCAAAAATTAATGAAGATGAAATTGGCAAAGAATCTAAGTATTTATATCTTTGTATCAATAACACGATTTACGGAACCAGGACAGCACCCCAAGTGATAGATTCACTAAGCACAAAGATGGTTGCCGATATGTCGTCAAATATACTTTCTGAAGAATACAATATGAACAAGTTCGAGATATTCTTCGCCGGTGCTCAAAAGAATTTAGGTCCGAGCGGACTTACAATTGTGGGTATAAACAAGGACTTCCTGCCCGATGACGGAAGAACATTACCGACAATGCTGGACTACAGAACTCACTTGGAAAAGGACTCACTCTACAATACCCCTCCCTGCTATAGCATATACATATGTGGGCTGGTGATGAAGTGGCTCAAAAACTTAGGCGGAGTAAGAGCAATTCAAAAAACAAATGAAGAAAAAGCAAATCTTTTATATGATTTTATAGACAACAGTAAGCTCTATAAAAATAATATATCAACTGAAGACAGATCTCTTATGAACGTAGTATTCGTCACCGGAGATAAAGATTTGGATGCAGCCTTTATAAAGGGCGCTAAGGAAAAATCCATCATAGGGATTAAAGGACACAGATCTGTCGGCGGCATGAGAGCCAGCATATACAATGCCATGTCCTTGGAAGGAGTGCGTGCCTTGGTAGATTACATGAAATATTTTGAAATGCAAAATTCTTAAGGAGTAAAAATGGATAATATTAAAACATATAAAATAAAAACTATAAACAATATTTCAAGCAAGGGATTGGAGCTTCTTACGCCTAATTTCATAGCTTCAGCGGAAGAAGAAAACCCGGATGCCATACTTGTCAGAAGTGCCGATATGCACGAATTTGAATTTGGAGAAAATGTCAGATTCGTAGGCAGAGCCGGAGCGGGAACTAACAACATACCCATAGAAAAATGTTCCGAAAGAGGCATAGTAGTTTCCAACGCTCCCGGAGCAAATGCCAATGCTGTAAAAGAACTTGTCACTTTGGCACTGATAATATCTTCAAGAAAAATCGTCGATGCAATTGAGTGGGCAAAGACTTTGGACAAAGACGACGATGTAGCTAAAGAAGTGGAAGCCTACAAGAAAAACTTCACCGGACCTGAAATAGTCGGAAAAAACTTGGGTGTAATAGGACTGGGCGCCACAGGCAGACTGGTTGCATCAATGGGTGTCGCAATGGGCATGAACGTCTATGGACTCGATCCTTTCATCTCAGTTAAAAGTGCATTGAATTTAGATACTCATGTAAAGTACATGGAAAATGCAAAGGAACTCTTCGGGCTATGCGACTATATTTCAATCCATGTTCCCTTTACAAAGGACACTGAAAATTTCGTAAATGCTGAACTTCTAAAAGACGCTAAAAAAGGTCTTAGACTTATAAATATAGCAAGAGACGGTTTAGTGGACTTAAAAGCCTTGAAAACAGCATTGGAAGATGGAACTGTTGCAAAATACGTAGTTGACTTCCCAAGTACAGAAACTCTGACCTTGCCCAACACCATCAATATTCCTCATCTGGGAGCTTCAACCCCAGAAAGCGAAGAAAACTCAGCGAAAATGATAGTAAATCAAATGATGGACTACCTTAACAACGGCAACATCAAAAATTCCGTCAACTTCCCCGACAGCGACATGGGTGAATGCCAAAGCGTCCACAGAATAACTGTAAGTCACAGAAATATCCCCAACATGATAGGACAAATAACAGCAGTCCTTGCCAAGAAAGATATAAACATAGCAAATCTTTTAAACAAACATAAAGGCAACTGGGCATATACCATGATAGACATAGACTCAAAAGTAGATCAATCACTTAAAGACGAACTGTGGAACATAGAAGGTGTAGTAAGAGTAAGACTCATAAAATAGGAGGATAATATGGCTACAATAAAAGCTTTCAAAGCAGTCCGCCCCAAAAATGAATACGCTGAAAAAATCGCAGCTCTTCCCTACGATGTATACAATACCGAGGAAGCACGAGAAGAAATAAATAAAAATCCCTTGAGCTTTTTACAAGTGGACCTGCCTTTGGCAACACTGCCCGAAGACTTCACAGGAGATAACATTGCAGTAAACAATCACGCTGCTGAAAACTTCAAAAAAATGTGGCAAAAGGGATACTTTATGCAAGAAGAAAACAACTGTCTGTACTTTTACGAAATTACCATGAAAGAACACACTCAACTTGGATTGGTCTGTGCCACATCCGTAGACGAATACATTGACGGAACCATTAAAAAACATGAAAAAACCCGTGAAGAAAAGGAAATAGACAGAATCAACCACATCGACGCACTTGATGCAAATACAGGTCCCATATTTTTAACCTATAAAAATGAAAACAGAATCAAAAATATAATAGCCCAGTGTATCAAAGACTCTGCTGAAATAGACTTTATCAGCGACGACGGAGTCAGACATAAAATTTGGACAATAAGAGATGAAAATTCCATTTCAAACCTTGAGAATTACTTTGCCGAAATTCCCAACCTCTACATAGCCGACGGCCACCACAGAAGTGCATCGGCAGCCAAGGTTTCTTTGAAAAGAAGAGAACAAAACTCGGGGTTTAAAGGCACAGAGGAATTCAACTACTTTCTTTCCATACTCTTCCCCTCTGACAACGTGAAAATCTATGATTACAACAGAGTGGTCAAGGATTTAAACGGACTTTCCCAAGAAAAACTGTTTGAAAAAATAAAAGAGAATTTTACATTGGAAAATAGCGATCAAAAAGTAAAACCCGAAAAAAAATCAGAATTTGGAATGTATTTAAAGGACCGTTGGTACAAACTCACCTACAAGGGAAAAATGACAGGAGATGAGATAGAAGACTTGGATGTATCTATACTTCAAAACAAATTACTCTCTCCCCTTCTTGGAATTAAAGACCCGAGAACAGATGATAGAATAGACTTTATAGGCGGCATAAGAGGATTAGAAGAACTTGAAAAAAGAGTGGCTAAAGACATGGAAATAGCATTTTCACTTTATCCAACATCCCTTGATGAACTCATGGCAGTTGCAGACGCAAATAAAGAAATGCCACCGAAATCCACGTGGTTCGAACCCAAACCCAGATCAGGACTATTCATTCACAACCTAAAATAAAATATATTTAATCAAAACCCTAAAATCAGTTCAATAATCATTCCCCGGATAAGCCGGGGATTTTTCACACTATCGAAAGAACTTTTATCACAAGCCAAGGTTTAAGGATGAATATTCAATAAATATCCCCACGTAAAACGTGGGGTTTTTCACATATGGGCATAGCCCTTATTCCTCGCGGGACGTGTACAACACGTAATGTAGTCTGTCAGCTGCGCGTTCCCATTTCTATCTATTTTTCTTTTCTAAATATCCTTTTTCAGTGAAATTTAATTGGTCTCCCAATTTGTATTCGTCTAATTGGTGTTTTATATACTCCGCTATTCGGCTTGCATTCTTACCTGCTGTATCTACATAATATCCTTTGCACCAAAATGACCTGTTTTATATTTATATTTTAATTCGCCGAATTGCTCATAGATCATTGTACTACTTTTGCCTTTTAAATATCCCATAAAACTTGATACCGCAATCTTAGGGAGAATTTCTAACAGCATATGAATATGATCTGGGCAAACTTCTGCTTCTATTATGTTTACTCCTTTCATCCACATAATTGTCTTAATATTCTGCCTATTGCTATTTTCTTTTCTCCATAAAATACTTGTCTTCTATATTTTGGAGCGAAGACTATATGGTATTTGCAATTCCATTTTGAATGGGATAAACTATTTATGTCATTTAGTCCCATTTAATTCCTCCTATTTAAGTTCATGCAGTTGCAAGACTATATGTTTATCTTAGTGTATGAGGGTTTTTTGGTCAAACGCATAGCGTTCACGGAACCCCGCGTCTAACGTGAGGTTTTCTATATAAAAAAGCATAGGTTAATTTGCTAAAATTAACCTATGCTTTTAAAATTTATTGCTTCATCTAAATTCTTGTTATAGAATATTTATCTGCTCGTCTATTTGTTAAGGTTCCTATTTGAGCTCTAATTTTATCAACATAATCTAAATCTATATTAGCTGTTATTAAACATTCTATATCAGAAGCTTTAGCTACTATATTTCCCCAAGGATCTATTACCATTGATTTCCCGTAAGCTTGAAATCTAGGTTTTATTCCTATCTGCCCTGGCGCAACGACATAACATCCATTTTCAATTGCTCTTGCTCTTAGTAGAGGCTCCCAATGATCTTTCCCGGTGTTCATCGTAAAATCTGCAGGAACAAATATTATGTTAGCACCTTCTAGTGCCATTACTCTATACAATTCAGGAAAACGCATGTCGTAGCAAATAGAAAGACCAAAAACGCCCAGTTCTCCACTATCCAAAACTACAATATCATCTCCAGGTTTAATCCTATCTGATTCTGTAACATTTGGACCATCTTTTACAGAAATATCAAATGGATGCAATTTATGATATTTTGCTCTAAGCTCTCCATAAGAGTCCACTATAAAAGTTGCATTGTAAGGTTTTTTATAATCTTCACTTTTTTCATATATACTTCCCATATATATCCAAATTTTATGTTTCTTAGCTAAGTCTGATATGAATTTAAATGTAATTCCTCCCGGAATATCTTCAGCTACTTCTGGAGCATTATTCCCTGTGTAATTTGCATTTTCAGGTAATACAACCATTTTGCAATTCTCTTCAGCAGCTTCTTCAGCAAAGCTACTAATTTTTTCTAAATTCTTTTCTACATTGTCTTGACTATCTATTTGAATAACTCCAATTTTAAATTTTCTCATTTTTAACTCCTTCATCTTTTATGAATTAATTCTCCGGCAATTAAACAAACTACAAAAAATGTTGCGGAAATTATAGTTGTTATCTTAGGTGCTGTGAATATGGCAATAGAGCCCACAACCATATAAGGAATTTGCCACATATATCCAAGAGTACTAGATGTTGATATTAGCTGTGCTGCAGGTGTCTTATTATCCGGATCTACAACTCTTACAAGCATTAGTCCTGTTGCCAATACTCCGCAAAATTGTCCAAATAAACCAACTCCTGTTTCAAACCAATCTCCTTTTAACCATCTTCTGCCCAATAAGAAACAGAAAAATAAATTAACTAACACCAAAGCTATTGATACTAATAAAAGAGGTAACGCATAATTTGTAAAAATTGTTATAGATGTAGTTCCTATTGCGGCAGTTATCATATAATCTAAAGCAACACCATTTATTCTACTTATAGATGGTTTATCCACATAATCTTTAAATTTGCTTTTGTTGATGAAGTAACCGATTATCATACTTGAAATTAAAACTGCTCCAACTAAAGGAAATCTTTGCATTATAGGATTTATTTTGATTAAAATACTTCTGATTAAAAATCCTGATGTTACTACAATTCCAACAATAGCTGCTTGTAATGTCAATGGATCTATAGAAGAAGTTACAGTAACTTCATTTCCGAGAGATTTTCTATTACCAATACTAACAAATCCAGTTCTCTCACTTTCTGGCAGATCTTCAAATCTCATCGCTATCTTTGTCAAACCTTTTCTTGCACCATAATTAATAATTATCATACCAATTATAACTCCACTCAAGATACCAATTGTTGCAAATGTTACACCTACCCCTAAAGCATCGTCCCACAATCCTGCTTCTTGAATAATATTTCCTACAGTAGTCGCATTGCCATGCCCTGCATAAAATCCCCATACCCCATGTATCCAAATTGGTAGGGTATGTTAAAATTAAGTCCTATCAGTATCGAAGCCACCGCCAATCCAGCGAGCATTTGAGCTTGATGGGCACAACCTGCAACACAAGTGGTAATAATACCCTTTTTCCCTACATCTCCTATTTCCAACCCTAAAAACATAGTTGCACATACTACAATTACTAATACTCCTGCCCATTGTTTAATTCCATCAGTAAATGGTATGTAGATCGGAGATATTTTACCCAACCATTCAGGTCCTAAAAGCATGGCTAAGGTTCCTGCAATTAACGAAGAAGGAATAAAATATTTTTGAAAAATCTTTATGTTTTTTCTAAGTTGATAACTGATAACTAACAACAAACTTAATAAAGCAAAATCTTTTAAAACATCATTAAGAGTCATAACTTACCTCCAATTTATTTTTTATATAATTTATTATATTTTTTTGGAAGACTCTCAAGACCCATCATGTTATAAATAATTGAAGGTGGGTCTATCATGGTAGCTCTGCAACTTTTTGTAGAGTTTTCTTCTAATAAAGTCTTCAATACATTTTGAATTCCAAAAGAAGCGGCTAACATAGTTGATATTGGATATAGTCCTATTTTATAATTGTATTTTTCTATTTCACTTCTATCTAGAGAACCACAAAAACCTTTTTCATTTAAGTTTATTAATAAAGCTATTTTCGCTTCTCTTGACACCTTTTCTACTTCATCAATATTTTTTAAACCGTCAATATACGCATAATCTGCACCGGCTTCTTTTGCAAGGTTGATCCTTTTTATAGCTTCCTCTATTCCGTAATTATATAAATTTACACAAGTTCTATATATTATTATAAATTCATCATTGACTGCATCTCTCATAGCCCTTATCTTAGGTTCTATTAAATCCCATTCAATTACTTCATGACTGTCCGGATAAGTTGATGGTAATACTTTATCGTCAACTTGAATCCCAGACGCTCCAACTTGTTCATATGTAAAAGCCGTATTAGCCGCATGAGTAGCATTTCCAAATCCGTTGTCGCAATCTGCTATCAATGGAATATTTGTAACACGCGAAATTTTGCTTATAGCATCAGAAAAGTCACTTAAGTTTAAAAAACCTGTATCCGGTTTTCCTAGCCTTGAATAAGATAAAGCACCTCCAGATAAAAAAATAGCTTTAAATCCCAATTCTTCAGCA
>CAYFRD010000016.1:0-36549 GCA_964345555.1 uncultured Peptoniphilus sp. | reverse complement strand
CGGAGAACTACAAAAAACCTAAAATTTTGTCCAAAGTATTGACTCAGATCCAATATAAATAAATTAAATTTGGAGATAGAGCAAAGACCGTCAAGTAAAAACTTTTTTTTGCTAATATCTTTTGTATTGACAATAGTAATAATATTATATGGAACAGCATTTTGGGATTGGTATATAAATGAAATTGCTGCATGGTTTTTAATGATGACAGTGGTTACAGGGGTAATTAGTAGATGGAATGCAAGTAAAATTTGTGATGAAATAATAGAATCAACAAAAATGATTATTCCATCTATATTGGTGGTAGGTTTTACAAGAGGAATAATCATTATAATGAATGATGCACTCATATCAGACACTGTAGTGTATTATTTATCATCAATGTTAAATAATTCTAATAGAATAATTTCAGCAAATATAATGCTATTTATTCAAAATATAATTAATTTTTTTGTTACAGGTTCATCAAGTCAAGCAACATTAACACTACCCATAATGCTTCCAGTTGCTGATATAATTGGGCTTAATCGTGAAATAGCCATTATTGCATATATGTTTGGGGATGGATTTTCAGATATGTTTTGGCCTACAGCCTGTATATTGCAATGTAGCTTAATGGATATTCCTATAAACACTTGGTATAAATTCATAAGTCCTCTATTTATAGTTATGGTAATTTTACAAATTCTATTAATTTCTGCTGCTGTATTTATATTTTTATAGTTTAAAAATTTCCATTAGAATCATATTTGCTAAATGTTTAACATTATCAAAAATTATTTTGTCCAAGTAAAGTATATAGACTTGTTCAGGGCTTTTTACTTCGGATACATTTTTTATTCCAAAAAAGTTCTTTGATAAAATATACTTGCATTTTCTGAATTCATCATAATAATTTTCTGAGATATCTATGTGGATATAGAACGTATTATGATGGATTTTTAAATTGTAATTATATTCGTTTAATTCCAAATTTTTATTAAAATTTGTATTTCCTGATATTGTCAATCTGTTTTTAGCAAATTCAACGTTCTCAATATTAAAAGTGTTGCCTTTCATCTCAATTGTCAACAGATTTTCTATTATTTTAATTATTGACAGGCAGTTTAGAAGTCCTGTCAGATCATCTTTGTTGTGATTTATTATTTGTTCTAAAGCATTATTATCTTTTTTTATTAAATATTCTTTATATAGGAGAGTGGATTCCTTTCCGGTAATGAAATCTTTTCTTGATATATGCAAGTATTTTTCAATGTCGATTTGTCGTATTTTATTGAGATTTAATAGATATTTATATTTTTTTATATATTCGTACAAGTCAAAGTTTAAAAATGGATAGGAATCTAATTTATAAAAAGATTTTTTTGATTGAATAAAAGGAATATCAAAAGATTTGCCGTTATAAGTAATAGTTTTTTTGTCTTTTAAATTTAAATCCTTCAACAATTGAAATTCTTCATTTAAATTTTCAGCAAAGAGCAGCTTTAAAGTTGCATGTTTTTGAATATATAGGGTTCCAACTAAAATTATATTGTCCTTTTCCCTTGAAAGTCCTGTAGTTTCAATATCCAAGATGGTATATCCGCCAAATTTATTTAAAATATATTCATCTGTTATTTTATAATCATATTCGTAAATTTTCATTTTTCACCTGATTCTAAAAGTTGATAAAGAGAGTTTAAATCACTATAATTATATTAATAATTAAAGTATAGCGTATTTTAAAAATGTGTAAAGATAGGTGTATAATGATATATTTAGATAATTGTGCAACAACTAAACCCAGAAAAGAAGTTGTAGATAAAATTGTAAAGTCCTTTGAACAAGATTTTGCCAATCCATCTTCTCTTCACAGTTTCGGACAGGATGTGGAACACAAGGTAGAAGAGGCTAGAAAGAATGCTGCCGATTTGATAGGAGCAAGTCCTGAAGAGATATATTTTACATCAGGAGGGACAGAAAGTAATAATATAGCTTTAAACGGCTTTATAGATAAGAATAAAAGGTTTGGCAATGAAATTGTCACCACGTCCATTGAGCATTCTTCTGTGATTGAAAAACTTAAATCCTATGATAGTGAAAATTATAAAATTATTGAAGTAGGAGTAGATGATAAGGCAAATATAAATTTAGACGAGCTATATTCAAAAATAACTGATAAAACTATCGTAGTTTCAATAATACATATCAATAATGAAATCGGCACCATAGCTCCAATAAAGGAAATAGTTGAAAAAATAAAGAGCATAAATAAAAATATATTTGTGCATATTGACGGAGTTCAATCCTATGGTAAGATAAAAGTCGATGTGAAAAGCATAAACTGTGACAGTTATTCCGCATCAGGGCATAAAATTCACGGACCCAAGGGAATAGGAATACTTTATCTCAAAAAGGGTAACAATATTGAACAACTGACCTACGGCGGCGGACAAGAAAAAAATTTAAGATCAGGTACTGAAAATGTCCCGGGAATAGTGGGAATGGGCGAAGCAGCAAGGATAATGTCCAAAAACTTTGATGAGGAACAAGAGAGGATAAAAAATCTAAAAAAATATTTGATAGATAAAATTCATTTAAACTTTAAGGATTTTATTATCAATACTCCGGAATATTCTTCACCCTATATATTGTCCGTTTCCTTCAAAAATATAAGAGGAGAGGTGCTTCTGCATTATCTCGAACAGGATGAAATATATATTTCCACAGCTTCTGCATGCACATCTAATGGAACACACAAGAGCAAGGTGCTTGAGTCAATGCATCTTGACAAAAATTACGAAGACGGCACAGTAAGATTATGTCTGTCCTATGAAATATCAAAGGAGGACATAGATGAATTTATAGATAAATTGAAAATTTATATAAATGAGATTAGAGATATTATGAAAAGGTGATATTTTGGATAGAGTTGTAAGCTATAGTTTAGGGGAAGTAATGCTTAAGGGAAATAATAGAAAATCCTTTATAGACAAAATAATAAAACACATAAAAAACTCAATTAAAGATATTGAACACGGTGCTATTTATTTGGATATGGGCAAAATTTACATAAATGCAAAAGAAGAATATATTGATGAAATTATAGAAAAAACCATTGATATTTTCGGAATAGTTTATGTTAGTCCCTGCATAAGAATAAATAGTGATATGTCTGAATTTGAAGAAGCTGTCTTAAAAACAGTTGAAGAAAATAGGAAACAAGAGTATACGACATTTAAAGCTCACAGCAAAAGAGCCGATAAAAATTTCTCAATAAAATCCATGGATTTAAATAGGGAAATAGGCTCAATAGTCCTTAAAAACACGGATTTAAAAGTAGATGTTCATAATCCTGATATGTATATCTACTGTGATGTTAAAAAAGATATTTACTTATATACCAAAAGACATAGAGCAAGAGGAGGATTGCCTGTAGGTACTAATGGAAAGGGTCTTCTGCTTTTATCCGGGGGGATTGACTCACCTGTAGCGGGGTACATGATGGCTAAGAGAGGGGTTCAAGTGGATGCTCTTCATTTTCATTCCTATCCTTTTACATCAAAAAGAGCGGAAGAAAAGGTGCATAATTTGGCAAGAATATTGTCAAAATATGCAGGAGATATAAAAATACATTCTGTCAATTTGCTTCCCATTCAAAAGGAAATAAATAAAAACTGTCCCGAAAGAGAAATGACCATAATCTCCAGAAGATTTATGATGCGAATAGCAAGGAAAATTTCTGAAATAAATGGGTATAAATCCATTATAACAGGGGAAAATTTAGGGCAAGTCGCATCACAGACTATAGATGGTTTAAACGTGACAAATAACATAGCTCAGATGCTTGTTTTCAGACCGTTAATAGGTATGGACAAAGTCAATATCATCGAAATTGCACAAAAAATAGAAACATATGACACGTCCATTTTACCCTTTGAAGATTGCTGTACTGTATTTCTTCCTAAACATCCTGTATTGAAACCAAAGCTACAGGATATTGAAAAATCTGAATCAAATTTAGATATAGACCAATTAGTTGAAGATGCAGTGAACAACATGGAAATTTTTAATATTAATTAGGAGGAAACTATGAAGAAAACAACTATTGCCGTCATAGCCATAGTACTTATTTTAGGATTTTTTACAGTCGGTAAATACAACAATCTTGTCAAATTAGACAATGAAGTGGATGCGGCCTTCGCACAGGTTCAAGTAGTAGTAAAAAGAAGAGCTGATTTAATTCCAAATTTAGTAGAAACAGTAAAAGGATATGCAAATTTCGAACAAGAAACATTGACCAAGATAACCGAAGCAAGAGCCGGGGTAAACAATGCCGGAACACCGGAAGAACTTGCAAATGCCAATGAACAAGTTACAGAGTCCATAAGAAATTTCAATATTGCAGTTGAAGCTTATCCGGAACTCAAAGCAAATGAAAACTTCTTGGATCTGCAAGCACAACTTGAGGGCACGGAAAACAGAATTGCCACAGAAAGACAAAGATACAATGAAACAGTACAGACTTACAATGCAAATGTAAGATCTTTTCCCATGAATATATTTGCAAAAATGTTGGGATTTGAGCAAAAGGCATTCTTTGAAGCTGCAGCTGATGAACAAGAGGCCCCGGACGTTAAATTTTAAAATATGAATTCTTAAATTTAGAGAGGTGATAAAGTTAGAATGAAAAAAACAATTTTATTATTTTTCATCACAATCTTATTATTTGGTAATAATGTGTTTGCAGAAAATCTACAAGACTTTATCGCTGATCCGTCCCAATCTGATGAGTATGTATATGACGAATTGAGCATATTAAGTGATGAAGATAAAGAATACATAAACAACACCAACAGAGACTTGCAAAAAAAGACCGGAGGACAAGTAGTAATTTACATAGTGGATTCTTTAGAGGGATTTACACTCGAGGAAGTAACAGAAGAAATCTTTCAAAAGTGGGGCATAGGAGATTCTAAAAAATCAAATGGAATCTTGATGTTTTTTGCAATGGACGACAGGAAAATGAGAATAGAAACCGGCTATGGAACAGAAGGGTTTATTCCGGATGCCTATGCTTCAAGAATAATCAGGAATATGGCGGCTTTTTTTATTGATGAGAACTATCCTGATGGTATACTTGAAGGATATAACGAAGTGTTACATTTTTATTCACAAGAATACAAAATTAATATAGAAAATTCAGACGAGCCATATATGGATTATACTGAAGAGAGTGAATTTGATGAAGACTGGATCATGGTATTTATAATCGTCATTATATTAATAGTGGTTCTTAGCAGTTTCAATAATCCGAACAATAAAAACAATAAAGGGAATAGACGCAGAAGAGGCGGGGGATTTTATCCGAACCCTCCTTACGGAGGATCCGGTGGAGGATTTTTCGGAGGCGGATTCTCTGGTGGTGGATTTGGTGGAGGATTTTCCGGCGGTGGAGGACGATCCGGCGGTGGAGGAGCTTCAGGAGGTTGGTAAGGCAGTGTAAAAAGCACTGCTTTTTTTGTTGCGAAAAGTCGGTTTTAAAAATTAAATTTTTTGTATTATTTTTTAAATATAGTTGACATTAAAACGGTTTAATATTATAATCATCTGGACTTAATAAACTAAGTATTTTGTTTAATATAAGCGAAGGTGATTTTTTGGATATCGGAAAAAAATTAAAAAATTTAAGGGTAAAAAATTACTTGACTCAAGAAGAACTGGCTGACAGATCTGAGCTCACAAAGGGTTTTATTTCCCAAGTGGAGAGAAACTTAACATCTCCTTCAATTGCAACTTTAACAGATATTTTAGAGGCTTTAGGGACGACTCCTGGGGCCTTCTTTAATGATGATGAACAAAAGATAAAATTCACCGAAGAGGATTACTTTGAAAGCTCAAAAAGCAGAAATTATTCAGTGACATGGATTGTTCCAAATGCACAAAAAAATCACATGGAACCTGTAATAATTGAACTGGGACAGAACATAGAAACGAAGGATATTTTACCCTTTAACGGAGAGATTTTAGGTTATGTGTTGGAAGGGAAAATCGAATTAAATTACGATGATGAAATCTATATTTTAAGGAAAAATGAAACCTTTTATTTTTCTGCTGACAAAGTAAGCCGCATAAAAAACAAAAATAAAAAGTCGGCGAAGATAATGCTAGTTAGTTCGCCGCCAAACTTTTGATTTAACTTTGGAGGATGCCAAATGGATAATAATGATATTTTGATTAATTTAGTAAATATAAACAAATCCTTTGGAGATAATGTGGTTTTAAAGGATTTTAATTTAAAAATAAAGAAAAATGAATTTTTAACCTTACTTGGTCCCAGCGGTTGTGGAAAAACAACGATCTTACGAATTTTAGGCGGATTTGAATCTCCGGATAGCGGACAGGTGATTTTTGAAGGGCGTGATATTACAAATCTTCCCCCTTATGAAAGAGAAATCAACACGGTCTTTCAAAAATACGCTTTATTTCCACATTTGAACGTATATGACAACATAGCTTTCGGATTGAAGATTAAAAAACTTGACAATACAATCATTCAAGAAAAAGTTAAAGCTGTTTTAGAAATTGTAAATTTAAGGGGGTTTGAAAACAGAGATATAGAATCTCTAAGCGGAGGACAACAACAAAGGGTTGCCATAGCAAGAGCTTTGGTCAATGAGCCGGACGTAATTTTATTGGATGAACCTCTTGGAGCACTGGATTTGAAACTCAGACAGGAAATGCAGATTGAACTAAAAAAAATACAAAACCAGGTAAAGAGTACATTTATTTATGTGACGCATGACCAGGAAGAGGCTCTTACGATGTCGGATACTATAGTTGTAATGAATTATGGGAGAATCCAACAAATAGGAACGCCTATAGATATTTACAATGAGCCTAAAAATGCCTTTGTAGCAGATTTTATAGGAGAAAGCAATATAATTGACGGAAAAATGATAGAAGATTACAAGGTTGAGTTTTTAGATCATGAGTTTGAATGCGTTGATAAAGAATTTGAAAATAACGAAAATGTTGAAATTGTAATAAGACCTGAAGATGTTCAGTTGGTAAAAAGTCAAGGGGCATTGAAAGGAACTGTAATATCAAACGTGTTCAAAGGCGTTCATTATGAAATGGAAGTCGACATCGGCGGCTATATAATGCTTATACAATCTACTCAATCAAGTGAAGTTGGAGAAGAAGTTGAGATGATTATTAAACCTGATTTGATTCATGTCATGAAGAAAAGTGAGGGATAGTATGAAGAAATACTCTTATATGTATTTGATGTGGGCTGTGGTTTTTATTTTATTTCCACTGATTTTGATCTTGGCATACTCCTTTAACGGAGAGGTGGGCATGGGATTTGAAAACTATTCTTTTTCTATTGACAACTATAAGATGTTTTTTGAGCCTTTGTACTTAAAAATATTGATGGTGTCGGTGATACTTGCTTTACTTTCAACACTTCTTTGCCTGGTAATAGGTTATCCGGTAGCATATATTATTTCAAAACTTCCAGAAAGAATAAGAGGCAATTTAATACTTCTATTTGTAATACCTATGTGGATGAACTTTTTGCTCAGAACCTATGCATGGCTCACTCTTTTAGGAAACAACGGCTTGCTCAATAAGTTTTTTGGAATCCTGGGATTAGGCCCCTTTGATCTAATGTACAATATGAAGGCTGTATTGTTAGGTATGGTATATAATTTTTTGCCATTCATGGTATTGCCTATTTATTCAGTACTGTTGAAAATTGATAAGAAACTCATAGATGCGGCAAAGGACTTAGGTGCAGATGATAATATCGTATTTTACAAAGTCATATTTCCCTTGTCATTGCCGGGCGTACTCACAGGTATAACCATGGTTTTCATACCTGCCATATCCACCTTTGTAATATCAAATTTGCTGGGCGGAAATAAATTTTACTTAATAGGAAATTTAATCGAGCAACAATTTACTTTCACAGGGAATTGGGGATTCGGTTCCGCAATAAGCATAATATTGATAATTTTCATGCTTATATCGCTTTTTATAACTGAGAAATTTAACAAAAAATCCGATAATAAAAGCGGAGGTGGAATGCTATGGTAAAAAAATCAATTGAAAGAATATATTTATTCTTGATATTTATATTTTTATATGCTCCCATAATCGTGCTCATGGTATTTTCCTTTAACAACTCAAAGCTAAAGGGATCGTGGATGGGGTTTACTTTAAAATGGTACAAGTTGCTCCTTGAGGATACAACTATACTCACAGCTTTGTATAACACACTTTTAATAGCGGTTGTAGCGACGATAGTGGCAACGATAATAGGGATGATAGCTGCAATAGGCATTTCACAAATAGACGGTTTTTTGAAAAAATTTATTTTAAATATAAATTATCTTCCGATCTTGAACCCGGATATAATAACTGCCGTTTCACTGATGGGTCTTTATGCATTGTTCAGACCGCTGGGACTTAGCTTCGGGCTTGTGACCGTGACATTGTCCCATATAGTATTTTGCATACCCTATGTTATATTATCCGTGCTCCCTAAATTGGCACAAATGGATAAAAATACACTTGAGGCCGCCATGGATCTAGGAGCAAAACCTATGTATGCAGTTAGAAATGTAATAATTCCGCAGATAAAGCCCGGAATTATTACGGGAGCTTTGATCTCATTTACTTTGTCTGTAGATGATTTTGTAATAAGTTATTTTACTACAGGACACGGAGTATCAAATCTGTCTATAACAATTTATTCCATGGCTAGAAAGGGAATTAACCCTTCAATAAATGCTATGTCTACAATAATGTTCATATCATTGTTGGTGTTGTTACTTATAATAAATAAAAGAAATTCTAAAGAAAATATAGAGAAAAGAGGTATAAAAATTGATTAAAAAAATTGTTTTAACTATGATTTTAGCAGCGTCTTTATTTACTTTTACAGCATGCGGTTCCAATGAGGCGAAGGAAAGCATCAATGTGTACAATGCAGGCGAGTACATAGACACTTCAGTATTAAAAGAATTTGAAGAAGAATACGGAATAAAAGTTGTATATGACACCTTTGCTTCAAATGAAGATATGTATATTAAAGTATCGCAGGGAAATGATGTTTATGATGTATTGGTTCCTTCAGACTATATGATTGAAAGATTAATAAAGGAAGAGGCCTTGGCAAAAATCAACTTTGACAATGTACCTAACTTTGAAGGAATTTCAGAATCCTTAAAGAATCCGGATTTTGACCCGACAAATGAATATTCCGTCCCATACTTTTCCGGAACTATGGGAATAATATACAACACTTCCATGATTGATGAAGAAATAGATTCATGGAATGCACTGTGGGATGAAAAATACAAGGATCAAATAATAATGTATAATTCTCAGAGAGATTC
This sequence comes from uncultured Peptoniphilus sp., assembly GCA_964345555.1. Taxonomy (GTDB): domain Bacteria; phylum Bacillota; class Clostridia; order Tissierellales; family Peptoniphilaceae; genus Peptoniphilus_E. The sequence continues at coordinate 27,163 of CAYFRD010000016.1, read as the reverse complement.
TATAGCATTGACTTTGAAAAAGCTGGGTTATTCTATGAACTCTACCGATCCTGTCGAACTTGAAGAAGCAAAGGCGGAACTCATAAAACAAAAACCTCTTGTGGCTGCATACTTGACAGATGACGGCAAAGATACAATAGTTCAAGGAGATGCTGCAATCGGCGTTCAATACTCCGGAGATGCGGCTCTTATGATAAACGACAATCCTGATTTAAAATATGTCCTTCCCAAGGAGGGAGCAAATATTTGGATAGATTCCTTTGTAATTCCTAAGAATACCAAAAATAAAGAAGCTGCAGAAAAATTTATTGATTTTATGTGTAAACCTGAAATAGCGTTAAAAAATGCCGAATATCTAATGGGTTACACATCTCCTGTTGAGGCTGTAAGAGATATGCTTCCCGAAGAACTTAAAAACTCTGAGGTGGCTTATCCCGACTATTCAAAACTTCCGGAGCTTGAAACTTATAAGTATTTAGGAGAAGATGCACTTGCCATCTACGACAGAATATGGACCGAAGTATCTGCCACTTCACAAGAATAGCATTGTATAATTAAATAAATGAGTTTATTTCTAACCTCCAATGTGATATTATATATTTATAAAAATGTTTTCATTCGGAGGTTTTTCAATGAGTAAAAGATTAAAAAATGCAATTATATTTGGTATTTTTATTTTAATTTTATTCATCTCCACATTGACAGATAGAGTCAGTACAACAACACTTTGGAGTTTATCCGAAGGAACAAGCTCCGAATTTGGAGGTTTGTTGTTTAAAGATCCTACTGAAGTTTCCAATTTATCTATACAGAGAAGTATTGATAAAAGTGAAGGGGATGAAATAATAAAATATGACGTCGAGTTTTCATTTCAAGGAGAAGAATCTAGTTTGCGTATATTGGGTACGCCTGTAAGACAGATATTTTTCAATAATGAATTAACTCCAAGTCACAGTGTAGTTAAGTTAAAGGGCGGCTATGATAATATAAACAGCAAGCTTTTTAATGAAAAGCTGTCACTTAGAGAATATTATAAAAAAGCCAATAATTACGAGTTCGTAGCAAATTCTCAAATCAGATTACCCTTAGAGAATAGAGAGGATCCATATTCTTTTACAATATACTATGAACCCAGAGATTTAGTTTATAGAGGAGATAGCACTCTATCTAAAATTTCAGCTTTTATAACAAATGCAAGAGTTGATAAATTCACCAATTCTCAAAAAATGGGAGAAAATGAAAATCCTACATTCAGCGAATCGGGATTCTATATAAATGCACAGGAATTAAAAGATGACAGTGCAGTATCCAGAATTTCTCTTATCAACAACGCTACATATGTAATTTTTATTGTATCTGTATTGGCTGTTTTTGCGCTCATTTGGCTCGATAGAAAATCACTGTCCAAACTGTATATACCGCTGTTCATGTTGATTATATTAACTTTCTATAAATTTTTAGGATTGGGAGTCTCGACTTCGGTGGTATTGTTATTGCTTCCTATTATTGCTTTTGTAGGAATATGTTTAGCAAAACTTATGTCAAAGGAAACTTTAAAATTAACTTCCAAAGAACTAAAACAAAGTTTAGGCTATACAATAGCATTCTTCGTTATCATGCTTATTGTAATAATAATTCCGAGAGCGCTGTGATTAAAGGTTCAGATTAATTTCTGAACTTTTTTTATTTGAATTTAGGGAACAACGCCAATGTATTTTATGTTATTATGAATATATGAAAAAGAAAAATACACTCATATCCTTTGATCTTGACGGAACACTATTAAATAGCTACAGAGTTTTTGATCAAAGAAATTTTGAATTTTTTAAATATTTAGAAGAGAACAGATACGATTTTGTGATAAATACAGGCAGAAGTTATCGTTCCGCTCTAAGGTTTTTTAAAGGAACAAATATTGACATAATTTGCAATAATGGCAATATGTGCAGAAATACTTTAACTGACGAAGTTATTTTCATAAAACCAATATCTAAGGAAAAAGCTATGGAAATTGTACTTTCCATAGATATAAACAGTTTAATACAACCCTTGTTTCATATAAATGCCTATGAAAAAGGATTTGACATAGCTGCTATTGATAAAAAAACCACTGTGAAAGCCAAGAAATACATAGATGACTTCGGCGAGCATCTGCTAAAGGTAAAGGACTTTGATGAAGTTAACTATGATATTTTATCCATAGTACTTGTAGGAGATTATGAATCTTTAAATTATTATAAAATCGAATTGAAGAAGAAATTTGATAAATTTAATTTTCATTTAATGAAAATACATTCCAAAAATACCTTTATGCTTGAGATTCTTCCTGAAAACAGCGATAAATGGTACGGTCTTTTAAAATACAAATCTCATAAAAATTTGTTGAATTATAAAACAATTTCAATAGGTGACGACTCCAATGATGCAATGCTCATTAGAAACTCCGACATAGGAATTGCAATGAAGAATGCGGATTTTTTAATTAAAAAACACGCAGATATAGTCAGTGATTTTGACAACAATGAATTAGGCGCAATTAAAATTATAAAAAAAATCTTAGAAAAAGAGTGATTTAGCATGAATATTAACTGGTTCCCGGGTCATATGAAAAAAACCCTGGAAGATATTGAAAAAAAATCAAAGATTACCGATTTTTATATAGAGATCATCGATTCAAGGATTCCTGTTTCCAGCAGAAATCCTCTTTTAAAAAAAATACTTGCAAACAAGCCCGGCTTGTTGATTTTGAATAAACAAGATTTATCAGAATTGTCTCAAAATACAAAATGGATGAAGGAATTATCCAAAGGTGGAAATATAGCCATATTGTATAATTCCAATAAACCTAATGTAAACAAAATAGTTGAATCATCCTTTGAATTAATGAAAGATAAAATTGATAAATTCAACGAAAAAGGAATAGAACTGAAAACACTGAGGGCAATAATAGTAGGAATACCCAATTCTGGAAAGTCAACTTTCATAAATGGTATTTCCGGGAGAAAGTCAGCTAAAACAGGCAATAAACCCGGTGTAACAAAAACAAATCAATGGATAAAACTAAATCCTAAACTACATCTGTTGGATACTCCTGGAATACTTTGGCATAAATTTGAAGAATCAACTGCTTTAAACTTAGCTTTTACCGGAGCAATTAAGGATGAGATCTTGGACGTGGAAACTTTAGCTCTTAAATTTATAGAAAATCTTGTCGAAATCAAACCTGAATATTTAACAGGCAGATATGGAATAGAGGTACAAGTCAGGACACCTTTAGAAATAATGGAGCAAATAGGTAAAAAAAGAGGAGCAATTCTAAAGAACAACATAATTGATTATACAAAAGTTGCTAATATGGTGCTTGATGAATTTAGAAAGGGAATACTTGGACCTTTAACTTTGGAGAAATTGTAAAATGGAAAATTTTGAAGAGTTATATCATTCTAAAGGATATAACAGAATTGCAGGAATAGATGAGGTGGGCAGAGGCTCTTTGTTCGGTGATGTGGTCGCCTGTGCCATAATAATGCCCGATGAAAAAAAGATTGAAGGAGTGATGGATTCAAAAAAGCTCTCAAAGATAAAAAGAAGCCATTACTATAACATAATACTTAAAAATATGATTGCTGTAGGAATCGGAAGAGTTGATTCCAAGACTATTGACACCATTAACATCAAAGAAGCCACCAGACTTGCAATGCTGAGGGCTGTGAAAAATTTGAGAGATAAGAGAGATTTTCCGATAAAGCCGGACTTATTGTTAATAGATGCGGAGGAAATATATACTGATATAGACCAAGTATCCATAGTAAAGGGAGACGACAAAGTCTATACTATTGCATGTGCTTCCATAGTTGCAAAGGTATATAGAGATAGACTTTGCGAACTATGGGCTGAAGAATATCCCGGTTACGGAATAGAAAAGAATATGGGTTATGGAACCAAACTTCACAGAGATGCGATAAAATCCGTAGGGCCCACTGAAATGCACAGAGCTACTTTTGTCAAAAATAAAGAGAAATGGTAATGAATAATAAAAATATAGGCAATTTCGGAGAAAGAAGAGCCGTAGAATATTTAATCAATAAAAATTATAAAATTTTGGATAGAAATTATAGGGCGCTGGGCAAAGAAATAGACATAATTGCCATGGATGCAAATATTTTGGTGTTTATTGAAGTTAAAACCAGAAATTCAAAAAAATTTGGGAATGCATCGGAAGCTGTCGACTATTTCAAGATACAAAATATTGTTACTGCATCTATTAATTATGCAGTTTCAAAAAATTTAACCCATTATCAGATAAGATATGACATTATAGAATACTACCTAAAGGAAAATCATATCAATCACATAGAAAACGCTTTCTATGCTCTATAGGAGGACAGTATGTATTTTAGTTTAAAGACTTGTTCCTTGATAGGACTTGAAGGAAATTTAATAGATGTTGAAGCGGATCTAAGCAATGGCATTCCCAAAATCTCCATAGTCGGGTTGCCGGACACCTCAATAAAGGAATCCATTGAAAGGGTAAGATCGGGAATAAAAAACAGCGGTTATGAATTCCCCTTAAAAAGAATAACTATAAATCTTGCTCCTGCAAGTCTTAGAAAAGACGGCTCGCAGATGGATTTAGCAATAGCAATGTCAATTTTAGGTGCCAATGGGTTGTTAGATGAAGCTGATATGGATTATATATTTCTAGGAGAACTTTCTTTAGACGGTTCACTAAATGCAATTAACGGAGCCTTGGCGATGGTAATTTCTTTAAGAGAACAGGGATTTAATAAATTTATTATCCCTGATGGAAATAAGATTGAATGCTCCTTGGTAAATGATATAGAAATATATCCCGCTAAAAATCTAAGACAGGTGGTTGAACACGTAAACAAGGAAGAATTGATAGACAGATTTATCAATGAAAAAGAATTTACCAAACCTCAATTCGATGTTGATTTTTCCGATATGAAAGGGCAGGATTTTTTAAAAAGAGCATTGGAAGTATCTGCCGCAGGAAAGCATAACGTTCTTTTAATCGGAGTTCCCGGGAGCGGGAAATCTATGTCAGCAAAAAGATATCCTACAATACTGCCGGAACTCACCTATGATGAATCCATAGAAGTAACTAAAATATATTCAGTAGCAGGACTGTTAAAAGAAAATACATTAATGACAAATCCACCTTTTAGGGCACCTCACCACACTGCATCATCAATATCTATAATTGGGGGAGGACGAATACCAAAGCCGGGAGAAATATCCCTTTCTCATAATGGAGTTTTGTTTTTAGATGAACTTCTTGAATTCCCTAGATCCGTATTGGAAGTGTTAAGACAGCCGCTGGAAGACAAAACAATAAATATATCAAGAGCAAATGCAAGTATTACATATCCTGCAAAATTAACTTTAATAGCGGCGACCAATCCATGTCCCTGTGGATACTTCGGAGATCCGGCACATGAGTGCACCTGTACCAATACTCAAGTGGAAAAATACATGGCTAGAGCTTCACAACCTCTGTTGGACAGAATAGATATACATGTAAAAACATCAGCAGTTGAATACAAATATTTGTCAAAGGAGCAAGAAAGTGAAAGTTCCGGAGAAATAGCAAAAAGAGTAAATTTAGCGAGGAATATTCAAAGGGAAAGATACAGAAAAATAGGCATAAATTATAATTCCGACTTAAAGGAAAATCAAGTTCATAAATATTGCCAACTTGATAAAAGCTGTGAAGAAATAATGCGAGCAGCCTATAAAAAATACGGATTTTCAGCTAGAGCATATAATAAAATATTAAAGGTATCAAGAACCATAGCAGATCTAAAGGAAGACAGAAATATCGGCACGGATGACATTCTTGAAGCAATTCGATATAGAGCTACAATTTTTGGGAAAAGATAGTATGGAATACAGAGATTTTATTATTAATTTAAGCATTTTGAATTTTGAAAATCAGCAGATTAAAAAAATATTGGAAGCTGTCGATATTTTAGATGACTATAAGATAGTATTTGACAAAGATTTCTTAGATTCTATAGAAATGCAAAACAGCGTTAAGACCAGATTATTGAAATATAATGCAAATTCTATTGAAAGGCTTCATTCCTATTGTGAAAAGAAAAATATATTCACAATAGTTGATTGTGATAAAAATTATCCGGAGAAATTGCGATATATAGAAAATTCTCCTAAGATATTGTACGCTATAGGAGATTTGAGTTTACTCGAAACTAAATCCGTCGCAATAGTGGGTGCCAGAAAGCATTCCGATTATGGAGCCAATGCAGTGGAATACATAGTGAACGCCCTTGAAAACAAGAACGTTACAGTAATAAGCGGTCTTGCCTACGGGATAGATGCTCTTTCGCATAGACATTCTATTAAGAATAATATTAGAACAATAGGTGTTTTAGCCGGTGGGGTAGATATCATTTATCCTAAGTCCAATGAATATCTATACAACAAAATTATTAAAAAGGATTTGATAATAAGCGAATACGTTCCCGGTTTGTATCCCAAGCCCTACAGATTTCCCCTTAGAAATAGGATTATTTCCGGATTGAGCGAAGTGGTGGTTGTAATAGAGGCAAGATACAAAAGCGGTTCATTAATCACAGCAAGATTGGCGGCTGAACAGGGAAGAGAAGTTTTTGCCCTTCCGGGTAATATAAATTCAATATACTCTGAAGGCACAAATCTGCTAATAAGAGATGGAGCACAAATATTAACGACTGTAGATGATCTATTGTTCTGTTTGGGATGTGATAATTCAACAAATTTGACAAGTTCTGATAAATTTAAAGATTTAGGAGCAGATGAAGTAGAAATAATAGATTTGATAAATTCAGGAGTAAATGAAATCAGCCTAATAGCTATGAAACTTAAAAAAGATGTGTCCATAGTCAATTCAATGATGACCATACTCGAACTGAAGGAGTTAATAAATATATCGGGAGAGCATGTAAGTATAAAAAGTTGATATTCAATACTTATCTTTGAATTTTAAAAGATAGTATTATTTATTAAATATTTGTAAAAAATTCTATACGAAAATTTCTTATTTTATAAATGCTCTATATTTTATGTTATAATCTAAAAAGGAGGATTTATGAAAAAGATTATTTTTGATGTACATCCATTGGCTGCATTTTCCTTATCATGCGAAGCGTATTCAATGTATTATAAACGGAAATTCAATAAAGATATTTATTTTTATACAAGAGATGAAAATTTGAAATATTCAAGAATTGACGCGCCGGAAGATCAAAAGGAACTGAAAAATAGAGTCATAACATTTGTCGACTTAGGCGAAGAGGTTGAAGAAATTCCTTTTGGAGAGGACATAAGGGTTTCACCTATTGACGAAACCTATGAAAGCGATGAGATACTTAAAGAGATAGTGTCTGAGTTGGGAGAAGCTGCCAGCTGGAAAAATTCTGAATTGAAGATTGTAGAAATTGAATAGCATACAGAAAAAACTGATTTTAAATTTTTAAAATCAGTTTTTCTATTCTATTCTTTTTACTACTGGAAATAGTAAGGTTAAGTCCGTCAATATTTAATTTTTCTCCGGTTTTCGGAAACCTGTCAATTTTTTCGATTATATAGCCGGCTATCGTGTCAATTTCTTCAGATTCCAATTCTGTACCGAAAGTATAATTGAAATCGTCCAAGTTCATGGATCCGTCAATTAGATATTCATTTTTGTTTATTTTGATGTAATCTTCATCATCATCTTCATCGTATTCATCTGATATGGAGCCTAAGATTTTTTCAATTAAATCTTCAGTGGTAATCATACCTTCGGTGCCTCCATATTCGTCATTAACTATGGCGACTGAAAATCTCTTCAGACGCATTTCATTGAAAAGCTGACCTATGGGTTTATATTCATAGGTGTAGAGTACAGGTTTCAAAATATCCAATCTATGACTTAAGAGCTCGTTATCACCCAACCCTATTAAGTCCTTTACGTGTAAAATGCCTATTATGTCATCTAAATCCTCATCATATACAGGCAATCTTGAAAAGGATTCTTCATTTATAATTTTTATTATTTCTTTAAAACTCAAATCTTTGTTGATGGCTACCATGTCCGTTCTCGGGGTCATAACATCCTTAGCCATTGCGTCTTGAAAATCCATTACATTTTCAATTATCCGAGATTCTTCCGTATTTAATATTCCGGCTTCTGCACTCAAGGAAACCGCATCTATTAACTCACCCTTTGTAATTAAAGGTCTTTTATAATTTTTGTCACCGATAACTCGAACTATGCCAGAAGTCAGTATGGTGATGAAATTAACAAATCCCAGAGATATTTTTGTTAGAGTTCTCAGCATTTTTGATTTTTTTAAGACTATTTTTTCGTATCTTTGCTTTCCTATGGCCTTGGGCACACTTTCGCCAAAAACTATTATTACTACAGGAATGACCAAAGCTCCCAAGACAATTCCGGCATAATTAAATTTTAAAAAGAGCACAATGCCGAGTAAAATTGAAACTAAGGTATTGGCTGTATAGTCCAAAAGCAATAGGGTTGAGTATATTCTGTCGTCTTTATATAGGGCTATTACATCTTTGTATAAATCGTAGTTTTCATTTTCAAATTGTTTGATTTTCAAATGAGTTAAAGATAAAAATGCACTTTCAATCATTGTAAATTCAAAGGAAAAATAAAGCGTAATTACAAATAAAATTATAAATATATAGTATAGATTATCCATTCAATCCTCCTCATGATACATATTATAATATTTTGTAAAAATAAACAATAAATACTAATAAAATATATAATATTGAGATGTTTTGTGTTATAATTTGTCTATCAATCAAATCCTAGTAAATTTGTACGATTTGATCTAAAAGGAGAGAAAGATGAATAAGGAAATATTGAGAATCGAAAACTTAACTGCAAATGTAACAGATAATAAAGACATTGAGATACTTCATGATATTGATTTAAATATAAATTATGGTGAAGTGCATGTAATTATGGGTCCGAACGGTTCGGGGAAAACAACTCTTGCCAATGTAATAATGGATAATCCTGAATATACCGTGACAAATGGGAAAATATTTTTTGAGGGAGAGGACATTACAGATTTGTCCACGGATAAAAGAGCAAAAAAAGGTATATTTATGAGCTTTCAAAATCCTATGGCTGTTTCGGGAATAAGTGTTGAAAATTTTATAAGAACAGCTAAAAACGCCATAGACGATGAAAATGTATCCGTTCTTAAGTTTAAAAAAGAATTAAAAAAAGAGATGGAAAAACTATCCTTTGATGAGTCCTATGCAAGCAGATATCTAAATGAAGGATTTTCCGGCGGAGAAATGAAGAAAAATGAAATCCTTCAAATGATTATGCTTGATCCGAAACTTGCAATTTTAGATGAAACCGATTCTGGACTTGATGTAGATGCTACCAGAATCGTAGCCGAAGGTATAAAAAGATTTATAAATGAAGATAAAGCTGTATTGATAATAACTCACCATAGAGAATTGATAAAGAATATAAAACCTGATTTTGTGCATGTCATTATCGACGGTAAATTTATCATGACCGGTGGAGATTCCTTAGTTGACAAGATTGAAAACGAAGGATTCAGTTGGTTAAAAGAAGAGGTGTAGTATGACTGAACCTAAAAAAAAGAAAACTCATGTGGAAGATTTGGATAGAGGAATTTATGATATAAAAAATGAATTTACCTACAAATCCAAGACTGTAGAGGGGCTCACCGAAGAGATAGTAAGACAAATTTCAACGGAAAAAAAAGAACCTGAATGGATGCTAGAATACAGACTTAAAGCACTTGAAATATATAACGGCAAAACAGATCCTGTATGGGGACATGATTTATCTGAAGTGGATATGAACAAAATAACCACTTATATAAGACCTGATGCAGATCTTACAGATGATTGGAAAGATGTACCTGATGAAATAAGAGACACTTTTGATAGACTGGGAATACCTGAAGCCGAAAAAGATTATCTTCTGTCTGGAGTAGGTGCTCAATATGATTCAGAGGTTGTGTATCACAACATACAAAAATTTCTTTTGGATCAAGGTGTTGTCTATACGGATTTTGAAACAGGACTCCGAGAATATCCGGACATTGTAAAAAAATATTTCGGCAAATGTATTTCTCCTAATTTGCATAAGTACGCAGCACTACACTATGCCGTTTGGAGTGGAGGCTCTTTTGTATATGTGCCTAAAGGAGTAAAAGTTGATGTCCCCTTACAATCTTATTTCAGATTAAATGCTCCTGGAGCAGGGCAATTCGAACACACTTTGATAATAATTGAGGAAGATGCATACTGTCATTTTATAGAGGGCTGTTCGGCTCCCAGATACAATGTGGTAAATTTGCACGCAGGAGCTGTGGAGTTATTTATAGGAGAAAACTCGACACTCAGATATTCCACAATAGAAAATTGGTCTAGAAATATGTATAATCTCAACACAAAAAGAGCACATGTAGAAAAAAACGGTAAGATAGAATGGATATCAGGATCCTTTGGCTCAAAGGTATCAATGCTGTATCCGGCATCGGTTTTAAAGGGAGAAGGAGCAAGCAGCGAATATGTAGGAATATCTTTTGCAGGAAAAGGGCAAAACATAGATACGGGAGCTCAAGCAATTCATTTGGCGCCATATACGACATCGACAGTAAATTCAAAATCAATTTCTAAATCAGGAGGCAAGGCGATTTATAGAGGTCTTGTCAAAATATCGGAAAATGCCCATCACTCAAAGGCATCAGTATCCTGTGAATCTTTAATGATCGACAACGAATCCAGAGCTGATACCATACCTGCCATTGACATACAAAATAGAAATGTGGATTTCGGACATGAAGCAAAAATCGGAAGAATATCTGATGAGGTTATTTTTTATTTGATGACTAGAGGAATTTCGGAAGAAGAAGCTAAATCAATGGTTGTAAGAGGATTTGCAGAACCTATTGCAAAGGAACTTCCAATGGAATATGCAGTGGAAATGAACAATCTTATAAATCTGGAACTTGAAGGCTCAATAGGTTAGGAGGAAAATATGCAAACTTTAATAAAATCAAATGAACTCACCTTTAAAACCTTTAACTATTTAAAAGTAAATGAATCTACAATAGAAATACCTCAATTGAGTAAAAATGAGCTTAAAGATATTGATAAAATACACACTGAAATTTCAGAAAAGTTTTATACCAATGTTTATGATGAACTACCTGAAGATATTCTTAAACTAAACAAAAGATATTGTAATTTATTTAAGGTTTATGAAAATGGAGATGAAATAGTCACATTAAATACAAGTGAATATAATAATCAGCTTGTGGATTCTCACTATATTTCGGCAGAAAAATCTGAAACTGTAAATGTATTGCTGGACTATTCAAGCGATGAAGACAATGAAAAATTTAGAAGTTCCTTGATTAAGATTCAGGCAAAGGAAGATTCGAAAGTTAATTTGATCATAATTCAAGATGATTATGCAAATCAAACTTCACTTGAAACAATTTATGCCGAAGTAGGTGAAAATGCAGTCGTAAATATCAGCCAAATAGAACTTGGCGCAAATAAAATATACACTTATTTTCAAGGGGATTTAAAAGGCAAGCATTCATCGTTGAATGTGGATTCAGTGTATTTCGGATCGGGCAAAAATAATATCGACATGCTTTATAATGTTTTTCACTATGGAACCAAAAGTGAGTCTAAAATATTGGTAAATGGCGCATTGAGAGATGAAGCAAAAAAAATATTCAGATCCACTTTAGATTTCAAAAAAGGCTCAGCACAAAGCGTGGGATCAGAGGAAGAATATACGATTTTGCTAGACGACAGTGTAAGTTCTCTGTCGGTGCCGGTCTTATTATCTCATGAAGATGATGTAGAAGGAAATCATGCGGCAAGTGCAGGAAATATAGATAGAGAATTGCTATTTTACATTATGTCCAGAGGATTTGATGAAGATAGTGCTAAATCTTTGATAGTTAAGTCTAAATTTTCCGGTGCCATAAATAATATTAAAGATGAAAAAGTTAAAGAGAAAATATGGAATAAAGTTTTTCAAAGAATAGGTGAATAGCGATGATAGATTCTAAAATTATAAAAGAAATAAGAAAAGATTTCAGATATCTTGACAAGGACAGTTATATTTATTTTGACAATGGAGCTACAACTCAAAAACCTGAGATCGTAATAAAAGAAACTGCTGAATTTTATGAAAAATATAACGGGAACCCACACAGGGGAGCCCATTATTTTGCCATGAAATCCACAGAAGTTTTTGAAAATGGCAGAGGATATATAGGGAACTTTATAGGAGCAAAATCACCCAATGAAATAGTTTTTGTAAGAAATGCAACGGAAGCACTTAACTTAATCGCCTATTCATGGGGTCTCAACAACTTAAAAGAGGGAGACGAGGTTTTAATCTCTATAATGGAGCACCATTCAAATTTAATCCCTTGGCAAGTTGTTTGCGAGAAGACCGGTGCTAAACTCAAATACTTGTATTTAAATGATAAAATGCAAATAGATGATGAAGAATTTGAATCTAAACTGAATAAAAATACAAAAATATTGGCGATAACTGCAGCATCAAATGTAGTGGGAACAATGCCCGATGTAAAAAAATACATCTCAAAACTGAAAAATAACAACGAGAATGCTGTAGCCGTAGTAGATGGTGCTCAATTCGTGCCGCATAACAAGATGAATGTGGAAGATTTGGGTTGCGACTTTATGGTATTTTCAGGGCATAAAATGCTTTCATCAATGGGTATCGGAGTTTTGTACGGAAAAGAAGACATATTAAATTCAATGGAACCTTTTCTATATGGTGGGGATATGATTGAATATGTATATGAAGATAAATCGACTTTTCTTAATTCGCCACAGAGATTTGAAGCCGGTACAGCCAATGTAGGCGGAGTCGTTTCTTTAGTATCTGCCATTAAATATATAGAAAACATAGGTATTGATGAAATAAGTGAATATGAAAGCGAACTGTGCCAGTATGCTTATGACAAGATGATAAAATTGGATTTTCTCAACATATACACAACGCCTGTAGAAAAAAGATCTCCTTTGGTATCCTTTAATTTTAAAGGGGCACATCCTCACGATGTAGCATCAATTCTCGACAACTATAAAATTGCAGTTCGTTCGGGACACCATTGTGCACAACCTCTTCACAGAAAACTTGGAATCAACGCATCGTGCAGAGTTTCTTTCGCTTTTTACAATACCTTTGAAGAGATAGATGTATTTATAGAAAAACTAGATGAAGTTAGGAGGATAATGAAAATTGAATCTTAATGAAATTTACACTGAAGTAGTGCTTGAGCAAAGCAGAAACAAAAAAAACAGAAGAGATTTAGATGCCCCCACTGTTAAAGAACTTGGGCATAATCCATCTTGCGGAGATGAAATTACTCTTCAATTGAAATTGGATGGAGATATTATAGAAGATGCATCCTATATAGGAACAGGATGTGCTATCTCACAAGCATCTACATCCATAATGATCGATATAATTAAAAAAATGAAGCTGTCAGATGCGGAAAAGTTGGCAGATAAGTTCATATCCATGGTAAAGGGTGAAATAACCGACGAAAATGAATTGGATGAGCTTGAAGATGCAGCTATTTTTGAAAACATTAAGAATTTACCTGCCAGAGTAAAGTGTGCAGAGTTACCCTGGTACACTTTAAAAAATGTGATAAAAGATCAGAGGCTTGATTAGAAAATGGTGATTTTATGAAATTATCAACAAAGGGAAGATACGGTCTAATGGCAATGTACAGATTGCTTCAAAACTACGGTAAAGGGCCCATGTCTATCAGCGATATAGCTAAAGAAGAAAATTTGTCAATGGCATATTTAGAACAATTATTTTCATTGCTCAAAAGAGCAAGTCTGGTTAAATCAAGCAGAGGAGCCTTTGGCGGATATGAATTGACTCGTGATCCCAAAGAAATAAAAATAAGCGAAATATTAAATGTTTTAGAAGGTAATATTGCAATCTCTTGCTCCGCTATGGAGGAGATAAGTGAATGCAAGAATATAGATATATGCGCCACAAAGGATATATTAGATAAAATTCAAAGCAGAATTGATGAGGTTTTGGATTCCGTTACGCTTGCAGATATGTGAGGTTTTTTATGAATATATATTTAGATAATTCAGCAACTACAAAAATAAAAGATGAAGTATTTTCTGAAATGGAACCTTTTCTAAGAGAAAACTACGGAAATGCTTCCTCTGTTTATTCCTTTGGGAAAATTGCAAGAGGCAAAATTGAAGAATCCAGAGATAAAATTGCAGCAGTTCTCGGCGTAAACAGCAATGAAATATTCTTCACATCTGGAGGCAGCGAATCCGACAATTGGGCAATTAAAGGATCAGCATTTGCAAATATGGATAAAGGTAAGGATATCATAACAACTAAAATTGAACACAAGGCTGTGCTGGAAAGCTTTGAATACCTAAAAAAATTTGGATTTATACCTATATACTTGGAATTAAATGAACTTGGAATAATAAATATTGATGAATTAGAAAGCAAATTGACAAAGGATACAATTTTTTTGTCAATGATGTATGCAAACAATGAAATAGGAACAATCCAACCCATATCAAAAATAGCAGAACTCATAAAATCTAAGGATATATTGTTTCATGTAGATGGAGTGCAAGCTTTACCCTATATAGATATCAATTTAGAAAATCTGGGAGTAGATCTCTTTACAGCTTCAGCTCACAAGGTAGGCGGACCTAAGGGGATAGGACTTCTCTATAAGAAAAAAGGTTCTAAAGTGGATAACTTGATTCATGGAGGTGCTCAAGAGACGGGCAGGAGAGCGGGCACAGAAAATGTGGCAGCTATTGCAGGTTTTGCAAAAGCTGTGGAAATTATGTCAAATAGCAGAGAAAAGAATGCACTTAAAATCAAAACCATGAGGGACTTTATGTTGAATAAACTACTAGGGATTAAAGGTGTATATTTAAACGGTGATTTAAAAAATAGACTCCCCGGAAATATAAATATATCCATTGAGGGAGTGGACTCACAACTATTGTTGATGTTGCTTGACAAAAGGGGAGTAAGTGCTTCGAGCGGAAGTGCTTGCAATGCAGGAAGCATTAATCCTTCTCATGTTTTGAAGGCTATAGGCAGGAATGATGAATTGGCAAAAAATTGTTTGAGAATTACTATAAATGAAAATAATAATATGGATGAAATTATTGAAGCATCTGATATAATTATAAGTACTATAAACTCTTTAAGGGGATAATTTATGAATTCAATAAAATTTAATTCAACTGAATTAAGTGGTGTGATTCCCGACTTTATACTTGTATTAGGAAGTTTTTTATTTATTTCTCTATTATTTTTGTTGATATATTATTTAATAAATATCGGCAATAGGTATATCGACAGACAAAAAAGAATAAATTTTAACTTAATATTTATAATTAGAATATTTTTAACACTTGTTTTGTTGTATCTGTTGAAAAAAATATTCAATAGATTTCCTGTGCTTACTGATACTTTTTGGGCTATAAATTCCGCCATCGTTGTATCTTTTGTGATAAATCCTATTGTCACATTCTTGGAAAAGAAAAATGTTTCGAGAAAAATAGGTGTTGTTTTAGTATATGTAACAGCTTTATTTATATTCTCGGTGCTATTGCTGACAGTAATTCCAAAAACGACAGTGGAATTGTCGAATTTGATAACTAAATTACAGGAAGTTTTTGAAGTTTTAGGTAATGAACTTGTAAAGGCAAATAATTTTATAAATGAAATGTTCAGTTATGAGATTTTTTATAACTTCAATACTGAAGAAATTGTGAAGTCCATACAAAACTCAATCACAGATTTCATCATAGGATTACAATCTGATGTCCTAATGAGTTTAAGGGGAGTGGCATCGGGAGTAGGAAGCTTTTTCACTAAATTAGTGAGAATCGTGCTGGTATTTATTTTTACATTTTATTTTACTGTGGATAAAGATAAATTTAAAAACGGAATTATAAGAAATCTGCCTTACAAATACAAGGAAGATATATTCTATGTATCTTCCAGAATCAATCAAGCCATGCTTGATTTTGTAAAAGGAAGAATGCTTATGGCTATTATAGTGGGATTTCTTACTATGGTCTATCTGCTTATATTAAATGTTGATTTTGCAATTGTAATAGGTGTTATTACCTGTATTGCCGACATAATCCCATATATAGGGCCTTTCTTTGGATTTTTGCCTGCGGTGTTATTTGCATTTATCGATTCGCCGATGAAAGCGGTTTGGGTAGGTATATTATTTGTATTGTTACAATGGGCGGAAAATAATATTATTGCTCCAAAACTATTAAGTGATAAGACAGGTCTAAATCCTTTGTTAATTCTGATATCTATAATTGTAGGCGGAGCGACAATGGGAGTATTCGGAATGATATTTGCAGTGCCGATAGCTTCTGTAATTGTCATTCTCATAGATTTTGTAAAAATTAAACATAATCAAAAAAGCAGAAATATTGTCTAAATTGACAAATTATATCATTTTAAATATAATTTTAATAACTCTCCTCCCATGTAGAAGGGAGGATTTTTGCAATAAAGAGGTGCTATGTGAAGAATTTAACGTTACATGAGATTAGAAAGACTTTTTTGGACTTTTTTAAAACCAAGGAACACTTGATATTACCAAGCTTTTCATTAATCCCCAAAAATGATAAATCTCTACTGTTAATCGGTGCCGGTATGGCTCCAATGAAAAAATATTTTACAGGCGAATTGACGCCACCGAGTAGAAGGGTTTCTACATGTCAAAAATGTATAAGAACCGGCGATATAGAAAATGTCGGAAAGACAGATAGACATGCAACTTTTTTTGAGATGTTGGGAAATTTTTCCTTCGGAGATTACTTCAAAGAGGAAGCAATTTCATGGGCATATGAATTTTTAACCGAAGTGATAGAAATTGATCCTGAAAAAATTTGGGTGACTGTGTATTTAGATGATGATGAAGCCTATAATATTTGGAACAAAAAAATACACATTCCTCAAAACAAAATTGTAAGACTTGGAAAGGAAGACAATTTTTGGGAATTGGAAGTTGGTCCTTCAGGTCCCTGTTCTGAAATTTATGTAGATAGAGGAGAAAAATACGGCTGCGGAGATCCGGATTGCAAACCGGGTTGTGATTGTGACAGATTTATAGAAGTATGGAATTTGGTATTTACTCAGTTTGACAAAGATGAAAAGGGAGTCTATCATCCACTAAGCAACCCCAATATTGATACAGGAATGGGTCTTGAAAGATTGGCTACAGTAATCCAACATACAAATAATATTTTTGAAATAGACGCATTGAAGGAAATAGTAGCAGAAATATGTAAATTGGCTGATTATACCTATCAAAACGATAAAAAACTCGATCAGTCCGTAAGAGTTATAACAGACCATATTAGAGCGATTACTTTTATGGTATCGGATAATATAAGACCTTCCAATGAGGGAAGAGGATATGTGTTGAGAAGGTTGATAAGAAGAGCTGCTCGTCACGGGAAACTTTTGGGAATTAAAGGCGGTTTTTTACATGGATTATCTGAGTTTGTCATAAATTCGTGGGGCAATGATTATTATAGTGAATTAAAGAAAAATAAAGAAAAGATTACAAAGGTAATAAAAGCCGAAGAAGATAAATTTTTGGAAACTCTTGAATCAGGAATGCAAATACTTGAATCTTATGTAGAGGATTTAAAATCATCAGGAAAAGATGTCCTAGCCGGTGAAAAAGTATTCAAATTATATGATACTTACGGATTCCCCATAGATTTGACACAAGAAATATTAAGTGAAAAAAACATAGGCGTAGATGTGGAAAACTTCAATATTCTAATGGAAGAGCAAAGAAACAGAGCAAGAGCAGCAAGATCCGAACAACACGATTCCGGATGGGCGAACAATTCTGACTATGAAATTCTCAATGGAATACAAACGGAATTCTTGGGATATACGGAAAATAATTCAACATCGAATGTTGTCATGATATTAAAAAATGACGAAGAGGTGGGTGAATTAAGCGAAGGTGAAAGAGGAGTAATATTACTTGATAAAACGCCCTTCTATGGAGAAAGCGGCGGTCAAGTAGGTGATAGAGGAATTATTTACAATGATGATTTCAAGGTAAATGTTGTTGATACTAAAAAGACAAAAAATGGAGCCTTTCTTCATGTTGTGGAAGTTGATGAAGGTACTGTATATAAATCACAAGTATCTGCTGAAATTGATGTGAAGAGAAGAAATAACATCAGAAAAAATCACTCAGTAACTCATCTTCTGCATAAATCCTTGAAAGAAGTGTTAGGAGATCATGTAAATCAAGCCGGTTCAGAAGTTTTAGAAAATTCTATGCGTTTTGACTTTACGCATTTCGAATCCATAAGCAAAGACGATTTAGCAAAAATAGAGAATAGAGTAAACGAAAAAATATTCGAGGCACTGGAAGTAAAAACAGAGATTAAAAGTTTAGCAGATGCATATAAAGATGGAGCAATAGGATTGTTTGAAGATAAGTATGATGACAAGGTAAGAGTAGTATCCATGGGAGACTATTCAACTGAATTGTGCGGCGGTACCCATGTGAGCAATACGTCCGAAATTCAAATGTTTAAAATACTATCCGAATCGGGTATATCTTCAGGAGTTAGAAGAATTGAATCCATTACAGGCTCTTCTGTATATAGATATTTAAATTCTCTTGAAAATTTAAGAGATGAAAGTGCCGATTTGCTAAAGACAAACAAAACGGACATATTAAATAAAATCTCTCAATTGACTAAGTCGGTAAAAACCTTTGAAAAAGAAGTAAATGAACTGAAACTCAAATCGGCAAAAGACGAGATCTCTACCTTAATAGATACAATGAAGACTGAGAATGAGATAAATTACATCACATACAAGTTTGAAAATGTGGATCTTGAAACCCTTAGAAATATGGCGGACATGATTAGAGATAAAGTTGGCTCTGTTGTGGTACTATTTGCCACAATTAACTCAGATAAAATTAATTTTGTTTGTGCAGTTTCAAAGGATTTGGTTAAAAAAGGATTAAATGCGGGTAAAATTGTCAAGGAAGTATCAAAAATCGCAGGTGGAGGTGGCGGAGGTAGACCGGACATGGCCACTGCAGGAGCTAAAGATATAGATAAAATAGACGAAGCACTGGATAGTTTGAAAAATCTATTATGATGATTATTATTATCTTTTCTATGATATAATAATCACTATGGGGGTTTATTATGGATAAAAATTATGAAACACAGGTATTTGAAAAACAAAACTTGGAATCTGAAAAGTATAAGAAAATTATCAAGGATGTTTATTTTGCATTGGAAGAGAGGGGATACAATCCCATAGATCAAATAATAGGATATATACTTTCCGGAGATCCGACATATATTACAAGTTATAATAATGCTAGATCCATAATTCAAAAAGTTGAACGTGATAATTTATTGGCAGAATTATTAAAATCATATTTAAAATAACTAGTGAGATGGTCAGCCATCTCACTTCAATCTTATTGTGATTTTAATAAAATATGCAGAAACGGTTGTGATTTTATTAGAATTTTAGGTTTGGATATAGGAGATAAATGGATTGGTGTAGCCATAAGTGACGAACTCTTATTTACTGCTCAGCCTTTAAAAACCATATTAAGACAATCAAATAGACAAGCTTATGAAGAGTTACATGATATTATTTTAGAATACAATATAGAAAAAGTTGTTGTAGGTCTTCCTAAAAACATGAATAACACAGTAGGGCTGCAGGCTGAAAAAGTTGTTAAATTCTCTACAAAGCTAGGAAATAAATTTGATCTCGAGATAATTTATATTGACGAAAGACTCAGCAGTGTATCCGCAAATAAAATTTTAATTGAAGGAAATGTAAGAAGAGAGAATAGGAAAAAATATATCGATAAAATTGCTGCAACGTATATTTTACAAACATATCTTGATCGACAATAGGAGGAACTATGGAAAAACAGGTCTTTTATGATGAAGAAGGAAAAGCTCAGGAGTTTAATATAAAAGCTAAGTTCAGTTTAGATGACAAAGATTATGTTGCAATGGAGCCATCGGATAATTTTAATGATGTAATGTATTTATTGAGGATTGAAATTGATGAAGATGGCGAAGAATACCTTGTGGGCATTGACGACGAAGAATTGCAAGAAGTTAAAGACGCTTATGAAGAATTATTAAATGTAGAGGAAAATTGATTCGAGGAAATTATGGATACTAGAGATTATATAAAAGATATCTTAAAAGAGAGCGGACATAAATACACAAATCAAAGAGCTGAAATTTACAATGTTTTTTTAAGCAATCCGGGAAAACATCTTTCAACTGAAGATGTTTATGGTGAAATATCAAAAACCAATCCCGAAATAGGAATAGCTACCGTGTACAGAACATTGATGTTATTTGAACAACTGGACATACTTTATAAAATAAGTTTTGATGATGGGGTTATAAGATATGAAATTAAGTCACAGGACTCCGCACATAGACATCACCATTTAATTTGTCTAAAATGTTCAAAAGTAATAGAAGTAAAACTGGATTTATTAGATGACTTAGAAGATAAAATTGAAGATAGCGAAAATTTTAAAATAACTGATCACAATCTTAAATTCTATGGATATTGCGATGAATGTCGTGATAATAAAGGAGATTGATAATGAGGAACACTAATAAGTTAAAGATTATTCCCCTTGGCGGTATGCATGAAGTGGGAAAAAATTTAACGCTTATTGAATATAGAGATGAAATAATAATTATAGATTGCGGAATGACATTTCCCGATGAAGAACACCTGGGAATAGATATTATCATTCCCGATATAACTTATTTAATTAAAAATCAGGACAAAATAAAAGGCCTTGTTTTAACTCACGGTCACGAAGACCACATAGGGGCAATACCTTATATATTGCAAAAAATTAAACTTCCAATTTACGGAACACCGCTTACAATAGGACTTTTGGAAAATAAACTCAAGGAACACCATTTAGGCAAGGTCAATCTAAATATCGTTCATGCAGGAGATAATATAAAACTCGGCAAAATGGAAGTTGAATGGATAAGAGTAAACCACTCCATTCCCGATTCCTGTGCAATAGCTGTGAAAACCCCTCTTGGATATGTATACCATTCAGGAGATTTTAAAGTCGATTTTACACCTATATCAAATGTAAAGGATGTAATAGATCTGCAAAGGATCTCTCAAATTGGCGAAAAGGGCGTTATAGCGATGATAGGAGAATCAACTAACGTCTTGAGGGAAGGCTACACAATGAGCGAATCAAAGGTCGGCGAAACTTTTAATAGAATATTTTCTGAGAAGAGGACAAACAGAATTATCATTGCGACCTTTGCATCAAATGTTCATAGAGTTCAACAAATAATTAACGCAGCTGAAAAATTTAAGAGAAAAGTTATCTTATCTGGCAGATCAATGGTGAATGTAATAGAAACAGCAAGGCGACTTAATTACTTAAATGTAAAAAAAGACACTATAATTGACATAAAGGATATAAAAAACTACGATGAAGGTGAGTTGGTATTTATTACCACAGGGACACAGGGTGAACCCATGTCGGCATTAACCAGAATCGCATATGGAGAACATAGAAAAATTCACCTGACACCGAATGATGTAGTAATATTATCAGCAACCCCCATACCCGGGAACGAAACAGATGTAACAAAGGTAATCAACAAACTCTTGGAATCAGGAGCTGAGGTCATTTACGAAAGCCTTACGGAAATCCACGTTTCCGGTCACGCCTGCCAAGAAGAATTAAAACTAATTCTAAGCTTGATTAAACCTAAATACTTCATTCCTGCTCATGGAGAAGTAAGACACTTATACAAACATGCAGAGATAGCTGAATCTTTGGGTATCCCTAAAAATAATATTTTTGTCATGGATAACGGAAATGTACTTGAAATTTCTCAAAATGATGCCAAATTCGTAGCCGATGTACCTTCAGGAGAAATATTAATTGACGGGTTGGGAATAGGTGATGTGGGAAATATAGTTCTGAGAGACAGAAAGCATTTATCTGAAGATGGGCTTATCATCGTCGTGTTGACTGTTTCAAAGGAAAAAATGGAAGTAGTTTCAGGCCCGGACATAATATCAAGAGGATTTGTATATGTAAGAGAGTCCGGAGATTTGATTGAAGATGTGAGAAATGTAGTTAAAAAAACCCTTGATAAATGTGATAGAAAAGAAGTACTTGATTGGTCGTGGTTAAAGAACAATATCAAGGATGATCTAAAGTCATTTTTATTTCATAAAACTAAGAGAAATCCGATGATACTGCCAATTATTATGGAAATATAAAATAGGAATCGAAAGGTTCCTTTTTTTAGAGGAAATATATGACTAACATAAACTATGAATATATAGAAGACTATATAAGAAATTTAATTATTTGTGATGATGAAAAATTGAAAGAAATGCGAAGTTTTGCTGATAAAAATTTCATACCTATTGTGGAAAGGGAATCGGAGGAGTTTATAAAATTTTTAATCAGCGTGGTAAATCCTGAAAAAATACTTGAATTGGGGACAGCTATCGGCTATTCAGCCATTGTAATGGCAAAATACTCCAAGAACATTAAACTTTTAAGAACTATTGAGATTAGAGAAAATATGGCAGCTATTGCTCGAAAAAATATAGATATTTATGGATTGGATAATATAATTGAAATCATAAATGACGATGCTTATGAATATCTAAAGACAGAAAAAGAAAAATTCGATTTTATTTTTATTGATGCTGCTAAGGGACAATACGAAAAGTATTTTGATATTTGCATTGAACTTTTAAATAAAAATGGGACTATTCTTTGTGATAACGTCTTATTTAGAGGAATGATAGCAAATCAAAGTTTAGTCAAAAGAAGAAAGATCACAATAGTTAAACGATTGAGAAAATTTTTAGAAAGAATTAAATCAGACAAAAATTATATTTCATCCATAGTACCCATTGGAGATGGAATGATTTTAATTAGGAGGGCAAATGAATAAAAAAATAGAATTGCTCGCACCTGCAGGAGATTTGAGCAAATTAAAAACTGCGATAGATTATGGAGCTGATGCAGTTTATTTGGGTGGAGACAGCTTTGGATTGAGAAAAGCTTCAAAAAATTTTGACATTGAAGAAATTGAAGAAGGAATAAAATACGCTCACAACAAAAATAAAAAGGTCCATGTTACACTTAATATAATTCCACATAATAAAGATATTGTAGGTATTGGAGAATATGCAAAAAATCTATATAGTATCGGTGTTGATGCGGTTATAGTTTCTGATCCGGGGATGTTTTTAAACGTGCGGAAAAGCGCCCCTGATTTAGATATACACATATCTACTCAAGGCTCAGTAACAAACACCGATACAGTTAAATTCTGGGCTTCTCAAGGAGCAAAAAGAGTAGTACTTGCCAGAGAACTATCTCTAAAGGAAATAGAAGAAATTGTAAAAAATACAAAGGATGAAATAGAAATAGAAACCTTTCTTCACGGGGCCATGTGCATGTCATATTCAGGGAGATGTCTGTTGTCAAATTATATGACGGGAAGAGATGCCAACATGGGTGATTGCGCACAACCCTGCAGATATAAATACTACTTAATGGAAGAGCAAAGACCCGGTCAATACTTTCCTGTAGAAGAACATGAAGAGGGTACATTTATAATGAACTCAAAAGATCTGTGTATGATAGAGTATGTAGATGACTTAATAAGAGCAGGTATATCCAGTCTTAAAATCGAAGGGAGAGTTAAAAGTGAATATTATCTCGCAACAGTAATCAATGCATATAGGACAGCCATAGATGATTTTTATGAAAACCCTGAAAATTATAAGTATGACAATAGCTTGCTGGATGAGATAAAGAAAGTAAGTCACCGCGATTTTACTACAGGATTTTTTTATGGTAAAGCCAACGAGGACTCACAAGTATACGAAGATAATTCCTATATCAGAGGATATGATTTTATTGGTGTGGTGTTAGATTATGATGAAAATACTAAAATTGCCACAATTGAACAACGCAACAGAGTCTTCAAAGAAGATATTGTGGAAATTTTCGGACCTAAGGTGAAATTTTTTGAGCAAAAGATAGACTATATGACAGATGATAAGAACATGGATATAGATGTGGCGAATAAAGCTAAACAGATATTTAAAATAAAAGTAAATGAAAATGTAGCACCGGGATATTTTATCAGAAGAAAAAATGATCAATAGACATTTTATCAATATTTGATTATTTGCTTAGTTAAATAAAGTATCATATTTTTTAAACCATATTAATTTTTAAGTCAAAAGTATTGGTGTGCCCAATCTCTTGACTTATTTTTTTAAAAGATATAAAATATTTTCATACAAGTTTGTAATTAAATTTTAATATAATTAAATTATGATTTTGGAACTTGAAAATTTAATAAGGAGGTGTATAGATGTTTGAAGTTATCATTGCGATTATTATTAGTTTGATAATAGGTATAGCCCTAGGTTATGCTTTAAAAAAATATATTAGCGAAGGTAAAATTAACGATGCTAATGTTCTTGCAGCAAGGATAATAAACGATGCAGAACACAATGCTGAGTCAAAGAAGAAGGAATTATTACTTGAAGCAAAAGATGAAATTCACAGACTCAGAAATGAAAATGATAATGAGATCAAGCAAAGACGTAAAGAGCTTCAATCTTTAGAAAATAGACTGGTCAACAGAGAAGAATCTGTAGAGCGAAAAATTTCATCTTTAGAAAAGAAAGAAGAAAGATTAAATTCTAAATTAGATGAAGTCAAAGAAAAGTACAATAAAGCTGAAAAGCTTGTTGGACAAAGAGAAGAAGAACTTCAAAGAATTTCAGGACTTACTTCCGAAGAAGGTAAGAAAATTCTACTATCGGAACTTGAAAAAGAAATAACTCAAGAGTCTGCAGTTATTATCAAAGAAAATGAAGCTAGAATAAAAGACGAGAGCAATAAATATGCAAGAAATATCATTGCTCAAGCAATTCAAAGATGCGCTGCCGATCAAGTGGCTGAAAATACCGTTTCTGTAGTCAATTTACCCAATGATGAAATGAAAGGCAGAATAATAGGTAGGGAAGGACGTAACATTAGATCCATTGAATCTTTGACAGGTGTAGACTTAATTATTGACGATACTCCTGAAGCAGTAGTATTATCATCTTTTGATCCTGTTAGAAGAGAAATTGCACGTATTGCACTTGAAAAATTAGTATCTGACGGTAGGATACATCCTACCCGTATTGAAGAATCTGTTGAAAAAGCTAAAAAAGAAGTAGACATAATGATAAAAGAATCCGGGGAACAGGCTGCATATGATGCAGGTGTACACGGAATTCATCCTGAACTTATAAAATACCTTGGCAGACTAAAATATAGAACAAGCTATGGCCAAAATGTACTGAAACATGCCGTTGAAGTTTCCAATATTGCCGGAATATTAGCTGATGAAATAGGTGCTGATGTTAAATTGGCAAAAAGAGGAGGACTTTTACATGATATAGGTAAAAGTATAGATCATGAAGTAGAAGGGCCTCATGTTGACTTGGGAGTGGAATTGGCAAGAAAGTATAAAGAATCAGCAGGAGTAATAGATGCTATTGAATCTCATCACGGTGATATTGAACCTAAATTTATAGAGTCTGTATTGGTTCAAGCCGCAGATGCAATATCCGCAGCAAGACCGGGAGCTAGAAGAGAAACAGTGGAATCTTATATAAAAAGACTTGAAAAACTTGAAGAAATTGCCACATCATATAAGGGTGTAGAAAAATCTTACGCTATTCAAGCAGGTAGAGAAATAAGAATAATAGTTAAACCTGAAGAAATTTCAGAAGCAGAAATTACTTTGACAGCTAGAAATATAGTTAAACAAATAGAAAGCGACTTGGATTTCCCCGGACAAATTAAAGTAAATGTCATCAGAGAAACGAGAGCCGTTGAATATGCCAAATAAAAAGCTCGTATATACGAGCTTTTTATTTCGATACAACAAGAATCCCGGCGTCAAGCCGAAAGTAGGGAGGTAAATCTTGATTAGTAGCAACTTATTAGATGATTTTATTTCTTACTTGAATACATCAAGAGGAATATCGGAAAAAACTGCTCAAGAATATTATTATGATATACGAACTTTTTTAAGATTTATCTTGGTTCGAAAGTCCATAGTAAAAGAAAACGATTATCAATCCTTTGATGATATCAATATAGATATTGCAGATTTGGAAATAATTAAATCAATAGACAAAAGAGATATGTATGCATATATATCTTACTTGGATAAAAGCCGAAAAAACAACAATAAAACTAAATTTAGAAAAATTTCATCTGTTAGAACCTTTTTTAACTATCTAACAAATAAAATAGATTTGATAGAATATAATCCTGCAAAAGATATAGATATGCCCAGACTCGAAAAAACTTTACCGGTATTTTTAACATTGGAAGAAGCACAAAAACTTATCAATGAAGTTTTAAACTCAAAATCCGGTGATTTAATCAAAGCGAGAGATTATGCCATAGTAGTGACGTTTTTAAATTGCGGCATAAGACTTAGCGAACTCACAGGACTAAATTTAAAAGACGTTAAAGATGACGATCGATTAGTAGTAACGGGCAAGGGATCAAAACAGCGCTCTATATATCTAAATAAGGCGACAAAAGAAGCGATATACAATTATCTTAAAATAAGACCTGAAAGCGACGATAACGCTGTTTTTTTATCAAATAGAAATAAAAGGATAAGCAACAGACAAGTTCAAAGAATTGTGGAAAAATATATAATTAAATCAGGTTTAGATCCAGATAAATACACAGTTCATAAATTAAGGCACACAGCTGCAACTCTAATGTACCAATACGGCAATGCCGACATCAGATCATTGCAAGAAATACTTGGGCACGAGTCCGTAACAACAACTCAAATATACACACATATAAATGATGAATCTCTAAGGCAAACTGTGGAGAATAATCCTTTGTCGGATTTTAATCCTAAAACGGAAAGCTAAGAC
>CAYFRD010000015.1:0-38015 GCA_964345555.1 uncultured Peptoniphilus sp. | reverse complement strand
TGATAAAATAATAAAAGATGAAGATATTCCGAATAAGGAAGAAGTAAAAGTTGGTATAGAAATTAATAAAAAGGCTTGTATTGGATGTAGCATATGTGTTAAAACTTACCCTGAAGTATTTAAAATGGATGGGAAAATAGCTTTTGTTAAGGATTATGATGAAGATACAGTAAATAATGAAAAACTTAATGAAGCAGTAAAGGTTTGCCCAGTTAAGGCAATTGAAAGTAATTTATAGATTCATCAAAGATACTGGGAAAGATACTAATTACCTTAAATTAAGCAATTCCCATCACCCCTATACATACTTATAGAATTCACATAGACTGGGGATACTGGGGACGGGACTTAATTTCTCATAAGACAATGACGGGACAGCAATGCTGTCCCCTACGGGCAAGCCTGACATGGACAGTGCTAATTGCTTACGCTTCGCTACGCTCTCGTAAGCAAAGCCACTGTCTCAACGTGAGCACTGTGGCAGAACATATCAACGGCGTAGGATTTTTCTATTTTGTACATTTGGCTTAAAAGTTTTAAGTCTCGTGCTTGGGTTGATGGATTGCAGGAGATGTATGATATTTTTTGGACTTTCAGTTTGTTTAATACTTCTATTAACGAGCTGTCCAGTCCTGCTCGTGGCGGGTCTAATATTATCTTGTCGGGAATAAATTTTTCTTCTTTTATGAGTTTTTCTATTATGTCTTCCGATTTGCCTGCTGCAAAGTAGGTATTTGCGATTTTATTTTCTGCTGCGTTTGCTCTTGCATTTTCAACAGCCTGCTCTGAAATTTCAACTCCGTAGACTTCCTTGGCTTTATTTGCGGCGTTTAACGATATGGTTCCAACACCGCAATATAGATCCAAAATGCGATCTTTTTCGTTTATGTCCAACCAGTTCAGTGCAAGTTTATAGAGTTTTTCGGCTTGTGCTCTGTTCACTTGGAAGAATGATGAGGGGGACAGTTTAAATTCAAAGTCCAAAAGCTTGTCCACGAGGTAATCTTCGCCGTAGATTTTGTTGAATTTTTCTCCGAATCTTAGTTTGCCGGTATTTATGTTTTCAAAGAGGGAGTGAAGATTTAATTCCAGTAATTCTTGTAATAAGTTGTTTGTGTACTTGGCTCTGTCTTTGGTAACGAGGACTATGCTCAGCTGATTTTTGTAATTTTGTCTTAGAATTACTTCGTAGCAGGAGGAAAGTCCCTTCCAACAGGATAAAATGCCGATG
Organism: uncultured Peptoniphilus sp.; assembly: GCA_964345555.1. Classification (GTDB taxonomy): domain Bacteria; phylum Bacillota; class Clostridia; order Tissierellales; family Peptoniphilaceae; genus Peptoniphilus_E. Next base: position 36,784 of record CAYFRD010000015.1, on the reverse strand, counting down.
GCTTTGTTTATTTCATCTTCTGTTATGGGGCAGTACTTTATAGGTACAAGATCCTTTGAGTTTTTAGAAAAATATCCCAATTTGCCTTCTTTTATTTTCAGTTGAATATTGTTTCTGTAACCGTAGGGGTTTTCCATGCCGTAGATTTTTTCTACTTGGAGATCGAGACTGCCAATTCTCTTATAGTCCTGATTTACTTTATTTGCCTTCCATTTCAACTGTTCCGAATATTTGTAATTTAAAAAATCACAACCGCCACAGTTTCCGAAGTAGGGGCATTTGGGAGTTATTCTGTGTTTTGACTTATTTAAAATGCTTTGTGTTTGTGCGAGGGTGAATTTTTTCTTTTTGTAGGTGAGGGCGGCTTCGATGGTATCACCTATTACAGCTCCCTCGACGAAGTAAATTCTTTCGTCTTTTTTGGCTACACCTCTGCCCTTGTAATCAAAATCTTTTATTTCCAGTTTCATTTTTTCTTCAGTACTATTTTTTCGGGATACAGTTCAACGAGTTCTTCCTTATATAAGGCACCTTCGGCTCTTTTAAATGCTTTTTTTGAAAGTCCTGTAATTTTTTTTATCTTCTCCGGGTCGGATTTGTCGCCCAAGGGTAGAACGCCTTTGTGTTCTTTCAACAATTCAAGGAGCATATCTGCATCATTGTGCATTTGTTTGTAGGATTTTTGTCTTATGGTCAGTGTGATCATGCCGTTTCTCAAAATTCGTTGGACACGTGCATCGACTTTGTCGCCCACTCTGTAGATGCCTTTGAGTTCCTCTTTTAGAATTAATCCGTCGTACATATCGTTTATGGCGACTTTTGCACCTCTGTCGTCAATTTCGTAAATGGTTCCCGAAACTGTATCGTTGACTTCAAAGGAGTCGTTAAGCTTCAGTTTGTCCTTGATGTCCATGCTGACGCAAAGCCTGTCGGATCTGTCTATATAGAGTTGCATTAGGTAGTGTTCACCCACATTTATTCTGCCTTTTCTCTTTTGAAAGGGTAGGAATATGTCCTTGTCCAGTCCTATGTCCACGAAGTAGCCGTACTTGGTTTTGTCGACGATTTTTAAGTTCTTGACCTGTCCCACTTCAATAAGGGGGTTTTTAGTGGTGGCGACTCTTTCACCCTTGGGATCGTCATAAACAAATACGCTAACTTCTTCATTTAATTTTAAATTTTCCTTTTTGTCCGTCAATTTTATCTCTTCTTTGCCGTCGGTGAGCATTATCTTACCCTTTGCGATACTTGCGACTTTCAAGTTATTTCTTCCTAATTTCATTTATTCGCTCCTCTATTCTATGTACTTCTTCTCCTGATCTTCTCAGTATATTGTCCCTCAAAACGGGATATATTTGCAGATTTTTTATAGCTTTAAAAGAATATTCGCTGAATTCTTCATGTATTGCCAAATCCACTATTATCTTCAATGCACCTCTGACATTAATCAATGAATAAAACTGACTTAACATAATGCCAAACTTGACACATTCTTGGCTTTGCGTATTTCTCATAAGCAAAATCGAAAGTCCCACGAGTTTTTGTTCGTTGAAGATTTCGATATTGTATAGATAATTTAAAAATTTGTCCATTATGCGATCAGCTCTGTGGTTTGTAAAATAGCTGTCAAATTCCACAATTGACTGCCTATCCCTGTCATAAAAATCCTCAAAGGCCTTTATTAAATCGCCTATGTCTTCATCTGCATTTTCCACTTTGTAAAAAATCAATTCATCAAGGGAGTTGTTTTTTTCACTTTCTAAAATAATTTCATATATGCAGGTTTTTTTCTTTTTTTTAAACATTTTAACGTCCTCGAATTCAAACTCTGTATACTGTCTCTTAACCTTGATACTAACATACTTTACATAATTATACACCTTTATTTTATTCCATTTATATGATAAATTAAATTCACGAGGTGCATATGAAAATAAACATTTTTGCAACAGCTGATATACACGGCAGAATCATTCCCTATAATTACGGAACGGACTGCCATACATACAACTCCATAGCTAATTTATACAGTGCCTACAATGAGCTAAAGGACGAGAATTCTATTTTAGTTGATAACGGCGACATGATAAAGGGCAATTTCATCGAGAAATTCGTCTACTACGACAGACATCCGGCAGTGGAAGTAATGAATTACATGGGTTATGATCTTTGGAATTTGGGAAATCACGAATTCAATTACGGACTGGACAACATATACAGGTTGATGAATAATTTCAAGGGAACCACATTGCTCGCCAACTCCAACGGTAATTTCACACCATACAAGGTAATAGAAAGAAGTGGAATTAAAATTGCTTTTATAGGTATTGAAACTCTACTTGTAAACGAATTTGAAGCGCAGCAGTTGGGTGATTTTAAGATCATCGATCCCGTAGAAGCTTTAGATTCAATAATAGATGAAATTCACGACGACGTTCATGCAATAATAGGTTTGTTTCACTTGGGATTAGGAGATGAAAACGGAGTCGCTCATGCAGGCATACTTTCAATTATAGATTCAATGAAAAACAAAAAACATTTAGATGCAGTCATATCGGGGCACACTCATGACGGTTTTGAAAGCTACTATCATGAAGGCATATTGATAGCACAACCGCCTGCCTACGGCAGAGGACTTATAAAGTTGGAGCTTGATTTTGAAAAAGGGAAATTAAATACCCTAAATTCAAAACTCATCAAATCCTGCAACTATTCACCTGATGAGAACATCATTGATATTTACGAACCTTACCACAGAGAAATTCTTGAATTTACCAACAAAATTTTAGGATTTGCCGACAATGTTGAGGGTGATTACAACTATGACATGGAAGACGGTCCATTGGTTCATTTGCTCACCGACATAATGCTCTTTTACTATCCTGCAGATGTGGTTGCATTTCAAATAGATTCTCCAGATACTCACATGAAAAACGGATTTTTGAGAAGATCCGACATTGCAAGATTTTACACCTATTCCGGCGGAGAAGTCAGCCTTTATGAAATCACCGGATCTGATTTGAGAGAATACATAAACTGGAGCAGCAGATATTATATATATGAAGAAGGTAAACTGAAGAAAAATCCCAAAAGACAAAACTTCAAGTACAAGACCTTTGACATATTTGGAAATATCAAATATATCTTGGACTACACAAAGGAGAACAGAATTACCTGTTTAAAGAGATTGGACGGCAGTGATATTGCAGAAGAGGACAAACTAATAATAGGGATGAACGAATACAGGATGAACTATCTGATGTCTGATATGGGGCCTCTCAAAAACAAAAAATTCAAGCAATTGGCATCATCTCAATATATTCAAAAGGGATTTGCAAATCACGGTACCATTAGAAAATTGGCGGAGGTATTTCTCGAAAATCTTCCGGAAAACAAATTCACCTATGATGGAGAAGTCAACTTTAAAATAAAATACTGAGATGCAAGGGAATTATAACCGGATAATTTTAATTAACAAAGACAAGTATTTAAATAACTTGTCTTTTATAAATATGGGGTTTTCATTTTGCTTAAAAAACTCATATAATGTCATCACAAAATATTATTATTAAAAATTTATCTAATATAGCAATATTTAATAGCGCTAATTTAAAATTAGTGATAGAATAATTTTAGAATGTTTATAAGATAAAGTATAAGAGGTGTGTTATGGATACAAAAAATCTTACTTTTAGTGTGGGCGGTGTTCACATGGATGAACATAAGGAGCTTACAGAAAAGCTTCCCATAGAAGTAATGCCCGAACCTAAAATAGCCTACATACCTTTGAGCCAACATATCGGTGCACCTGCAACGGCATTGGTATCAAAGGGAGATAAGGTTAAAATCGGTCAGATGATTGGAAATTCAGAAGCTTTTATATCCTGTTCAGTTCATTCCTCAATTTCAGGCACAGTCAAGTCCATAGAAAAAATGTATACGGCAGATGGAAGGTACTGTGATTGTGTAATAATTGAAAATGATTTCACAGGAGAGAGAGTCGAGGCGGAGCCTTTGCTGAATTATGAAGATTTGACCATTGATGATGTAATTCCCTTCATAAAAAACAAAGGGATCGTAGGTATGGGTGGAGCGGGCTTTCCCCTTCATGCTAAACTCAAAAGCGAAAATCCCGTACTGGACGAATGTATAATAAACGGAGCGGAATGTGAGCCTTATTTGACTTGCGACCACAGGATAATGTTGGAGAGAGCTGATGATATTCTCGAAGGACTGAATATCTTCTCCAAATTTTACAACAAAGATATTTCATACATGGCAATTGAAGAGAATAAACCTGATGCCATAGAAACTATGGAAAAGAGGATATCACAGACTGACAGATGGAAGCACATCAAAGTGGTTAGTTGTCAGACCAAGTATCCCCAAGGTGATTCCAAGAGATTGTCCGAGGCTGTAGTCGGAAGAATAGTTCCGCAAAATAAAGTTACAAATGATGTGGGAGTATTCCTCACAAATGTGGGTACGACTCTTGCATTTTATGAAGCTATGATAGAAGGTAAACCTTCCTATGAAAGAGTAATAACAGTGAGCGGTTCGGGAATAGAAAATCCCAAGAACATACTTGTAAAAATCGGCACTCCTGTGGAAGATATATTGGAATTTTGCGGCGGAGTAAAGGAAGATTACATAGACATAGTATGCGGCGGACCTATGACGGGCAAATCCGTATTCGACTTGAGATCACCCATCACCAAGACAACGTCGGGACTTTTGGCGCTTTGTGCATCTGAAATAAATACAGGCGAAGAAAGTCCCTGTATCAGATGTTCAAAATGTGTTGATTATTGTCCTGCAAATATAAGACCTACAGAAATCAACTCTGCAATACTGAAGGGCGATGTCGACCAATGCTCAATTTTACATGCAGATCAATGCATGGAATGCGGTATTTGTTCTTTTGTATGCCCTGCAAAGAGAAATCTTTCTCCCTCAATAAAGCTTGCGAAGAGAGAAATAAGAATGAATATGATGAGATCGAAGTAAGGAGTAGAATATGGAAAAAAACATTAACAATGAACAGAGAATTAAGGGTTTAAGAGATGATTTTTTTGTATCGCTAGCTCCACATATCAGATCCAACGATTCCGTAAACAAGATAATGATGGACGTAATAATCGCCATGTTTCCAATTTTGGCAGGATCCATCTATTTCTTCGGATTAAATGCTGTCAAACTTGTGATCGTATGCGTGGGATTTTGCGTAGCATCGGAATATTTATTTCAAAAAGCTCTTAAAAAAGATGTAAGAATTAACGACTTGTCAGCCGTAGTCACAGGTATGCTCATAGCATTCAATCTGCCGGCTACAATGCCATGGTGGATGGCGGCCTTCGGTTCTGTATTTGCCATGGTAATAGTAAAGGGTTGTTTTGGAGGAATAGGTTCCAACTTTATGAATCCCGCTCTTGGAGCGAGAATAGTACTTATGTCCTCTTGGGCAAAAGCCATGACTACTTATTCAGATCCTGTGGGATTTGGAAGTACAGTTGATGCAATCAGTTCAGCAACTCCACTTCAACTTATAAAGGCGGGAGATTATGCAAACCTGCCAAACTTGGCTGATATGGCAATAGGAAGAATCCCCGGAGTTATCGGAGAAACATCGGCAATTTTAATATTAATAGGCGCAATCTACTTGGTTGTAAGAAAGGTAATAAGACCTGATGTGCCTGTGATTTATGTTTTAACTACCGGAATAATACTCTTTGCCTTGGGAATTCCTGCTGATATCATTCCCTACGAATTGATGGGAGGCGGACTTTTACTTGGAGCAGTCTTCATGGCAACTGATTATTCTTCAGCACCCATAACCAGAAAGGGCAAGATAATATTTGCAATCGGCTGTGGAATTATCACGGCGGTTATCAGAGCGAAGGCTTCTCTTCCTGAAGGAGTATCTTATGCGATCTGCCTTATGAATGTCGTAACTCCATTAATAGATAGATTAACCCTAGGTGAAGCATACGGGGAGGCGAGCAAATGAAAGAACCTATAAAATTCGGAATTGTACTTTTCTTATTTTGTGCTATTTCTGCCGGACTTTTAGCCGTTGTAAACGGGTTTACAGCTCCTATTATCGAAGCTGCCGAACTTGAAGCGACCATGGAGTCCTATGCAATTATCTTCGGAGACGCTGCAGATGACTTCGAAAGATATGATCAAGATGAAATCGCAAAGATCAAAGAAGCATATCCCGACATACAAGATATTTTCACTGCGAAAAAATCAGGTGAAGTGGTAGGATGCGGAATTACTGTTTCTGTAAACGGATTTGGCGGTGCAATGACCAATGCTATCGGCATAAGAACCACAGATGATAAAATCGCAGGTTTCAGAAATATAGTACATCAAGAAACTAAAAACTTCGGAAGTTTAATTGAAGAAGAACCTTACTACACATCATACAATGAAAAATCAGCCTTAGGAGAGCTGACCATTTCAAAGGAACCTCAAGCCGACAATGAAGTTCTTTGGCTCAGTGGTGCCACAGTCACATCAAAGGCTGTAGTAAACGGAAGTAACGTAGTCCTTCAAGCCTATGCCGAATTTTTAAAGGAAAATAAGTAGGGGTGAGAATATGAGTACAAAAAAAGTTTTTATAAACGCAATAACAAAAAATAACCCTGTATTTATGCAATTGATAGGTCTGTGTTCGGTACTGGCTATAACAAATGCCCTCTCCAACTCGGTGGCTATGGGGATTGCGGTAACCTTTGTATTGATAATGAGTAACGGAGTAGTTTCAATACTCAGAAAAGTCATACCCGATAAAATAAGAATCCCCTGCTTCATAGTTGTAATTGCAACCTTTGTAACCTTGGTTCAAATGATACTTCAAGCCTATGCTAAACCCATCTACAATGCTTTGGGAATATTCCTTCCATTGATTGTAGTAAACTGTTGTATACTTGGCGAAGCAGAAGGTTTTGCCTATAAGAACAGCTTACTGCCGTCAATTGTAGACGGACTGGGAACAGGTCTGGGATATATGCTTGCGGTTGTATCCATGGGTATTATAAGAGAATTTTTCGGATACGGAACATTGTTCAACATACAAATTCTTCCTGAATCCTATCCCGGAATAGGCATAATGGGTGCTCCGGCAGGTGCATTTATACTGTTGGGTTTCCTGATAGCCGCATTTAGAAAAATTTTAAATAGGAGAGGTGAATAATATGTTAGAGAGTATATTTGCAATATTAATTTCAACGATTCTGGTCAATAACTATGTATTCGCTCAATTCTTGGGAATTTGCCCCTTCCTTGGAGTTTCTTCAAAAGTTGAAACCGCCACAGGAATGGGAATTGCAGTAACTTTTGTAGTTGTGCTTTCTTCGGCGATAACATGGGTTATACAAAGATTTATATTAGATGCACTGGGATTGCAATACTTGCAAACTATAGTATTCATACTTGTAATAGCATCTTTAGTTCAATTCGTAGAAATAGTAATAAAGAAGACCTCGCCAAGTTTGTATACTGCAATGGGAGTTTACTTGCCCCTTATCACCACAAACTGTGTGGTACTGGGAGTTACGGTACTTAATATACAAAACAGCTACAACCTGATAGAAACAGTATTCAGCGGATTGGGAGCATCTATCGGATTTGCCCTTGCTTTGATATTGATGTCTTCCCTGAGAGAGAGATTGGACTTTGCAGATGTGCCTGAAGATTTAAAGGGAGTTCCCATAGCCCTCATAAGTGCCGGACTAATGGCACTGGCTTTCTCAGGATTCCAAGGTTTAGTATAGGAGGCATAGTATGGAAATTAATCAAATTATTTATCCGGCTTTAATACTTGCAGTCATAGGAGCAGCTTTCGGAGTTTTGTTATCCATCGCATCAAGTGTGTTTGCAGTTGAAGTGGATGAAAGAGTTGTAAAAGTAAGACAAGCTCTTCCCGGCGCCAACTGCGGAGCCTGCGGTTATCCCGGCTGTGACGGACTCGCTCAAGCAATAGCGGACGGCAAAGCACCTGTAGAAGCCTGTGTAATCGGCGGAAGCGAAGTTGCAAAGGAAATAGCTTCACTTCTTGGAACAAATGCACTGGATGTGGAAAGAATCGTTGCTAATGTTCAATGTCAAGGCTCTTGCGGCAAGGCAAAGGATAAGTACAGTTACGAAGGATTGCAAGACTGCAGACTTATCTCCGACTTTCAAAAGGGCTCAAAATCTTGTACCTACGGCTGTGTCGGCGGAGGAACTTGTGTCAGTGTATGTGAATACGATGCAATACATGTCGTTGACGGAGTTGCAGTTGTGGACAAAGAAAAATGTGTTGCTTGTAAAAAATGCACCGCTATCTGTCCAAAGGGAATTATCTCCATGGTTCCCTACAAAGCAAAAACCGTCGTTGAATGTTTTTCAAAGGATTCGGGCAAAGTCGTCAGAACAAATTGCAGCATCGGATGTATAGCATGCGGACTATGTGAAAAGAACTGTCCTAAGGATGCTATACACGTAACGGACAACTTGGCTAAAATAGATTATGACAAGTGTATCAACTGCGGAATATGCGTATCAAAGTGCCCGACCGGTGCAATCTACTGCGAATATCCTGAAAAAGTTGAAAAGATTAAGCAAAGACAAAAGGAAATGGCGGAAAAGAAAAAGCTTGAAAAACTTCAACAACAGGAAACTACAAAATAATTAAAGAGTTATTTAAAAATTTTGGAATATAAAAGCCTTTAATTCGTTATTTACGTATTTAAAGGCTTTATATTTTTAATCGGCAAGCGATTAAATACTTATTTTTACATATTTAAATTTATATATTTATTGATTGCATTTTGAATTTTGTATTATCAATAAATATATCTGCTCATATTAAGACTTCTTTTAAAGTAAGAAGTCTTTTTATATGCTTTTATAAATCTTACTTTATTGCTATAATTTTATTGAGGTGTTTATGAAAAAAGGAGATTATATAGTAATTATACTGGTGATTTTTTCTTCATTTTTCATATTTGCAAAAATAAAAAATGAAAACAAGACCAAGGGTGATGTTGTAGCCGTGTATGTGGATTCTGAAAAAGTGGCGGAGTACAATTTAAAAGCCCATGACGGAGAAATCATAGATATAAATTCAAAGTACGGAAAAAATAAAATTAAAATAGAAAAGGGCAAGGTCAAGATGGTTGAGTCCGACTGCGAGGACAAGGTTTGCCTGCATATGGGAGAAATAAGTGCAAACAATGAAACAATAATCTGTCTGCCCAACAGACTGCTTGTTAAGATCGAATCTGAAACTTCCAACGAAGTGGACGTGATATTGCAATGACTTTAAGAAAACTTATCTATCTGTCTTTACTCGTATCGGGAGGACTGGTACTGGGATTGTTGGAGTTGAACATTCCAATGCCTGTGGTAATTCCCGGAGCGAAAATCGGAATATCGAATATAATCGTATTAGTGACCATAGTGTTTTTCGGATATAGGGAGGGGATTTTTGTTGCAGTGCTCAAAACTCTTTTATTGGTATTGATTACGGGTTCCGTGTCATCCTTTATATTTTCATTCACGGGCACTATGCTAAGCGCTTTAGTCATGATTGCTTCACACAGATTTTTGAGCAGGTACCTGTCCATAATCGGCATAAGCATATTGGGTGCAGTCTTTCACAATGTCGGTCAGATAATTGCAGCTGCAGTTGTATTGGAGAGCACGCACATAGTTGCCTATCTGCCATTTCTGATGATATTTGCCATATTCACGGGGATATTCATCGGATTCAGTTCGAGAGAAGTAGTTAAAATACTTGGTGAAGTTTACAAGGAGTAGAAATGATTATACTGGCATCGCAATCGGAGAGAAGACGTGAAATTTTATCTAAATTCACGGATTTTAAAATAATAACTGAAGATATACAAGAGAACAATGCGGACTATGTAGATCCGGGTCAATTGGTCATGGCTCTGTCCTTTGAAAAGGGCATAGGAGTAGCTGTGAAAAATCCCGAAGCTGTGGTGTTGTCTGCGGATACCGTTGTAGCCTTAGGAGATAAAATTTTAGGTAAACCGACAGACAGAGAAGATGCGAAGCAAATGATTCAAATGTTGTCGGGGAAAGCACACGAGGTTTACACCGCCTATTCCATATTCTGCATTTCAAAAAATTTAAAGTACACCGATTATGAAGTGTCCAAAGTTCAATTCAAGGAATTGTCCCGTGGAGATATTGAAGCCTATATTGGAACAGGTGAGTATGAGGGAAAAGCTGGAGCTTATGCCATACAGGGATACGGATCGCTTTTAGTGGACAGCATAGAAGGAGATTTTTTTAATATTGTAGGATTGCCCATTTCAAAGATTTCCGGCGATTTGAAGAAATTTTTGAATATATCTCTTATGGAAAGGATTAAAATTGGAAAATAAAAATTACAGGATAAAGGATTTGCCCTTTGAAGACAGACCGCAGGAAAAATTGTTGAAACTGGGACCGCAATATCTTTCAAATGCTGAACTCATAGCGCTGATAATCAGAACGGGCACAAGGACAAAGACGTCTGTGGAACTTTCCCAGGAAATATTAAACAGTTTTACTGAAGGTTATAAAGAACAGGGTATATCTGTCTTAAAACAGAAATCCGTCAAAGATTTTTTGCAGATAAAAGGTGTGGGAGTTGCTAAGGCTGCCATGCTTATGGCTGCAATCACCCTTGCCGACAGGATAAATTCGGAGAGTGTATTCAAGAAAAATAAAGCCGATTCACCGCAGAGCATTGCCGATATGGTCATGCAGGACATGAAGGATTTGTCCGTGGAAGAATTCAGAATAGCATTACTTAACACTAAGAAGGAAGTAATCGCCATTAAAACCGTATCTAAGGGGATACTCAATTCCACAATTGTTCATCCGAGAGAGGTGTTTAAAATCGCCATAGACTACAGTGCACACAGCATAGTGCTGTTGCACAATCATCCGTCCGGCGATTCCAAGGCATCAAATGACGATATCAACATTACTGAAAGATTGAGTGAAAGTGGTAAACTTCTGGGCATAGAAGTTGTAGATCACATAATCATAGGCGACAGAGAATACTTCAGTTTTAGAGAACAGGGTTTGTTATGAGTATATATATAGACAAAATTATGGACATCGCCATTAGCTTTGACAAAAAAATAATGGATATAGTTGATTTGGATGATAATCTTTTAAAAAACATCTACAGGGCGAGAGTTGAGAAAATCATCAAAAATCAAAGAATCGCCTTCGTGAATTTGGGAGAAGAACAGGGATTTCTGGAACTGACCAAGAATTCCTCGCTGAAGGAACAGGATGAAATACTGGTTCAAGTGAAGAAAATAAAGAGCGAGGACAAGCATGTGGAACTATCCGAGGAAATTTCCCTTGAGGGCAGGTTCATGATATTTTTTCCCGGAGCAAATTTTATCAAATATTCTAAGAGGTTGACTGCTGAGCAGAAAGATAAGCTAAAAAGCTTTGTAAAAAAAGAAAATCTAAAGGGAATTCTTTTCAGATCAAACGCTCAATTTGATGAAGAGGATATTTTAAAGGAGTACAATTCATTGGAAGAACTTTCTGAAAACATACTTTCAGAGAGAAACCGAAGGCCCACTCCCAAACTACTGTACAAAAAGGATAAATTGCGATCTTTTTTGTATTCCAATAAATTCGAGAACATAATCACAAACGATAGAGAAATATATCGGACTTATAAAAATGAATTTGATGTCAAATTTGATAAGGACTTCAGAATTATCTATGATCCTCATATTTTAAAAGATTACAAAGAACTGTTCAACAAAAAAATTCCCTTGGAGAAGGGAGGTAATATCGTAATAGAACAGACGGAGGCATTGTGGAGCATTGATGTCAATTCATCGGGACACAGAAGTTACCTAAACCATGAGGAACAAATTTACGATATAAATAAAAAAGCCGCTGAAGAAATAGCTAGACAGATCATGCTCAGAAATATTTCAGGAATAGTAATCGTAGATGCATTGAATATGAAGTCGGAAGAAAACAGACAAAATCTGATTGAAGACTATCGCCGATTTTTTAAAGATGACAAAGTCTTCTCCAAGGTCTACGGTTACACAGCTTTAGGATTGATAGAAATATCCAGAGAAAACAGAGGATATAAACTCATTGATAAATTGGGAGAATAAAGATGATTTTAAAAGCTATTGGAGATTCCTTGGTATACGGATACGGAGTCGGATCTGAAAACAGCTTTGTAAATATAAATATAAAGAATGTGAAAGTAATTAATTACGGAATGAACGGAGATACTTCCACCGGTGTTTTACACAGGATTGATGAAGTTCTTGATGCTGATGTGATTCTCGTATTTGCGGGTGTAAATGACTTTTTAAACGGCATAAGTGTAGATGCTGCTGCATCAAATATCAGAAAAATCTTGGATAAAATATTCAGCAGAGGTAAAAAAACTGTACTGTGCATACCATTTTTGCTGTCTGAAGAAGAGGACTACACAAATATAATTTCCGTTGCAAACCGCAAAATTACCGAGTACAGAGAAAATCTTCTCCAAATAAAATATGAAGACTTGTTGGCTGTGGATTTTTACAGACAATTGCAAAAACAACCCCATTATTCAAACTTGTTTTTCGATGGGGTACATCCCACGAAATCGACCCATGACTTGATGAAGTCCCTATTGATCAAATCCATGGAGGAAAGAAAATGGATATTTTAAGAAATTTTAAGAATATAGAACTTTCGAAACGGGAAAAAATACTTTTATACTTGTTGGTATTTTTAATCCTTCAATTTGCCGTGTATATTTTATTCTTTTCAAAAATCTCCGAAGCCATTATAAACTCGGAGTCTAAAATCGTTCAACTGCAAAATTCGATTGCTACCGAGAGAAAAATAATTGAAAATTCAAAGGAACTTGAAAAGCAAAATTATCGTATGTCCGCAGATGAAGTTGAAAATATAGTAAGCTATGCCGATGAAGATATAATCAGTGCCCTTAAAGCCAAGGGGATAGAAGTTGAGACGTTGTCGGAAACTGAAAAGGCAACACATGTGGAGATGATCGTTGCTAAGAACAGCATTCAGGAAATAAATAAATTGTCGGAGTATTTCACCTATGACGATTTTTATGCTTTGAGGACGGAGGAAGACGCCTACAAAGTAGTTGTGAACATAGAAGAGGAAGGTTCGGACACCCTGCTGCCAGTTATAGTTGCAAAGGAAGAGATAGATGCAAGCATAGATTTAAAAAGGGAATATTTTAGAGATAAGCTGTCTGAAAATAAAAATGCCGGTGAAGAAGATAAAAAATCCGGCGAAGAAAAAAACAAAGAAAAAAAGCCTGAGGAAAAACCTGAAATCTTCGAAAACAAGGAAAAAGACCTCAATACAAATATAGAAAAACATATAGAAAAAATCCCGACAGCTTCAATTCTCACCGACGTGAGCAAACCATTATATCAATCGGGAGAGCTGCTCCCTAATGAAAGTTTGAATCTCAAAGATTTGAGTCTTAGCCGCAGTGATAACGGACAATTACTCACGGAGGGAGATTCCGTGGTGTTGAATTATGAACTGAAAAATTCACAGGAAGAAAGGGAATTTGTAATTTTATTGGGAGATATAGTTGATGTGGATAACTTGCGTGTTGAATTGGAATTACCCGAGGGATTTCAAGGGGAAATCGGATATTATGACGGATACATGATCCCCTTTGAAAATTTTGAAACAGAGGGAGAAACCGTTATTTACAGTTCTCAACATATAGACGGTCTACAGGGTTTGTACTACAGAATAAATGGCGGGCAGTCGGGTCAGATCAGGATTAAAAACATAGAGGGAGAAATTTGAAAAGGGCTTTTACATTAATTGAACTTGTAATTTCCGTTTCCATAGTATCGATTTTATTAACCATAGGGTTTATGAGTTTCAGAACGGTGGGGAGTATAGAGGCGAAGAAGGACTTGAAAAAGATCGTCAATCACATAAAATTTGCAAGAAACATGGCAATTTCAGAAAAATCTCAATCCCAAGTGAATTTTACCGGTGACAATACCTATGAGATAATTTGTACCGACTATAGAGAAGTTTTTCATTACAGTGAAAAACTAAAACTGCTGAACACCAAGGACATAGAGCTCGTATTCACATTTAAAGGAGTGTCGAGCAGAGATACAGCTCAAACTCTCTACTTTAAAATCAAGGATAAAATGTACGAAATTACCATCGAACCTGTCACGGGAAAGGTGAACTTAAAAATATGAAGAAAGGATTTATTTTAATAGATTTACTGCTTTCCGTAGCATTGCTAGCAATCATAGCAACCGCTTTGTTGCCATCCCTCGTTAATGCACTCGCAGGCAGAAAAAACTCACAGGACAGATTGAAGCTTTATAATGCCGCCAAGAATCAAATGGAGATTATAACGGCAGCAAATTACAGCGGAAGCGGCGAATACGAAATAATTTTATCCGACGAATATCAATACACCATAGAGGAAGTGCCACTGTCAAAAAATCTCAACAAGTACATTTTAAAGGTAAAAAATGAAAAAAATCATGAAATTAAAATTGAAAAAATATTGCAAAACAAAAGGCTTTACTCTAATTGAACTGGTGTTGTCCATAGCTTTGACAGCAGTGGTATTCTCAGCTGTAACATCAGTTTTGAACTTTTCTCTCACCATGTCCGGCAGGATAAATGCCCGTGATTCACTCTTTCAGGAATCCTACTTCACAGAAAATTTTTTATATGAGGAAATATCTTCCGCCGACTACATAGTATCCAATAATAATCCACGATCCTTGGGATTTACCCTGATCAAACTCATCGGAGTAAATGACGGGGAGCAGAACACCGGCTACAGATACACTTACTACTCTCTCAAGGACAAAACACTAAAAAGACATTCCATAAATACAAAGAACAAGGTGCAGAAGGGTTATGCAGGAAAGGAAATGGGTGTGAATAATATCATTTCAGGTGTGGAAAATATCAGCTGTAACTTAACCGACGAAAAAGTAACCATAGAGATATTCTACGACAGAGAGGGCATAAAACACAGCAGCAAAATAATCGTCGCCAACAGAACCTTTGAGGAATATATCAATTGAAAAAACGTGGATTCACCTACATAGTAACAATTATAACCATAACCTTAATAGTCATTGGACTTACGTTGCTGATCTCAAATTTAAAGGACGAATTATTGATAATAAAAAATCACGAGGACTATATTCAAGCGGACTCTTATGCTGAATCTGTGCTGAACATAGTCCTGTCCGATGAAAACCTCGACCGTTACATAGAAGATGTATATTACACTTCTAAAACCTCAAACATAACTCCCTTTTACAATATAAAGGAACTGGACGGTTGTAAAATTAAGCTCAAACCGGACAACACCATAGTCAAAAAAGGTTTTTTGCTTTCTGTACATATCATTTACAAAGGTGTGGATGGGAGATTTTTTGCACAGGGTTCAGCAGTCAATCCCATGTACCTCAAAAAACTCGACGTATTAAATCCGGGAGTGGCCAACGAAGAAGAAACTGCTGAATTAAGACAGACCTTTACAAAAGACCCTGCTGATAAATTATCCTTTGTAGACTACATAAATTTGGACAGTAGTGACTACTTCATTAAAAAAGATGGAAGACATTTCATAATATATAGGGATGTAGATGGAGAAGAAGATATAATCGCAAAAGGAATTTCCACGGACAGCTTTCATATCACGCAGAGCGGCGGCAGTCTGTGTTTTGTGGATGACATGACTTTAAGGGGCATAATAGACGTGGACAATATTTTCTTAAATGCAGATATAAACCTGGAGGGAATACTGGTACTCAGATCCCCTGTAAATTTTTTGAATAATCCCAAGAATATTTATGTAAAGGGAATTACGATAAATGCCGATGCGATTTCTGAAAATAACGTGATTTCCCACTATGATTTTGAAAAAATAGACCTTTACTCAAAGAGCATAGCCAATTATATTAAACCGAGAATTTACAGCATTAAAAGAAGTATTGACAACAAATAAACTTGATAGGATACTGTTATATTGATATAATTGATAAAGAGAAATATTAGGAGGTATTTTATGATTTCAGCAGGTGATTTAAGAAAGGGCGTAACATTTATATATGACAATGACGTCTATGAAGTAATAGATTTCCAACACGTTAAACCCGGGAAAGGAGCAGCTTTTGTAAGATCAAAAATAAGATCGGTTTTGACAGGAGCAACCAAGGACACAACCTTCAACCCTTCTGAAAAGTTTGAAAAAGCTGTAATTGAAACTAAAGAAATGCAATATTTGTACAACGACGGAACTTTGTATTATTTCATGGATAACGAAACTTTCGAGCAAGTACCGCTTGAAAAGGAAATCGTGGAAGAAGCATTGAACTTCATGAGAGAAAATGACATGGCTCAAATTAATTTCCACCAAGGAAAAGCATTCAGAGTTTCACCTGCAAATTTTGTTGAGCTGGAAGTTACACAAACAGAACCGGGAGTCAAGGGAGATACATCTTCCGGAGGGTCAAAGCCCGCTACGGTAGAAACAGGGTTTACGCTTAACGTGCCGCTATTTGTCAATACCGGAGATGTAATAAGGATTGACACCAGAAGTGGCGAATATATGTCCAGAGCATAGGAGGAAAAATAATTATGGAAAACATCATTAACAGATTAGCTTATCTTGAAGGTTTAGCTGAAGGCTACGAAATCGACGCGGAAAAGAAAGAAGGAAGAATTCTTCTTGAACTTATGGATATAGTTTCCGAAATGGCGGAAGAACTTAAGGCAAGACAAGATGAATTGGAAGAATATGTCGATTTAATTGAAGAAGACCTTACAAATCTTGAAGATTATGTATATGACGAAGAAGACGACTTTGAAGATTTTGATTATGACGACTATGAAGATTATGACTATGATGACGACTTTGATGATTTCGGATACGAAGATGAATGTGAATGCGGCGGAAATTGCGGCTGCTCAGATTCTGAACCTGTACAAGAATAATTTAATTAAAATTCTCCGTCGGAATTAATTTCCGGCGGATTTTTTATGCCTAAATTGCAATAAAATTGAATAACAATACATAATTTGGTATAATTATAGCATTAAAAACAATACCGTTATTGGAGGTGTATCATGACTGAAAATTATCTCATAGAAACAAAAAATGATGGAGAAGTCAGAATATCAGAAGATGTCATAGCTACTATAGCCGTAGTTGCTGCAGAATCCGTAGAAGGCGTAGTAGATATGCAATCTAATTTAAAATATAGCGTCACGGAAATGTTCGGAGTCAAGAACTTAAACAAGGGAGTAAAAGTCAGCATTGGTGAAAAGGAAGCCGTGATAGACACATTTATAACCGTTGAATATGGCAAGAATATCGTGGAAATATGCAAAGAAGTACAAGTGAAGATAAAGGAAGCTGTTGAGAGCATGACTGATCTTGAAGTAGTAGAAGCAAATATTCACGTTTCCGGCATAGCTCTTCCTGACAAAGAGAAAGCAAGGTCATAAAATGAGCAGGAAAAAATCTCGTATTGGACAAATGCAAGTACTATTTCAAATGGATGTCAACGACGATTTCTCTATGGACAGTTTAAATCGTTTTTTGGACAACTTTCAATTCACGGAATCCGAGATGGAATACATTGCAAAGACAATACCGGTTATTCTTGAAAATCTTGAAACCATTGACAATACCATAGTAGAAAGTCTATACAGTTGGAGTTTTAATAGACTTGCCAATGTGGACAGGAGTATTTTAAGAGTATCTGTATATGAATTACTATATAGAGATGATATTCCCTCGGAAGTATCGATAAACGAAGCTGTTGAAATATCCAAAGAATTCGGCTCTAATGAATCTCCCAAATTCATAAACGGCATATTGGGAAGCATTTACAGAAATTTGCACAAGTGATAGAGAGCTTTTATGCTCTTTATTCTTTTTTATGGTGATAAAATGAAAGCGATAAAAGTAAGCGAACTAAATAAATACATCAAAAAATATATCGCCATGGATTATCTGCTCAGCGACATTGCAGTAAAGGGAGAAATTTCAAATCTGAACAAGCGCTCCAACGGCAATATCTACCTTTCCCTAAAGGACGACAAAGCAAAGATAAATGCTATTATATACTCCAAGGACTCATGGAAGATGAATTTTGATCCCCAAAACGGAGATAATGTGGAAGTCGGAGGCTCCATCTCCCTATATGAAAAAGACGGTTCAATAAATATGTACATAAGAGAGATGAAAAAAATCGGCATGGGCGACCTTTATGAGAAATATCTGACTTTAAAAGACACACTTTACAAAGAGGGACTTTTCAACGAAAAACATAAAAAGCAAATTCCTTATTTTCCCAAAAAAGTCGGCATAATCACCTCTCCCACAGGAGCGGCAATTGCCGATTTCATCAACATACTTAAAAGAAGAAACAAATCTGTGGATATACTTCTATATCCATCCAATGTGCAGGGTGATTTTGCGGTTCCCAATCTCATAGAGGGACTGGAATACTTCGAAGCAAACCCCGTAGATGTTGTGGTCATAGGAAGAGGTGGCGGTTCCTTGGAAGAACTTTTCGCCTTCAACGACGAAAGACTCGCAAGGACGATTTATAATTTAAAAAACCCCGTGATTTCGGCAGTGGGGCATGAAGTGGACTATTTAATATCGGACTTTGTCAGCGATTTGCGAGCACCTACGCCCTCTGCGGCGGCGGAATTGGTGTCCATGAGCACCGAAGACTTGAACAACTCGCTATTCTTGCTGAAAAATCAAATGAATCACATTGTGAACAACAAAATAAATACACATAGAAATGAACTTTCCAATAAATTCAATTTTTTAAAATATGAACTGTCCGCATTTATAAATTCAAATAAGACAAAACTCAAGTATTACAGAGATTTTATATATTTAAAACGAATGAATTTTGAAAATATAAGAACAATCTTAGAAAACTCAAAAGACAAACTGGATTACAATATAATCCAAAGAATAAAAGATCTTAAAACAAAACTTGAATTTGCAAATCGAGCACAGAGTACATTGTTCAAAAGAGCAAGCAGAGAAAAAGCTACATTGAAGTTGCACAAAGACCTGTTGGAATCGAAAAATCCGTACAGTTCAATAATATTGCACAGGAAAAACCTGCATATCAGCAGGAAAAAACTGGACATCTTCCTATTGGAGGATCTCAAAAACAGGAGTACGGAACTTTCAAAGGCGAAGAAATCAATTGACGGATTCAACCCGTCAAAACTAATAGAAATCAGAGATGAATACTCCAATCTCGTGATATCTGCAAAAAATTTAAAAATAAATGGAAATATTAACATAGATTTTGAAGACGGAAAGGCAACAGCCACCATAAAAGATGTTAAATTAAGAGGTGAGAGAAATGGGCGAAAGTTATGAAAGTGCTTTTAAAAAGCTTGAGGGAATAATCAAGGAGTTGGAATCCGATGAGATATCACTGGAAAAATCCGTTGAAAAATACGAAGAGGGATTAAAACTCTACGAACATTGTTCAAAACTTTTAAACGAATACGAAGGAAGGGTGAAAATCTTGATGAAGGAAAACTCTGAAATAAAAGAACAGGATTTTCAAAGGATAGAAGATCATGATTGAAAACAACAACCTAATTTCTATAATAGACAATTATCTGTACACCAATTTCGCCGTTGTGGACGAATACCAAAAAAAGGTCTATGAATCCATGAATTATTCTCTATCCTCAGGAGGAAAGAGAATCAGACCCATACTTTGTATACTCAGCTACAGTGATATTTCAGGCGGAGAGGATATCGAAAAAGTATTACCCTATGCGGCGGCAATCGAGATGATTCACACTTATTCACTGATTCACGATGACCTGCCTGCCATGGACAATGACGACTTGCGTAGGGGCAAGCCCACAAATCACAAGGTGTTTTCAGAGGCTATAGCAATACTGGCGGGCGATGGACTTTTAAATATGGCAGCAGAATTGCTGTCTAAAAATCTTGAAAGTTATGAAGATATGGAAGAACTCAAGAGAGCAATAAAAGCCATGAGATATATTTTCAATGCATCTGGCACTCACGGATTGATAGGCGGTCAGGTCATAGACCTTGAGCAAAGCAAGGACATGACCGTGGATTTATTTGAAAATATGTATAAGTTGAAGACTGCGGCACTGATAAGAGCATCCATAGTCAGCGGAGGCATAATTGCCGGGGCAAATGACGAAGAACTTGCATCTTTAGAAGAATTTGCCAACTGCATAGGCATTGCCTACCAAATCAAGGATGACTTAATCGACAACAAGCAAGATGAAGAGAGGGACACCATATTAAAACACAGCACTGAGGAAGAACTTTTAGAAAGAATAGAGAACTTGACCCACAGAGGTAAAGAAGAACTTAAATCCATAGATCGAAATACCGAAAAACTGCAAAACTATGCGGATTTTCTCATGAACAGGAGCATTTAATTGAGTAAGATCAGAGCCGACCTCTTGGTTTTGGAACAAGGTTTTGCCGATTCGCGAGAAAAGGCCAAGAGATTGATAATGAGCGGCGAAGTATATCTTGGAACGCAGAGGATAGATAAGCCGGGGCAAACGATCGATGACGATTTGCAACTCACTGTCAAATCCAATTCCATGAAATATGTCAGCAGGGGCGGATTTAAACTGGAAAAGGCAATAAACCTTTACAACATACAACTAAAGGACACAACTTGCGCCGACATAGGTGCTTCCACGGGCGGATTCACTCATTGCATGCTTTTAAACGGTGCAAAAAAGGTATATGCAATAGATGTTGGGTATAATCAACTTGACTATTCCTTGAGAGTTGACGAAAGAGTTATCTCCATGGAAAAGACCAACATAAGAAATCTTGACCTCGCCTTGATACAAGATGAAATAGATTTCGTATCCATAGACGTGAGTTTTATCTCGCTGGAATTGGTACTGCCAAAGGCGGTGGAAATGCTAAAAGAGGGTGGGCACATAGTATCCCTCATAAAACCGCAATTCGAAGCAGGTAAGGAACAAGTCGGCAAAAAGGGCATAGTCAGAGATACAAAGGTACACGCAGATGTGCTGAATAAAATAATATCTCTATCCAAGGACTCGGGACTTAGGATTATGGGATTGACCTATTCTCCCATTAAAGGAGCCAAGGGAAACGTGGAATTTTTAATCTACTTGGAAAAATCTCACGATGAGGATAGGGAATACAATATAGAGTATTTAATTTCGAAAACGTCGGAAATGTAGGGGATTTTATGCTTTTAGAATTAACTATAAGAAATTTTGCCATAATTGAAGATATAAGAGTGGAATTTGATCACGGACTGAACGTGCTGACGGGTGAAACCGGCTCGGGTAAATCCATAATCATAGATGCACTTTCCATAGTATTGGGAGAGCGTGCCAGTAAAGACATAATAAAAAAGGACACCGAATCCGCATACATAGAAGCGATCTTCACCAACGACAGCGACGACGTGAGCAGAGTTTTGGATGAGCAGGGCATATCGGCAGGCGATATAATAGTCATATCCAAAGACATCCGGTTAAACAGACCCGCTGTTGCAAAGGTCAACGACAGAACCGTGTCCAATGCCGTCTTGATCAAAATCACCGAGAAACTCATAGATATTTTTGCACAGAACGAAAGCTCCTCAGTAATGAATACTTCCAACCAGAGGAAACTCGTAGACTCCTTCGGCTCTGAAAGACACAGAGAACTTTTAACACAGTTGCAAAAAAGTTTTGAGCAGCTCACAGACTTGAAAAAGGAATATGCACAAAAAAACAAAAACCCCGAAGATAAATCCAGAGAAATGGATCTTTTGAGCTACCAGATAAAGGAAATAGAAGAAGCACAACTAACTTCCGAGGACGATGAAAACCTTGAAAACAAGTACAAACTTCTGTCTCACTCCTTTGAAGTTACCAAGAACATAGAAGGTGCAATATCTCTGTTAAAGAGCAGTTACGAATCTGCTTCCGCAGAGGATATGCTCGACAGCGCTCTGTCATTTTTAAGCAGTGCAAGAAATTATGACGAAAGCATATCTGGAGATTTAAACGAGCTGGAAGATATCAGGTACAGAATCAAGGACACCGTTCACAACTTGGAGAGATACCTGTCCTCGGTGGATTACAGTGAAGAAAAGCTATATGAACTTGAAAACAGAATAAACTTGGTGAATTCCCTGAAAAGCAAGTACGGAAACACCACAGATAAAATATACAACTACTTGGAGGAAATTAAGTCAAGACTGGACTTCCTTTCAAATTATGACAGAGAAATGATGGACTTAAAGGAGAAAATAACAAACCTTGAAATAAAAGCAACAACCGTAGCTAAAGAGATATCCGCCAAAAGGAAGGAAATTGCCGCAGAATTTCAAGACAGGATAAAAAAGGAACTGCGAGATTTAAACATCAAAGACGCTGATTTTAAAGTCCGTTTCACCGACAAAGCATTGTCGGAAGACGGAATCGACGATTTGGAATTCATGCTGATAACTAACAAGGGTGAGGATTTCAAACCGTTGGCAAAGATAGTGTCCGGCGGAGAAATGAGCAGAGTCATGCTTGCCTTTAAGAGCATATTGGCACAGAGAGAAAATATTCAAACTATGGTATTTGATGAAATAGACAGCGGAATAAGCGGAATAACAGCTCAAATCGTCGGAGAGAAAATAAAGGCACTGTCAAAAAACTCACAAGTTATCGTTATATCCCACCTTCCGCAGATAGTATCCATTGCAAACTCACACTATGTGATTGAAAAAATAGAAGAAGAGGGCAGAATAAGCTCCAAGATTTATAAACTGGACAGCCGAGAGCGAGTGAGAGAATTGGCCAGATTGATTGGAGGACTTAATTTAACTGAAACTGCATTGAAAGCAGCAGAAGAAATGCTTTTTAAAA
The DNA here is from genome assembly GCA_964345555.1 of uncultured Peptoniphilus sp. GTDB lineage: Bacteria > Bacillota > Clostridia > Tissierellales > Peptoniphilaceae > Peptoniphilus_E. The sequence continues at coordinate 13,813 of CAYFRD010000015.1, read as the reverse complement.
AGGAGAATTGAAATGGATTACATTGAGAGAACTATGAAATCCGACAGGATTTACGATGGTAAGATCGTCAAACTCAGAATCGACACAGTGGAACTTCCAAACAAAAAATATTCAAAACGAGAAATAGTTGAACACAGTTCGGCAGTGGCAATAGTGGCTGTTACAGAAGAAGATGAACTTCTGATGGTTAAACAGTACAGAAAAGCTGTAGAAAAGATGATCTATGAAATACCGGCAGGTCTTATTGAATTGAGAGAAAAGCCGAAGGATGCAGCTTTGAGAGAACTTAGAGAAGAAACGGGATTTGCAGCTAATAAGATGGAATACATGACAGAGTTCTACACTTCGCCGGGATTTTGTGATGAAAAAATTCATGCTTTCTACACGGAAGACATTGAGCAGGACAGTCAAAGTCTGGACGAAGACGAATTCATAAACTTTGAAAAAATCCCCTTTAAAGATGCAGTGAAACTGATCATGAGAGGCGAGATTACCGACGCAAAGACCATAGCGGCAGTACTCTTTTACAACGAGATGAGGAATGCAGATGATAAATAAATCTACAGAATACATCAGAAGTGTAACGGATTTCACACCGTACATAGGCATAGTTTTGGGTTCGGGACTGGGCGATTTTGCAGAAACAATTGAGAATAAAATCATTATAAACTACGAGGACATCCCCGGATTTTCGAAATCCAAGGTAAAAGGACACAATTCAAGACTGATTTTAGGGAATATAGGCGATGCGAAAGTCGTTGCAATGCAAGGCAGAATGCATTACTACGAAGGACACACCGTAGGTGAAACAGTCTATCCCATAAGAGTTTTAAAATCTCTTGGAGTTGAAAAACTCATTATTACCAACTCGAGCGGCGGGATAAACACAGAGTACACTCCCGGTGACATAGTAATAATAAAAGACCATATCAATCTCACGGGCATCAATCCCCTCATAGGACCGAGCGACGAAGAAAATCACAGATTCATAGATATGACCTATGCCTATTCACGAGAACTAATTAGCAAGGCGGAGAAAGTCGCAGAAGAATTGAACATGAAGACAAAAAAGGGAACATATATGTTTTTCACGGGACCCAGTTATGAAACGCCTGCAGAAATAAGAGCCGCAGCAGCATTGGGAGCGGACTGTGTGGGTATGAGCACCGTGCCTGAAGTGGTACAGGCGAATTTCGAAGGTATGAAGGTCTTGGGCCTCACCTGCATAACCAACATGGCTGCAGGTATACTTGACGAACCCTTAAAACATGAAGACGTAATAGAAGTATCCGCTAAGATAAGAGATACTTTCAAAACCTACGTAACAAAGATAATAGCGGTGATTTAATTGAACATACAATCCATTTTGGAAAAGAAGAAAAAGGGATTAAAACTGAATAGAGATGAGATTTTTTACTTTGTGGAAGGATATTTAAAGGACGAAGTAAAGGATTACCAAGCCTCTGCATTGCTCATGGCGATCTGCATAAGAGGATTGGATTTTGAAGAAACATCATATTTGACCGAAGCAATGATCAAATCCGGTGATACCGTGGACCTAAAGGATATAAAGGGTGAAAAAGTCGACAAGCACTCCACAGGAGGAGTGGGCGACACCACCACCTTGGTTGTAGGACCTCTCCTTGCAAGTTGCGGACTCGCCTTTACGAAGTTAAGCGGTAGAGGATTGGGGCACACCGGCGGTACACTTGATAAACTTGAATCCATAGCAGGATTTAACATTGATCTTTCGGAAGAAGAATTCATCGACAACATCAACGATATAAACATTGCCATTATGGGTCAAACCGCCACCATAACTCCTGCTGACAAAAAAATCTACGCTTTACGAGATGTTACAGCTACAGTCGATAATAAATCCTTAATAGCAAGTTCCATTATGAGCAAAAAACTTGCCATAGGATCGGATATTTTGTTACTTGATGTAAAAGTCGGCTCGGGATCCTTTATGAAAACTGTGGAAGAAGCAAGAGAACTCGGCGTAACTATGGTCAAACTGGGCTACGACTTCGACAGAAAAACCTACGTTATACTGTCCAATATGGACGAACCTCTGGGTTATGCTGTGGGCAACAGCCTTGAAGTAATTGAAGCTATCAACACCCTCAAAGGACAGGGACCTGCGGATTTAAGAGAATTATCTCTGGCTATCTGTTCTAAAATTTTAATTTTAAGCGGAGTTTGTGATGACCATGAATCAGCGGAGCAACTGCTTAAGGAAAAAATTCATACTGGAGAAGCATTGGACAAATTCAAAGAAATGGTTACGGCACAAGGAGGAGACCCATCCTATATTGAAGATCTCAGCAAATTTAAATTATCGAGCATAAAAAAAGAAATTTTCAGCACAAAGTCAGGATATGTAAAGGAGATAAAAGCACTGCAAATCGGCGAAATAGCCAAGGAACTGGGAGCCGGCAGAGCTACCAAGGAAGATACGATAGATCTCGGTGCAGGAATTTTGCTCAACAAAAAGATAGACGATCACGTAGAGCAAGGCGAACTTCTTGCAACACTTTATACGGAAAGAGAAAATAAAGTGGAGAATGCAATAAAAGATTTGCAATCCGCATTTGTAATCGGAGATAAAAATCAGCAGGAGTACGAACTGCTGCTGGGAGAAGTAGGTAGAGAAGATGTTTAGAGGACAGGATTTGCTCAGTTTAATATACACCATCATAGCGTTGCTGTGTGCAATCATACCTCACGAAGTTGCACACGGATATGCCGCCTACAAATTGGGGGATGACACGGCTAAGACTGACGGACGACTTTCCTTTAACCCTCTGAACCATATCGATCCCATAGGTCTGCTGTCCATGATTATATTCAAATTCGGTTGGGCAAAGGCGGTTCCCATTAATCCCTATAAATTTAAAAATAGAAAAAGGGATACGCTGATAGTATCCTTGGCAGGTGTGGCTGTGAATTTTATTTTGGGATTTATCGCAGCACTTGCCTTTGTCTTTGCATACTACAGATCGCTGCCTCTTACAGATCTCTTTCAAAACATCATGTGGTTCAACGTCATGTTGGGAGTATTCAATCTGGTGCCCATACCACCCCTTGACGGGTCAAAAGCATTGATCAGTCTTTTTCCCAATAAGATAGAATATTTTTTCTATAAGTACGAAAGATATTTATATATTTTATTGATATTGGCATTGGTATCGGGAACAATTTCCAAAGTAATAGGTCCCATAGTCATAGGTATAATAAATCAATTCATAAATATAGGCACGATTTTATGGAATATAATATAAATTTAAAAATTTATGAAGGTCCCATGGATCTGCTCTTAGACCTCATAAAAAAGAACAACATAGACATATTTGACATACCCATTCATTTGATAACGGCACAATTCCTTGAATATATAGAAAATTCCAAAAAACTCAACTTGGAACTGACATCGGATTTTATCCTTATGGCATCCACGCTTTTGGAGATTAAATCCAGAATGCTCCTGCCCAGATTCACCTTTGAAGAAGATGAGCAACAGCAGGAGGAAGACCCTAGGCAGGACCTTGTGGACAAAATACTTGAATATGAAAAATACAAGGAAATTTCCGAAGAACTCAAAAAATCTTCGGAGTACGAACAAAAGTCTTTCTATAAATTGCAGGAGGATTTTTCACATATAAATACCTTGGACTTCATAGATGATATTGAATTGAAGGACCTGTCAATAGCCTTCAACAACATAATAAAAAGATACAAGAGCAGAGATATAGTCGAGAGCATAATATCGGACGAATATACAGTCGATACAGCTATGGAACAGATAATGACATTGCTGGCAGAACACCGTGAGATTAAATTCACACAACTGCTGAGTGATTACCCCATATTGGAAGAGATCATAATATATTTTTTAAGTGTCTTGGAACTCGTAAGGATCAGCAGCATAAAAGCACACCAGGAAAAAGATTTTTCCGATATATTGATAGTGAGGAGAGAAAATGCACAATAAGGACAAATTAATTTCAATAATCGAGGGCATACTCTTCGCATGGTCCGAGCCTGTCAGCATATCAGACCTGTCCAAAGTGCTCGATATATCTAATGGGGAAGTGGAAGACATAATCACACTTATGGTGCAAAAATATGAGCGAAACGACAGCGGGCTAAGACTCATAAGACTGGGCAACAGCTACCAAATGAACACCAAACCCGAAAACTATGACTATATAAGCAAATTTGTCAGTGATAAAAACAAGCGCAATCTATCCAATGCATCACTGGAAACACTGGCGATAATAGCCTACAAGCAACCTGTGACCAAGGTGGAGATCGAAGAAATAAGAGGAGTGAAGTGTGACTCCACGGTTAAAGGATTGCTCGACATAGGACTTATAAAAATAGACGGGCAACTCAATAAAATCGGCAGACCCAACATCTACAGCACCACAGAAGACTTTTTGAGAAAATTCGGAATATCATCACTTGAAGAACTTCCGCAAATCAAAGAAGATGAACAAATTAAAATGCAATTCATGGAGGAAGAATGAGATTACAAAAATACATGGCACATTCAGGTGCCGCCTCTCGCAGAAAAAGCGAAGAATACATAGCGCAGGGCAGAGTCAAGGTCAATGACCAAGTGATCACCGAGCCTGGATACAAAGTCGACCCTGCAAAGGACAGAGTGTACCTCGACGGGAAAAGGCTCAAGATAATCAGAGAACACACCTACATAGCCTTGAACAAACCAATGGGAGTTGTTTCCACCGTAAGCGACGAAAAGGGCCGTAAGACGGTCACGGATCTAATCGATCTAGAAGTAAGGCTTTATCCCATAGGCAGACTGGATGTAGACACCACAGGACTGATCCTCTTGACCGACGACGGAGCAGTCACCAACAAAATCACCCACCCCAAGCACGAAATTCAAAAAACCTACATAGCCACGGTGGAGGGCAGACCCGACAAAAATGAACTGGACATACTTCGCAAAGGAGTTAAAGTAGGACAGGAAAAATTTAAAGGAGCAAAAGTTAAAATACTCAAAAACTTTGAAGAAGACACCATAATTGAAACCACCATATCCGAGGGTAAGAACCACCAAATAAAAATAATGTACGAAAAAATCGGACATCCCGTCAAAAAACTCAAACGAATATCCGTCGGTGAAATTCAGCTGGGCAATTTGGAAATAGGCAATTACAGATTTTTAAATGATGACGAAATCAAGTATCTGAAAGGTTTAAAATGAAAGCGGTCAAATTCAATTACAGAGAAATCGTAGACGAAGTAATAGAAAATCTGGACTTGAAAGACTGCTGTTGTCTTGATGCCACATGTGGCAACGGAAACGACTCGCTGAACATCCTCTCCCACATGGAAAACGGATTTTTATACTGCTGCGATATTCAAGAACAAGCAGTGCAAAACACCTGCGAGCTTTTAAAATCAAAGGGCTTTTCCAATTTCAAAATCATAAAAAAATCTCACGACGAAATTTTTGAAGACGTAGATCATCAACTCAAATTAGTAATATATAATCTCGGCTACCTGCCCGGTTCTGACAAAAGCGTCATCACCAAGGCGGACACCACTGTCAAATCAATAAGTCAGGCACTTCTCAAACTTCAAGATGAGGGAATTATAATAGTAGTTTCCTATCTCGGGCATCAAGGCTCTGCCGAAGAAAGGGAAGCTGTGGACACATACCTGCAAAATCTTGACCAGAAAAAATACAAAGTTGAAAAAAGACAATTCTATAACCAAAGGCACAATCCACCCGTAGTTTATTTAGTAGGAGGAAGAAAATGAAGAAAGTTGCAGTTGTCGGAGGAGGACCTTCAGGCATGATTGCAGCTTATTTTGCTGCACAAAAACATCACGTTGAACTCTTCGAACAAAATGAAAAACTCGGCAAAAAACTGTTCATAACGGGCAAAGGCAGATGCAACATAACCAACGACAGAGATATATCGGAATTTTTCGACGAAATCTCACGCAATTCCAAATTTTTATATTCAGCCTTTTATTCCTTCACCAACAGAGATTTAATCACACTCTTAAAGGAGAACGGACTTGAAACGGTAGTTGAAAGAGGCGGCAGAGTATTTCCCAAAAGTGAAAAATCCTCCGACGTCATAAAAACCTATGAGAGAATGTTGAAAAAAGCAGGAGTAAAAGTAAACTTAAACACAAAAATCACAACTGTAAATAAAAAAGGAGACATTTTTTTTCTGAATGACAGGGAATTCAACAGCGTAATCATAGCCACGGGAGGTTATTCCTACAGATCAACAGGCTCCACAGGAGACGGATACAAATTTGCAAAGCAATTTAACATAAAAGTTGAAGAACTGTATCCCGCTCTCGTCCCGATGGAACTGTCCGATGATTTTCTCAAAATACTGTCGGGCCTCACACTTAAAAACGTCGCACTCATAGCCAAGTCCGGCAGGAAAGAAATTCACAGAGAATTCGGCGAACTTCTCTTTGCACACTTCGGAATAAGCGGACCTGCAACACTGAGAATGTCCAACATCATCAACAGAGCGAAGAACATACAACTGTTCATAGACTTAAAACCCGCTCTCGACGAAAAAACTTTAGATGATAGAATTTTAAGAGACTTCGACGAATTTCGCAACAAAAATATAAACAATGCACTCATTAAACTCCTGCCGAAAAATTTAATTCCCGTAGTGCTCCGCTGTGCACAGATAGACGAGCACAAAACTGTAAACGAAATCACCAAACAGGAGCGAAATGACTTATTAAAGACACTCAAACAAATGCCCTTGAAGTACAAATCACTCATGGACATAAATGCATCCATAGTCACCAGCGGAGGAATATCCGTCAATGAAATAAATCCTTCCACCATGGAATCTCTCAAAGTCGCAAATCTTTACTTCTGCGGCGAAGTACTCGACGTTGAAGGATTTACAGGAGGATTCAATCTTCAAATCGCAAATTCCACGGGATACCTTGCCGGAACATCCCTCTAAATTAAATAAACACCTTGTTTTTAAGCTGTAAATAAACTATAATATAAAAGAGGAAGTTTGGTGCTCTTTTAGTTATGCTGAATTAAACATTGGAAACACGAGATCACTGTTCTACAGTGATTTTTTTATGGAGGAATTATGTATTCAATAGCCATAGACGGGCCCGCAGGCAGCGGCAAAAGCACAATAGCGAAACTCATCGCCCACAAACTGAATATTTCCTATATAGACACAGGATCAATGTATAGAGCACTTGCACTAAAAACCCTGCAACAAAACATTGACTTGCAAGATGAAAAATCACTTCGCAATCTGCTGGACAACACACACATAGACTACAATAAGGGCAAGATTTATCTTGACGGACAGGACGTATCACAGGACATCAGAGGGGATGAAGTGTCATCACTGGCATCGGACATATCAAAGAACTCTGCAGTCAGAGAATACTTGGTGCACATTCAGCAACAAATAGCTGAAAAACGATCCGTAGTCATGGAAGGCAGGGATATCGGCACAGTGGTATTGCCGAAAGCCGATTACAAATTTTATCTAACTGCGGACCTGAATACCAGAGCCGAAAGACGGCACGCACAACTTCTGTCCAAGGGAGAACACACAACCCTTGAAGAAGTAAAAGCAAGCATTGCACAAAGAGATGCAAACGACATGAGCAGAGAACACTCTCCACTCAAACAGGCGACAGATGCCCTGTTGGTGGACAACACCCACATGAATCTTGACCAAACACTGGAATACATACTGGACAAAGTTCGAGGTAAAAATGCTTTATAAAATATTGAGAGCAATCATATGGATATTATTCAAAATCATATTCAGAGCTGAGATCATCGGAGCGGATAAAATCCCTACAGACAGACCGGTAATCATATCACCCAATCACAAGAACAACTTCGACCCCTTTTTAGTATCGGCACTGGTTAAGCCGCAGATTCATTGGATAGCAAAAAAAGAACTGTTTCAATTCAAACCCTTGGCGGCACTTTTGAAAAGGGTAGGAGCATTTCCCATAGACAGAGGAAACACCGACATCAAAGCCATAAAAACAGCCATGAGCATATTGAAGAACAACAAAATACTCGGACTTTTCCCCGAAGGCACCAGAGTTAAAACGCCCGACTTCACAAAACCCAAGTCAGGAGTGGCGCTCATCGCTCACAGAACCAAAGCCGCAGTAGTGCCCATGTATATAGATGGCAATTATACACCCTTCGGTAAGATGAAGCTCATAGTCAGAGAACCCGTCGATCTGTCACAGCTGCCAAAGATAACGCAAGGAGATTATGACGACATATCCATCGACATCTTGAAATCCATATACGGAGTTGATGAAAATAAAAATCATATTAGCTGAAAAATTAGGATTTTGCGGAGGAGTTAAAAGAGCGGTGGAACTGGCAAATGCCAATGCTGCAAAGGGAGTTTATTCTCTCGGTGAACTCGTTCACAACAAAACAGTGGTTCAAGACCTTGAAGAACGGGGAGTAATAACCACACAAGACTGTCAAAACATCACAAATTCAAAAGTAATCATCAGATCCCACGGAGTACACAAAAGTATCATAGAAGACCTGCAGAACAAAGGAAACGAAATAATCGACTGCGTATGTCCCAAGGTCAAGCACATCTATGACATAGTTGCACAGGCACAAGCTGAGAGATACAACATAATCATCTTCGGCGAACCGCACCATCCCGAAGTCATAGGCATCAACTCTCACGCAAATGATGAAGCACTCATAATATCTTCCGAGGAAGACCTGCACAAAATACAAAAAGGCAAAACCGTAGTAGTATCTCAAACTACCAACGATGAAAATAAATATAAAAAAATTGTAAAACTTATAAAAGATATTTCAAAAGATGAAATTTTAGTTTATAATACTATTTGTAATGCAACCAGGCTTAGACAGGAAGCCGCAAGGGAACTTTCAAAACAAGTAGAAGCGGTACTGGTAATAGGAGGCAAAAACAGTTCCAATACCAAAAAATTAGCCCAAGTTGCACAAGAAAACTGTAAACACGTATATTTAATAGAGTCAATAAATGACATTGAATATAATAAATTAAAAAAATTTAATAAAATAGGTATTACCGCCGGGGCATCCACACCGGATAAGGTAATCAAGGAGGCTGTTAGTAGTATGGAAAATTTTGACAACAATGAGATGATGGAAGCTATCGAAAGCTCATTCAAGAGAATCAGAAGAGGCGAAGTAGTAGAAGGAGAAGTACTTTTCGTAAATGAAAGTGAAGTTATGGTGAATATCGGATACAGATCCGACGGTATAATTTCCAGAGAAGAAATCTCCAAAGATCCCGAAGTAAAACCGCAAGACGTGTTTAAGCCGGGCGACAAAATTCAAGTCTATGTCATGAAGATCGACGACGGTGACGGAAACGTAGTACTTTCCGCAAAGAGAGTCGAAAACATGAAAGTCTGGGACGACGTAGAAGAACTTTTCAACAACAAACAAAGAGTTGAAGTAGAAGTTAAATCAGTAGTCAAAGGCGGACTCATAGCGGATTTAGAAGGACTTAAAGCATTCATACCCGCATCTCATGTATCAGTAGGGTTCCAAAAAGACTTGTCAAAATATGTTTCTAAAAAATTGTTATGCGAAATAATCGACTTTGATAAAGCTAAGAGAAAAATCGTCCTTTCAAGAAAAGACGTCGAAGCTGAAGAACTCGAAGCAAAGAGATCAGCAGTATACGACTCACTTAACGTAGGTGATGTAATCGAAGGTACAGTACAAAGACTCACAAACTTCGGTGCATTCGTAGACGTAGGCGGAGTAGACGGACTGATTCACATATCCGAACTATCATGGAACAGAGTTAAACACCCTGCAGATGTAGTAGCACCCGGCGAAAAAGTTGAAGTCAAAGTCCTAAACGTTGACGAAGAAAAAAACAGAATCGCATTGGGTTTGAAACAAACCACCAAGAAACCTTGGGACGTATTTGTAGAAAGCGTACAAGTGGGCGACGTAGTAGAAGGCAAAGTAGTCAACCTGCTTGACTTCGGTGCATTCGTAAGACTTGAGTCAGGAGTAGACGGACTTCTGCACGTATCTCAAATAGCAAGAGAACACGTGGAAAAACCCGCAGACAAACTTGAAATCGGGCAACAAGTCACAGTCAAAGTTACAGACATCAACGACGAAGAAAAGAAAATATCACTTTCAATCAAAGCACTCTTAGAACCCGTCGTAGAAGAAAAAGAAGAATCCGAAACACCTGCAGAAGAACCCCACGTTGAAGAAGTCAAAGAAGAACCTGTAAAAGAAGCACCCAAAGCTAAAAAACCCGCAGAACCCAAAAAAGAACAAGACGACAACTCAGCAGACGAAAACTTCAACACAGCACTGGGCGACCTTTTAGGAAACCTTAAACTGGACTGATAAACCTTAAACCCAATACCTCAAAATTCCACGCAGAGTTTTGAGGTATTTTTATGTAAACATAACGAAACACACCCCAAAAATCAAAAAATATGCTATCATAATACACAAAATAATAAAAATGGAGGAAACATGAAAGCAGTAATAACCTTTATCGGCAACGACCAAATCGGCATAGTACACAAAGCCACCGCAATCCTGGTCAAATACAACCTCAATATAGTAGACATCAATCAAACCATTATGGAAAACTACTTCACCATGATCATGCTCGTGGACATATCCGAATCAACAGTAGAATTCAACGAAATAGTACAAGCCTACAACCAACTGGGCGAAGAAATAGGAATGTATATCAAAGTACAACACGAAGACATATTCAACGCAATGCACCAAATATAGGAGGCATCATGGATAACAAAAAAATACTCGAAACCATAAAAATGCTCGAACAAGAGCACCTCGACATCAGAACCGTCACCATGGGCATATCCCTAATAGATTGCATAGACTCCGACCCGCAAAAAGCCACACAAAAAATCTATGACAAAATGATGCGCCACACAGAGAAACTCGTCGAAACCACATCACAAATATCGCAACTCTATGGCATACCCATCATCAACAACAGAATATCCGTCACACCCATATCACTCATAGCAGGAGCAACCGACCTCACCGACTACACACCCTATGCGGAAACACTGGACAAAGTCGCCAAATCCGTCGGAGTAGACTTCGTTGGAGGATTCTCGGCACTGGTACATAAAGGATTCAACAAATCAGACTACACACTCATAAACTCCATACCTCACGCACTCTCAACCACAGACTACGTATGCTCATCAGTCAACGTCGGATCTACCAAGACAGGCATCAACATGGAAGCAGTAGCAATCATGGGTGACAAAATCATAGAACTCGCACAACTCACCAAAGAAAATGACTCCATAGGCTGTGCAAAACTCGTCGTATTCGCCAACGCAGTAGAAGACAACCCATTCATGGCAGGAGCCTTCCACGGAGTAGGAGAATCGGACAGCACAATCAACGTCGGAGTATCAGGTCCCGGTGCAGTCAAATGCGCCCTCGAAAAAGTACGTGGCAAAACCTTTGACGAAGTAGCCGAAACCATCAAAAAAACCGCCTTTAAAATCACACGCATGGGTGAACTTGTAGGCAGAGAAGTATCAAAACAATTAAACACCAGCTTCGGAATCATAGACCTGTCCCTTGCACCCACACCCGCAGTAGGCGACAGCGTAGCACGAATATTGGAAGAAATCGGCATAGACACAGTAGGAGGACACGGTACCACAGCTGCCCTTGCCATGCTCAACGACGCAGTCAAAAAAGGCGGCATCATGGCATCATCACGCGTTGGAGGACTATCAGGCGCATTCATACCCGTATCGGAAGACGAAGGAATGATCGCAGCAGCACGCACAGGACACCTCACCTTCGACAAATTGGAAGCCATGACATCAGTATGCTCCGTGGGACTGGACATGATAGCAATCCCCGGAGACACGCCCAAAGAAACAATCTCCGCAATCATAGCAGACGAAGCAGCCATCGGAGTCATCAACAACAAGACCACAGCAGTCAGAGTAGTCCCCGTCATAGGCAAGACAGTAGGCGAAGAAGCTGAATTCGGAGGACTTTTAGGCTATGCCCCCATCATGGACATAGGACAAAACAGCGCAAAAAGATTCATAGAAAGAGGCGGACTCATTCCCGCACCCATTCACAGCTTTAAAAACTAAAAATTATATCGTACGATACATTGCATAAAACTCAAATGCAAACAAAACAAACACAACGGGCGGACCCAGGCGACCGCCCTAAAAAACTTAAAATGTCACCGTAGCGGACGATTCCTGCCGTCCCGCATTAATCCCTGTACCTATACAAAACTCCAATATAAACATCAAAAAAACGGAAAATTAAATATTTTTCGTTTTTTGCGTATTCGCACAATTTATCCTTCATATTTTTGCGTATTTGTGGTAATATCACAATAAACCAAGTGCGTATTTGTAAAAAGAGGTTATCATGTTTAAAAGAAAAATATATCAAAAACTATTAAATTGGAAAAAAACAAGCTCCGGCAAAACAGCCTTGTTGATTGAAGGAGCCAGACGTGTAGGAAAATCAACTATTGTGGAAGAATTTGCAAAAAATGAATATAAATCATATATTCTCATTGACTTTGCCTTTGCTCCGCAAAACATTCAAAAATTATTTGAAGATATGAATAATCTTGATTATTTTTTTCTTCAACTTCAATTACAGTACAGCGTTGATTTGCATAAGAGAAATTCCTTAATTATTTTTGACGAAGTTCAATTCAATCCGCTGGCAAGGCAATCCATCAAGAAATTGGTAGCAGATGGCAGATATGATTATATAGAAACAGGATCTTTGATTTCAATCAAGAAAAATGTAGGCAAAATATTGATACCCAGTGAAGAGCGAAAATTGGAAATGTTTCCCATGGACTTTGAAGAATTTCTATGGGCTGTTGGCGATTTTACAACTAACAATTTATTGAATAAAGCCTTTGTAGAAAAGATCCCTTTAGGCGAAGCACAGAACAGAAATATAATGCGAAAATTCAGGCTGTATATGCTCATCGGAGGAATGCCCCAGTCCATACAATCCTATATCCAAACTAATAATCTAAAAATTGTCGATGAAGTAAAACGAGATATAATAAATCTATATGAAGAAGACTTTTACAAAATTGATCCCAGTGGCAAAATTTCTATGCTCTTTGATGCAATACCTGCCGAATTATCAAGAAACTCCTCTCGATATCAAGTATCCAGTGTTTTAGAAAATGAACGTGCAGCTACAATATTACAGGAGATTTCAGAATTGAGCGCCTCTAAGACCGTATTAGTAGCTTACCATGCAAATAATCCAAGTGTAGGAATGTCAACCAATTTAAACTTAAACAAATTCAAACTATACTTGGCAGATACCGGATTGATGACCACCCTGATGTTTAAGGATAAAGATTTCACAGAAAATAAGATTTATCAGCAATTATTAAGTGACAAACTTTCAAAAAATCTGGGCGTGTTGTATGAAAATATCGTTGCACAGACATTAACATTTAAATCTCACAAACTATTTTACTACACCTACTATGATCCCGTGGAAAAAAGAAACTTTGAAGTGGACTTTTTATTAAGCGAAGGTAACAAAGTCAGCCCAATTGAAGTTAAATCATCTAATTATAGAAAACACAGATCTTTAGACGAGTTCTCAAAAAAATATTCCGACAGAATAACTTCCAAATATATAATACACACAAAAGACTATAAAAAAGAAAAAGATGTCTACTACTTACCATTCTACATGACTCAATTCATGACCTAACCCAACGAA
>CAYFRD010000014.1:0-39857 GCA_964345555.1 uncultured Peptoniphilus sp. | reverse complement strand
ACCCTATGAAGTTTATTATTCAACTGTGTTGCACTTAGTTTGACAATTCAAGTATATAAAAAGAGAATACAATTATGTAATCTCTTTTTGTATATCCTTCTACTTAAATTAATAGAATTATATATTATAAATAATTAATAGGCAACATTTAGTTTAATTATTTTTCACTTTAATTTATTATATAGAAGAAAATTCATATTAAATCATAAAAAAAGAGAAATCCCTCAGGACTTCTCTTAAACCAGTTCAATTATTGATTCTTCTGCTCCGTCACCGCGACGATGACCTAATTTTAAAATTCTTGTGTATCCGCCGTTTCTTGTTTCATACTTCGGCGCGATTTCAGCAAATAATTTTGTAACTACATCTTCATCATATATATAGGAAAGTGCTTGTCTTCTTGCATGAAGATCTCCGCGTTTTCCTAAAGTGATCATTTTTTCAGCCATTCTCTTAGTTTCTTTCGCTCTAGTAACTGTAGTTGTGATTCTTTCTTCTCTTAAAAGAGATGTTACCAAATTTCTAAGCATAGCCTTTCTGTGAGCAGTCGGGCGACCAAGTTTTCTTAATTTAGCCACTTTACGTACCCTCCTTTATTCATCTTCTTTTCTTAAACTTAAGCCTAATTCAGCGAGTGTGTTCTGTACTTCCTCTAATGATTTTTTACCTAGATTCCTGACTTTCATCATTTCTTCTTCAGTCTTTTGCATAAGTTCATCTACTGTGTTAATGTTGGCTCTTTTCAAACAATTAAAAGATCTAACTGATAAATCCAGTTCTTCCACTGTCATTTCCAAAGCTTTTTCTTTTTTGTTTTCTTCCTTTTCAACCATAATATTTACTTCGTTTACATGTTCTGTAAGTTCTACGAATAAATTCAGATGCTCGGTAAGGATCTTCGCTGCTAAGGACACTGCCTCATCTGCTGCCATAGAGCCATCAGTTGTAACTTCAAGTATGAGTTTGTCATAGTCAGTCCTTTGACCGACTCTTGTATTTTCGACTTTCCAATTTACTTTCTTTATGGGAGTGTAATTGGAGTCTATAGGTATTACGCTGATTTCAGAAATTTCGTCTTTTTTCATCTCAGAGGGCTCGTATCCTCTTCCTCTTTCAATGGTCAGCTCCATGTAGACATCTGCGTCTTTGTTTAAAGTTGCTATGTGGTGGTCCGGGTTTACTATTTCAACTTCAGGCCCTACTATTATGTCTGATGCTTTGATTTCACCTTCGCCCGTCTTTTCGATTATAGCTTTGACAGGTTTTTCACCTTCTAAGTTCACTACGGTTCCTTTTATATTGAGTATTATTTGAGGTACATCTTCAAGTACCCCAGGAATTGTAGAGAATTCATGTTCAACTCCTCTTATCTTCAATACAGATACTGCTGCACCGGGCAATGAGGATAAAAGAACTCTTCTAAGAGAATTGCCTATCGTTATTCCAAATCCGCTTTCTAAAGGTTCAACGACAAATTTTCCGTACATTCCGGATTCATCTAATTCAACTATTTCAATACTAGGTTTTTCAATTTCTATCATTGACTTACCCTCCTTATTTGGGTTATTAGGAGCGTAAATAATTAAACTCTCCTGCGTTTAGGCGGTCTACAACCATTGTGTGGAATCGGTGTTATATCTTTGATCATAGTTACTTCCAATCCCGATGCTTGGAGCGATCTTATTGCAGCTTCTCTTCCCGAACCCGGTCCCTTTACATATACTTCCACAGTTTTTAAGCCGTGTTCTTTTGCCTTGTTAGCCGCCTCTTCAGCTGCTTCTTGAGCTGCAAAGGGTGTAGATTTTCTGGAACCTCTAAATCCAAGTTGTCCTGCACTTGCCCATGAAATTACATTACCGCTCATATCAGTAAGTGTAACCATAGTATTGTTAAAAGTTGAAGCTATGTGAGCTTGACCTTTTTCAATGTTTTTACGTTCTCTTCTTCTAGTACGAGTTACTTTTTGTTTTTTAGCCATAATCTACCTCCTTTACTTTTTCTTTGATACTAATTTTTTAGGACCTTTTCTGGTTCTGGCATTGGTCTTGGTCCTTTGTCCTCTTACGGGAAGTCCTCTTCTGTGTCTTAATCCTCTGTAGCAGTTTATTTCCCTTAATCTCTTTATATTCATCGCTATGTCACGGCGAAGATCTCCTTCTACGTGATATTTGTCGATTTCTTCTCTAATTCTTGCAATCTCAGCTTCTGTTAGGTCTTTTACTCTTGTATCAAAGTCAACATCGGCATTTCTTAATATTTCTTGTGATCTGCTTCTGCCTATTCCATAGATATAAGTAAGACCAATTTCAACGCGCTTTTCTCTGGGTAAGTCAATACCAGCAATTCTTGCCATTTATAGCCTCCTTATCCTTGTCTTTGTTTGTGTTTCGGATTTTCGCAAATGACCATAACTCGACCATTTCTTTTGATTATCTTACATTTCTCACACATCTTTTTAACAGATGGTCTAACTTTCATTTTATCCCTCCTAGATCATAGGGTAATCTATTTCTTTCTCCAGGTAATTCTTCCTCTTGTCAGATCATAGGGCGATAACTCAACCGTAACCTTATCACCTGGTAATATTCTTATATAATTCATTCTTAGTTTACCTGAAATGTGGGCAAGTATTATATGTCCGTTTTCAAGTTTTACTTTAAAATTTGTATTTGGAAGTGCATCAACCACTACCCCTTCAACTTCAATAACGTCTTCTTTAGTCATTAAGGGTTCCTCCTATCTCAACTATAGTTCTTTAGACTCTTTCTTATATATGAATCATTTAAATCAGTCTTACTAATATCTATTATATCTTTATATATCATAAGATGTTTTATTTTTTTTCTCTTAGGATTAGCTAACTTTCTACTTTTCCCATCGACTATAGATACATAGTTTTTATCAAGGATTTCTCTAACTAAAAATACCGTGCCCGCATCTCTGCCGGCTTTTGACTTAACTACTTGACCGACCTTTATAAATAAAGTATTAATCATATAATTAATTTTCTAAAGCCTTTACTATGTCTTCGGAGACTATTTCTATGTCCTTAGAACCGTCTATATTTACTAGAAGTCCTTGGGCTGCATAATAGTCTAAAAGAGGAACTGTTTGATTTACATAGACATTTATTCTTTTTTGAACTGTTTCTTCCACATCGTCATCTCTTTGAATAAGCGGTGTGTTGTCTTTGTCACAAAGTCCTTCGTTTTTAGGTGGGTTGAATTTTATGTGATAGGTAGCACCGCAAGTTTTGCATATTCTTCTTCCAACCGCTCTTTCTACCAATATGCTGCTGTCGACATCTATATTGATAACTTTATCAAGTTTTGTGCCGAGCTTGTCAAGTTCTGCATCAAGACTTACAGCTTGAGCGACAGTTCTCGGAAATCCATCTAACAAAAATCCTTTTTTGCAGTCATCTCTTGAGATTCTGTCTTGAACTATTTCTATAACTACCTGATCAGGTACCAAAGCCCCTTGATCCATATAGGATTTGGCTTTCTTTCCCAGTTCAGTTCCGTTCTTGATATTTTCTCTAAAAATGTCTCCAGTGGAAATATGAGGTATGCTGTATTTATTTATAATAAATTCTGCTTGAGTCCCTTTACCTGCTCCTGGAGGTCCTAAAATTACGAGTCTCATTCTTTACCTCCTATTTATTTAAAAATCCCTTGTAATGTCTCATCAACATTTGTTGTTCTAAAACTTTTGCAGTTTCAAGTACTACTCCGACTACGATTATCATAGACGTACCACCATAATTGAAAGGCAAATTCGATACTTTGGTTAAAAATATCGGCAGTATTGCCAGTATCGCCAAAGCTATGGCTCCAGGCAAGCACAATCTGTTTACGGTTTTTTGGAGATAGTCCGAAGTGGGTTTGCCGGCACGAATACCTGGCACAAAGCCACCGTTTTGTTGTAAATTTTTAGAGTACTCAACTGTGTTGAATTGTATAGCTGTGTAAAAATATGTGAAAAATATTATTAAAAGCACAGTTACAACTACATAATAAATTGTACCCGGGATCCCTTCAACGGTAAAATACTTTGCAATAGTTCTTTGCGTAGCTTCATTCTTTGTAAACATCGCAAAAGTAGCAGGTATCGATACTATTGAACTTGCAAAAATCATCGGCATAACACCACTCATAAGAACCTTCACAGGAATATGAGTTGATTGTCCTCCGTACATTTTTCTACCGACAACTCTTTTTGCATATTGCACGGGAATTTTTCTTTCACCTTCATTTAATGCAACTACAAATACTACTATCGCTATTGCTATTATTAAAAACAACACCAAGAATAAAGGACTTGCAAGTCCTGTACTAACCATGGCATAGGATTGAACTATGTCTGCCGGAAATCTTGAAACTATCCCTGCAAAAATTAACAGTGAAATTCCGTTTCCAATTCCATGTTCTGTAATTTGTTCTCCCAACCATATCAAAAACGCCGTTCCTCCAACTATTGACAATACTACTACCGCTTTTTCAAGAATTGTAGTTGCAACTACCGCTTCTCCAAAAAATCCGAAAGAGAAACCTATAGCTTGAATAAAGGCTATTACTATTGCAAGATAACGAGTGTATTTTGCAATTTTCTTTCTTCCGGTTTCGCCTTCTTTTGATAGAGCTTCCAGGGAAGGAATAGCTATGGTCAACAGTTGCAAAATAATTGAAGCCGTTATATATGGATATATATTGGCTGCAAATATGGAGAATCTACTGAAATTTCCTCCCGCCATCAAGTCAAGCAGTGAAAATACTGTTTGACTTGTGTTCATATAAAGTTGTTGAACTTTTTGAGCATTCATAAATGGAACTACTATAAAAGAGCCTAATCTATAAAGCAACAGCATGAAAAGTGTAAACAACATTTTCTTGCGAAGTGACTGCACTTTCCAAGCATTTTTGAATGTGGAAATCATCAAATCACCTCTGTCTTTCCACCGGCTGACTCAATTTTTTCCACAGCTGATTTAGAAAAATGATGTGCTTTTACAGTGATCTTTGAGGTTAATTCTCCGTTTCCAAGTATTCTTACTCCGTCGTTGTTTTTCTTAACAAGACCCATTTCTTTTAATACTTCAGGTGTAACTTCAGCGCCGTCTTCAAATACATTTAAATCTTCAACGTTTAATATTGAATATTCCTTTGCGAATATATTTGTAAAACCTCTTTTAGGTAATCTTCTGAACAATGGCATTTGGCCACCTTCAAATCCCGGTCTTACTCCACCGCCCGATCTTGCATTTTGTCCTTTATGACCTCTTCCGGACGTTTTGCCCAGTCCTGAACCGATGCCTCTTCCGAGTCTCTTTTTGGCTTTTACTCCGCCGCCTTCAGCAGGTTTTAAATCGTGTAATTTCACCGTTTACACCTCCTTATTCTTCTATTTCAAGCATGTATGACACTTGTTTGATCATTCCTCTTATTTGAGGGTTGTCTTCATGTTCAACTATTTGTCCCATCTTGTTTAAACCAAGTGCCTTAATAGTCCTCTTGTGAGTTTGTTTTTTTCCTATAGGGCTTTTTACTAATTTGATTTTCATAGTTCTATCCCCCTTATCCTAAAATTTCATCTACCGACTTATTTCTAAGTCTTGCTACCGATTCAGCAGTCTTTAATTCAGATAGTCCTTTCATGGTAGCATTGACAATATTTCTAGGGTTACTTGAGCCTATATTTTTAGTTCTTATATCTGAAATTCCCGCAAGTTCACATACGGCACGTACTGCTCCTCCGGCAATAACTCCTGTACCTGCCGGTGCCGGTTTTAAAAATACTTTTCCTGCTCCGACAACTCCTGTTACTTCATGAGGGATAGATGTTTCTAATAAATTTACTTTTATTAAGTGTTTTTTTGCATCTTGAGTTGCTTTTCTAATTGATTCGGGTACTTCAAGAGCCTTGCCTATTCCTACTCCAACATGGCCTTGACGATCTCCTACAACTACTAAAGCCGAAAATCTGAAGTTTCTACCACCCTTAACAACTTTTGCTACTCTGTTGATTGAAACTACTTTTTCTTCAAGATCTAATTCTTTTGCGTTAATTAATGAACGTTCCATTTTCCCCTCCTTTTTCAGAATTTCAATCCGGTTTCTCTTGCTGCATCTGCCAGTGCTTTTATACGTCCGTGATATAGATATCCGGATCTGTCAAAAACAACATTTTCTATGCCAGCATCTAATGCACGTTTAGCAACTAATTTTCCAACTTCTTGTGCAGCCTCGATATTTTTTGTGTTTTCAATTCCAAAGGACTTATCAAGTGTTGAAGCTTGTACTAATGTGTGTCCATTTTCATCATCAATTATTTGTGCATATATATGTGCATTTGATCTGAAAACTGAAAGTCTTGGGCAAGATTTCGTTCCGGAGATTTTATTTCTAATTCTCTTGTGTCTTTTTATTCTATTTGCATTTTTATCTATTTTATTAAACACTTATTTACTCCTTTCCTTACTTACCTGTTTTTCCGACTTTACGTCTTACTTGTTCTCCAACATATCTGATTCCCTTGCCTTTGTATGGTTCGGGTTCTCTATATTTTCTGATTTTCGCTGCATATTGTCCTACTTTTTGCTTGTCTATTCCTGAGATGATTATACTTGTAGGTGCAGGTACTTCCACTTGAATTCCTTCAGGGTCTTCAAGTTCCAGCGGATGGGATAATCCGAGAGTCAATGCTAATTTTTTTCCGTTCTTAGCCGCTCTGTATCCTGTGCCTATTATTTCAAGCTCTTTTTTGTATCCTTCTGTAACTCCGATAACCATGTTTGAGATCAGCGTTCTTATTAAACCGTGCATTGCTTTATGTCTTTTTTCATCGCTTGGTCTTTCAACTACTAATTCGTTATCTTCTATGTTGATCTTCATTTCAGAGTCAAAGGATTGTGTTAATTCTCCCTTAGGTCCCTTAACGGTTATTATATTGTCTTCTATTTTTACATCTACACCGTTTGGGATGGTTATGGGTTTTTTACCTATTCTAGACATATTTCCTCCTATTACCAAACGTAGCAGATTACTTCTCCACCTACATTAGATTTTCTTGCTTCTTTATCAGTGATAATTCCCTTAGATGTGGAAATTATTGCTATTCCTAAACCGCCAAGTACCTTTGGCAGATCACTGCTTTGTGCATAAACTCTAAGACCTGGTTTTGAAATTCTCTTAATTCCGCTTATTACCTTTTCGTTGTTTTCGCCGTATTTAAAATCTATTCTAATAACACCTTGTTTGTCATCATCAATTACTTCGTAATTTTTAATGTATCCCTCATCCAGTAGGATTCTCGATATTTCTTTTTTCATATTTGAAGCCGGAATATCTACAGATTTATGTTTTGCATTATTAGCATTTCTAATCCTAGTAAGCATATCTGCAATTGGGTCTGTCATCATATTAATTTGCCTCCCTTCCTGCTAATGGTATTCTTTACCAACTTGCTTTTCTAACCCCGGGAATTTGTCCTTTGTATGCTAATTCTCTAAAACATATTCTACAAATTCCATATTTTTGTAAAACAGAATGTGGTCTTCCACATATACTGCATCTTGTATATTCTCTTGTTGAATACTTAGCTTTTCTTTTTTGCTTAGCTATCATTGATTTTTTTGCCACAAGTACTTCCTCCTATTACTTTGCAAATGGCATTCCCATTTTTTCAAGGAAAGCTTTAGCTTCTTCGTCTGTTTGCGCTGTAGTGACAATTGATATATCCATACCTCTGATAGAATCTACTTTATCATATTCTATTTCAGGAAATATTAGTTGTTCTTTAAGACCCAGTGCGTAATTTCCTCTTCCGTCAAAGGCTGTGGATTTTACACCTCTGAAGTCTCTAACTCTCGGTAATGCGATATTCATAAGTTTATCCAAAAAGTCATACATCTTGTCGCCTCTAAGCGTAACTTTAATACCTATTTTGTTTCCTTCACGCAGCTTGAAGTTAGCTATTGATTTTCTTGCTGTTGTTACTACAGGCTTTTGTCCTGTTATTGTAGTTAGGTCGTTAATTGCAGCTTCTAAAGCTTTTGGATTGTCCTTTGCTTCTCCAAGTCCGATGTTTACAACGACTTTTTCTATTTTTGGCACTTGCATAACGCTCTTATATTCAAATTTTTCAAGTAGATAGTTTACTACTTCATTATCATATTTTTCTTTTAATCTTGAAGTCATATTCTACCCCCTTACTTTATTGATTCGTTGTCAGATTTTTTAAATCTGATTTTTTTGCCGTCTTCTATTCTGTATCCGATCCTAGTTGCTTTCCCTGATTTTGTATCAAAATACATTACATTAGAAACATGAATCGGTGCTTCTGTCTTTTCTATTCCCCCGGGATTTTGCGGTCCCTTAGGTTTTAAGTGTTTTGTGACTATATTTACCTTTTCCACAATTACTTTATTTTCTTTAGGAAAGGCTTTTAGTACTTTACCGGTAGCGCCTTTGTCTTTTCCGGCAATTACTTTTACTGTATCACCAATTTTAATACGCATACTTACCTCCCTTAAAGTACTTCAGGTGCAAGTGAAATAATCTTCATGAAATTTCCACTTCTAAGTTCTCTTGTGACAGGTCCGAAAATTCTTGTTCCTACCGGGCTTCTGTCTTCTTTTATTATTACTGCCGCATTGTCGTCAAATTTTATATATGAACCGTCTTTACGGCTAATTCCTTTACTTGTTCTAACAATTACCGCTTTAACTACAGAACCTTTCTTTACAACTCCTCCGGGAATTGCATGTTTGACAGAACAAACAACTATATCTCCGATGTTTGCTATTCTTCTGTTAGTACCACCAAGTACCTTTATAACAAGTAGTTCTCTAGCTCCGGAATTATCAGCAACATTTAATCTTGTTTCTTGTTGAATCATTATATTGCCTCCTTCTAGAAATTATTTCGCTTTTTCAATAATATCTACTAATCTCCATCTCTTGTCCTTGCTTAGTGGTCTTGTTTCCATAATTTTAACTTTGTCGTTTATTCTGCATTCATTGTTTTCGTCATGGGCTTTAAATTTAGTAGTCTTCTTAAATCTCTTCTTGTAAATGGGATGAGTTACGAAAGTTTCGGTAGCTACAACTATTGTTTTATCCATTTTATCGCTAACTACTGTACCGATAACAGTTTTTCTATTGTTTCTTTCCATTGTACTAAGCCTCCTTTCCCATTTCTAACTCACGTTCTCTAAGGACTGTCTTAACTCTTGCTATATCTTTTTTTACATGGTTTATACTTGCTGTGTTATCAAGTTGCCCTGTAGCAAGTCTAAATCTAAGATTAAATAATTCATTTTTAAGATCATTAACTTTTTTATGCAAGTCGCTGCTTGACATTTGGCGAATTTCTTTAGTCTTCATTAGATTCACCATCCTTTTCTTTCATAACAATTTTTGTCTTAATGGGAAGTTTCATAGCTGCAAGTCTCATTGCTTCCTTTGCTATTTCTTCTGAAACTCCGCTCATTTCGAACATAATACGTCCCGGTTTTACAACTGCAACCCAGTATGCCGGAGCTCCCTTACCGGAACCCATACGTGTTTCAGCCGGTTTTTCAGTAACGGGCTTATCGGGGAAAATCTTAATCCAGATGTTTCCACCTCTTTTTATATATCTGGTCATCGCACGACGCGCCGCTTCTATTTGATTGGATGTTATCCATGCTGGTTCAAGAGCTTGAAGACCATATTCTCCGTAAGTAAGAGTATTTCCACGAAGAGCCTTTCCTTTCATTCTGCCTCTATGGACTCTACGATACTTAACTCTCTTAGGCATTAACATAATTGTTTCCTCCTCTCATAAAAAGATCAGTTATCTTTTTTAGTCCTAGAATTGTTTCTCGGACCTCTTCTATTGTTATCTCTGTTTCTGTTATCTCTATTATCTCTGTTTTGAGGTTTTCTTCTTTTGAAATCTCTTTTCTTTGCATTTTCTCTAACTTCAGGAAGAACTTCTCCCTTATAAAGCCAAACTTTAACTCCGAGTTTTCCATAGGTGGTGTCTGCTTCCGCAAAACCGTAATCTATATCCGCTCTTAGAGTTTGTAGAGGAATTGTGCCTTCTGAATATCCTTCAGTTCTTGCCATATCGGCTCCGCCAAGACGTCCTGAAACTGCAGTCTTAATACCTTTTGCTCCTGCTCTCATGGTTCTTTGGATTGCTTGTTTCATCGCACGTCTGAAAGAAACTCTTCTTTCAAGTGAAGAGGCGATTGATTCTGCTACAAGTTGAGAATCCAAGTCTTGAATCTTGATTTCTTCTACGTTTATTACGACACTTTTGCCTGTGAGTTTTTCAAGAGCAACTCTTAATTCTTCTACTCCTGTTCCTCCACGACCTATTACCATCCCGGGTTTTGCCGTTGAAATTGAGATTTTGATCTTTTTAGAAGCTCTTTCTATAGCGATTTTTGATATACCTGCTGTATATAATTTTTCTTTTACATATTTACGAATTTTATTATCTTCTAATAAAAGTTCTGCGAAATCTTTTTTGTTTGCATACCATTTAGAATCCCAGTCTTTTATTATTCCGACACGAAGTCCATGTGGGTTAACCTTTTGACCCATTATTCACCCTCCTTATTCTGCTTCTGCTACTACAACACCGATATGACTGGATCTCTTTAGTATTGGATAGGCCATACCCTTTGCCTTCGGACGAAATCTCTTCATCGTCGGACCGTCATTTGCATAAGCCTTTTGTACATAAAGATTATCTCTGTTTAAATTTAAGTTGTTTTCGGCATTGGCTACTGCAGAATTAAGCACCTTGTAAAGCTCTTTAGCTCCTCTCTTAGGAGTGAACTTTAGTATAGAAAGGGCTTCGTCTACTTGTTTCCCGCGAATTTCAGCGCAAATGTAATTTACTTTAAGCGGTGAAATTCTCACATATTTTGCAACTGCTTTTGCTTGCATTTTTTTCCCCTTTCTCAATTATTTAACATTAGTGGTTTTTTCGCTTTTACCGGCATGTCCTCTAAAAGTTCTTGTCGGTACAAATTCTCCAAGTTTATGTCCTACCATATCTTCTGTTATATAGATCGGCACATGTTTTCTACCGTCATGAACCGCAATTGTATGAGATATCATTTCCGGAAATATAGTGGAGCGGCGAGACCATGTTTTGATTACTTTCTTTTCGTTTTTTTCGTTTAAAGCGTCTATTTTCTTTAACAGATGTTCATCTGCGAAGGGACCCTTTTTAACTGATCTACTCATCCTTTAACCTCCCCTTACTTTGTTCTTCTTCTTACTATATACATGTCGCTCTTCTTGTTTTTCTTTCTTGTCTTAAGTCCAAGAGCCGGTTTTCCCCAAGGAGTTACAGGTGAAGGTCTACCTATAGGTGCTCTACCTTCTCCACCACCGTGCGGGTGATCTACCGGGTTCATTGCCGAACCTCTTACGTGAGGTCTTTTGCCTTTGTATCTGGACTTGCCGGCTTTACCCAAGACTATAAGTTCGTGCGACAGATTTCCGACTTGACCTATTGTAGCTTTGCAATCAAGAAGTACTAATCTGAATTCACCCGAAGGCAGGCGAAGTTGTGCGTACTTTCCTTCCTTTGCCATGAGTTGTGCAGATGTACCTGCCGCTCTTGCAAGTTGTCCTCCCTTGCCCGGCAACATTTCAATATTGTGAACTGTGATACCTACCGGGATATCTCTTAATTTTAAAGAGTTGCCCACTTTGATGTCGGCTTCTTGTCCCGATTCTATTACATCTCCAACTTTTAATCCGTTGGGAGCAAGTATATATCTTTTTTCTCCGTCTACATAATTTAACAGTGCTATATAACTGGTTCTGTAGGGATCGTATTCTATTGAAGCTACCTTTGCAGGTATATTGTCCTTGTCTCTCTTAAAGTCTATTATTCTGTATCTTCTTTTAACTCCGCCGCCTCTGTGTCTTGAAGTGATTCTTCCGTAGGAGTTTCTTCCGGCTGTTGTTTTAAGATTTATTGTAAGACTTTTTTCCGGAGTCGTCTTTGTTATCTCTTCAAAAGTTGAGACAGTCATCTGTCTTAGTGCAGGAGAAGTTGGTTTAAATCCTCTAATTGCCATCTTTTTTCCTCCTTATTATTCCATTGAATCGAAGAATTCAATCGGTTTTGAACCTTCTTTTAGTTGTACTATCGCTTTTTTCCATGCCGGGCGTCTACCTTGGTGCATGCCTTGTCTTTTCATTTTTCCGTACATGTTCATGGTGTTCACAGACTTAACTTGTACATCAAATATTTCTTCCACAGCTTTTTTTATTTCAGGCTTTGTGCATTCCTTTGCAACTTCAAAGGTGTACTTTCCTTGTTCTATCAAGTCCATGCTCTTTTCAGTTACTATAGGTCTTCTGATAATGTCGAATTTATTCATTAGTTGAACACCTCCTCAATAACTCTTAAAGCGTCCTTTGTTATAATTAAAGAATTGTATTTTAATATGTCATATACGTTTATGTTGTCTGCCATTGTGGTCTTCACATTTGGAATATTGTTTGAAGCTCTTCTTAGCATTTCATCATTTCCCGGGAATACGACTAGAGCTTTTTTGTCTGCTTTTATCGCTTCCAATACTTTTACAAAATTCTTTGTCTTTGCTTCTTCCAGTTGGAAATCTTCTACTACGATCAGTTCTCCCTCTCTTACTTTAGAAGTAAGGGCACTTTTTAAAGCAAGTCTTCTTACCTTTTTAGGAGTTGTATAGGAGTAATCTCTGGGTTTCTTAGCAAAAACAATTCCGCCGCCTCTCCATTGAGGTGATCTTATACTACCTTGTCTTGCACGTCCTGTTCCCTTTTGTCTCCAAGGTTTTCTTCCGCCTCCGCGCACTTCCGCACGAGTCTTTGCACTGTGAGTGCCTTGTCTTTGATTTGCCAGGTAATTTTTAACTACCAGGTAAACCACGTGCTCATTTATTTCAACATCAAATATATCTTTGTTTAATTCAATTTCTTCTACGGAATTTCCTTCCATATTTAAAACAGAAATCTTAGGCATCAAAATACCCTCCTTTCATTACTTTTTAGTCTTTACAGTTTCCTTTACAATTACGGTGCCTTTCTTAGGTCCCGGAATTGCACCCTTTATCAATAAAAGATTTTTTTCCACATCTACTCTTACTACTTCAAGATTTTGTACAGTAACTCTTTCATTTCCCATTTTACCCGCCATTCTGTGGCCTTTAAATACTTTTCCGGGATAGGTTGCTGCACCCATACCACCGGGCATTCTGTGGAATTTGGAACCGTGAGATTCTCTACCTCTTCCGAATCCGTGTCTTTTTATAACACCTTGAGTTCCTTTACCCTTTGATTTTCCTGTAACATCTACAAAATCTCCGACATTGAATAAATCCACTTTGATTTCATCTGCGATATTGTAATTGTCGATTTCATCTGTTCTGAATTCTCCAATGTGTTTTTTGTATTCTACTCCGGCCTTATCAAAGTGTCCTTTGAGCGGTTTGTTAACTCTGTTTTCTTTAACATAACCTGTAGCTACTTGAACAGCATTGTATCCGTCAACCTCTTCAGTCTTTTTTTGAATTACTACATTAGGCTCAGCTTCAATAACTGTTACAGGAGTAACAACGCCTTTTTCGTCGAAGATTTGGGTCATGCCGATCTTCTTTCCAATTAATAGTTTCAATTTTTACCTCCTAATTTTTACAGCGGATTGTAACACAATCTTATAAAGAACAATTATTATAGCTTAATTTCTATATCAACACCTGCTGGTAAGTTGAGTTTCATAAGTGAATCAACCGTCTTTTGATTCGGATTAACAATATCAATAAGACGCTTGTGTGTTCTTTGTTCGAATTGCTCTCTTGAATCCTTATACTTGTGAACAGCTCTAAGAATTGTAATAATTTCTTTTTCTGTAGGCAGAGGTATCGGTCCTGATACCGTAGCTCCTGTTTGCTTTGCCGCATCCACTATTCTGGTAGCGGAATTATCGAGCAGTTCATGATCATAAGCTTTTAATTTGATTCTGATTTTTTGCTTGCCATTGTTTGACATGTATTTCCTCCTATTCGCATAAATGCATATTTTGCGAGTAAGGTTATTGATAAACGCACCCGGGTGTTTCATCCTGTGCATTAAAAAAAGAAAAATAACCTACGCCCAAGTCAAGCTCGGACTTCTCATCCATAATTACCTTGAATTCCTTTTTCCCTAAAAATCCAAGCAACTTATGGAATCATCGCAATTAACTTATTTCAAACACTTAAATATTATATAAAAGTAACAGACATTTGTAAAGCATTTTTTTAAATTCTTTTAAAAATTTATTGAATATCGACATTTAAGTCATGGTAAAATTTCTTCTATCCTATTTTCCAACTCTTTAAAATCTATTATTTTTGCCTGTTTGTGATAAAGTCTTCCATTATAAAACAGCATTACTACAGGTGCCGTGAAAATTCCCAGCTGACCTCTTATTGCAGGTTCATTTTCTATATCAAAACTATACAGAGCAATGGAATATTTTTCCGATAACTCTTCCACACTGGGATAATCTACTGAACAAACAGAACAGGCATTGACAGAACCGAAAATCAACAGAGCTTTTTCTTCATTTATTATTTTTTGCAATTGCTCATAACCGCTTATATTATTCATAATTTCCTCCAAGCCCTACTTTAAAAATAAATTTATTCTATATTTATTACCCCGTTTACGTTATTTATAAGAATTTTATCTCTTCCGTTGCCGATTACTTTTTCAACTATATTGCTCTTACCCGCATTTATGGAACTTTCGTCGAATACGCTAACCGGTCCGTTTATGTTCTTGACTTCAATAGTCGCATTATAATCGGACAAATCCAAGTCGATGAGCCCGTTGTCATTTTCTATCACGATAGGATAGGATTCTTCTGACGAAAGTATGATACCTCCGTTTACTATGTCGGCATTGAAACTTTTTAGAGCGTATTCCGAAGTAAATCCCCATTAGTTGAACTTAATCTTATATTAAGATTTTGAGGATCGGGAGTTTTGATTATCACCCCGCATCTGTAGTCATTATCGCCTTGTTTTATGTTAAACGCTCCGCCTTCTTTGTCTATATCTACAGTTTCACCTAAATCTATGTTCTGGTCTGAGGCGAAAATTATCCCATAGTCTTCTGATTTTTCGACCTTTACCCTCACATTTTTAAATTTTAAATCTATGTCGTCAAATTCTTCATCTTTGGAAATAATTTCTCTGTTTTTAAAATTCCAAAAAACTTCATCTCCTAAGTCTCCATAATTAATAGGAAAATCAACGAAGGGTTTCATTACAAAAACGTTTTTATTTTTACTGATAGCTTCTCTGAAAGTCCCGTATTTTCCCCTTATGCTCCTATAGTCGAATATGAAAAACAATACTACAGCACAAATTGCCGATACCAATGCCACAATAGCTAGTTTATAAAAAAATTTTTTCATATTGTAGACCTTCTTTCTTTGTTGAGTTCCCATTTAATGAAAATGTACAGTTTTTTAACTTGCCTTAGCAAAAATTTAATATATTCAATTCCAAGTCCGAATATTATTGATCCGAAGGATGCAACGGCAACCGCTGTAAAAATCTTTGTCAAAGGATTTAAATCAGATATAATAAAAGACACATCCATAGTCCCAGGCATCACTGTAGACACAATCAAAGCGATAGCTGTGGCAATTAAAGCGGCCCCTACGGTAAAGGACACGATGGCAGGTACGATCATCAAGGATATAAGTCCCACTACAAGACCGAATAATCCACCTAACAATCCTACGCCTACACCCAGTAAAGCAGGAAGTCCGAATATTAAAAATACTAATACAACTATACTTATAACTTTATTTTCCTTTATCAAATCTATTAACTTATCCAGTTTAGACTTTTTAAAACTTTCACCTTGTTTTTCTCTCTTTACCAACCTCAAGCTGCAAGATTCGTTTTTTAAAAACTCATCCGCCACAATTCTTGGAGAACCCAGCTCCTCAGCTATTTCTTCCTCGGATTTGCCCTTGCTCTTTCCCACATCGAAGTGCTCCTCATAATCAGCAACGATATCTCTTACGACAGGCTCCGGCAAGATTGTTTCTATCCTCTTTGCCCAATTCAGGTATATAATCGGCTACCATTCCTCGATCTAAGTACTTAGATGCATAAGAATAAGCTCTTTCTAATATTTCTTGCAATTTTATCCTCCTATATAAATTGTATAAAATCTTTGGGATATCGATTTCCCGATGTGGTTAATCCATAGGTATCACCATCCTTTTGTAAAACTGTCGCTTTAATATGTTATTATTAAAACGCTTTTTCATTGTTATTCTATTATACTTCCACAATACAAAATTATAAATATATTTTGCTAAAATCTAAATTAAGACCTCTTTGTAAATTACAAAGAGGTCTTAATTTAGATTAAATCATAAAAATCAAGCTGTCTAAGTGCTTCATATAAAATGATATTTGCAGAATTGGACAAGTTTAAGGATCTTTTTAACTCTTTAATCATTGGTATTCTTATGCAGTTTTCAGGATTTTTATCCAAGATATCTTCCGGTATCCCTCTGGTTTCAGGTCCGAACATTATAAAATCTCCATCTCTAAATTTTATGTCGCTGTATTTCTTATGTGTTTTTGTGGTGGAATAATAAATATTAGCTCCCTTATTCTTGTCTAAAAAATCATCATAATTTTCATATATTGTGAGATTCAGATATTCCCAATAATCAAGTCCTGCTCTTTTCAAAAATTTATCTCTTATGCTGAAACCCAAGGGCTTAATCAAGTGCAGTGCGGAATTTGTAAGCACGCAGGTTCGTGAAATTGTACCGGTATTTTGAGGTATTTCCGGCTCATATAAAACTATGTTCAGTATGTCAATCACTTCTTTCATATCAAATTATAGGAAAATGTGTAAATGAATAGCCCTGCTGCAAAGCTTAATACATTGGCAAAAATCCCGTACAAAACATTTATAATCTTGTTGTGTCCAACGAGTTTTTTTCTGTAGTAAATCGATTCAACCATGACAATAAATATCTCAATGGGAAGTACGATCAAATATAAGGCGAGCAATCCGGCAAAGATGAACAAATAGGTTGTCACTACATTTAATATCCCCTGTGTAATTATATTTATCAGTAAAAAAGGTTTGAGATTTTCTTTCAAACGGTATCCGAATAAAATCAGCACTCCCAACTCTATAAAAATAGTTGGAATAAAGGTTTTAAAAAACTGAAGAATATACAGAAAAAAAATCGGAAAATCTCTTGTCAGTTCCATAGTTTCAAGATTCAGGGAAAGTTTTTCATTGAAGGCTTTGATATCTATATAGTTACTCGTCTGCACTTCTCCGTCTTTTACAATTACAAAACGTAAATTATCGGGAACTCTATAATATAGTTTGTATGTCAAAGTGTCTCCCTCAAGTTGCATATCACTCATTACAGGAGCTCCGTCATTACCTCTGTTCATTATTTTATATTTTTTGACAAAATCCTCATCCAACTCATCTGCCCAGTCCTGATCGAATTTGAATTTTTCAGATTCCGTTGAGGGATATATCTTGGTATTCAGTCCGAAATTCTCAACAGTCAAGACAACCTCCGGCTTAGGACCCATATCCGCATGGACACTTGTTGAAAATACAAATAATACAAAAAGAGACAGATAAATTATTTTTATTAACGAAATATTTTTAATCATAAGCTCATTTTGTATATTTCGAGAATATCTTTTTCTTCAAGAGTTACAAATCCCTTTATTGCTCCTTTGTGATTTTTGATACATGATTTTGCTATTTCAGGCAGATCTTCTTCCTTAAATCCTACATCTCTCAAAGTTTCAGGAATTTCTATTAACGTGAAAAATTCTCTTAATTTATCTATGGATTTATTTGCCAGTGCAATTTTATCTTCACCGTCTTCCAATCCGAATACATTTTTTCCAAAGTCACATATTTTATCAGCAGTTTCATCATTTAAGCAGTATTTCAGCCAATTAGGTGTCAATATTGCAAGTCCCCAGCCGTGAGTCAAGTCGTTATGCGCAGAAAGTTCGTGTTCCATTGCGTGAACAGACCATTCCTGTGTCTTGCCCGTGTCTAAAAGTCCGTTTATCGCCCAGGAATTTGCCCACATCAAATTTGCTCTTGCTTCATAATTGTCCGGTTCATTGTAGGCGATTTCTCCGTACTTTATACATGTCTTTAAAAGTCCTTCAGAAAATCTGTCTTGCAAGTAGGCACTGTCATCCACTGAGAAATAATTTTCCATGGTGTGGCTCATTATGTCTGCAGTACCTGCCGCCGTGTGTTTCTTCGGCACTGAATAAGTGAACTCGGGATTTAAAAATGAGAACTTAGGTAGCACCAAGGGGTTCCCCCATCCCAACTTTTGCTTAGTACTCATATTTGTTATAACTGAAGTTGCATCCATTTCCGATCCCGTTGCGGAAAGTGTGAGTATGGTTCCGATAGGCACTGCCTTTGTCGGTTTTACTTCTCTTATTACCACATTCCAAGGATCAGTGTCCAAAAATGCAGATGCTGATATCAATTTAGAACAATCTATTGTAGAGCCTCCACCCACTGCAAGTATGAAGTCCAAATTTTCTTCTCTCAAGAGCTTTACACCTTCAACTGCAGTTTCTACTCTCGGATTGGGTTCTACTCCCGCCAATTCCTTGAAATAAATATCGTTGTCCTTCAACAGTTTTGTGACAGTGTCGTAAATCCCCGTCTTCTTTATACTTCCTCCGCCATATACCATGAGAACTCTTCTGCCATACTTCAGTATTTCCTTTGGCAGTTTGTCAATTTGATTCTTTCCGAAAATTATTTTCGTACCAACTTCATAAATAAAATCTTGCATTTTTTACCTCCTTTAATTACAAAGATAAGTTAGGGTTCGCATAGAAGCGCGTACCGTAATCTTCCATTTTATATACATAGTATCCTGCCGAGGCTATCATGGCTGCATTGTCCGTACAAAGGCTGAGTTCCGGATAATAAATTTCCAAATTCTTTTCCTTTGCTATGTTTTCAAATCTGCTCCTCAAGCCGCTGTTTGCTGAAACGCCTCCTGCAAGCACTATTTTGTTAAAGTTCAATTCATCTGCAAGCCTTAAAGTCTTATCCGCCAGCACATCTATCACTGCATTTTGGAAAGACTTGGCAATGTCTTCTACTCTGTACTCTTCGTTCTTTTGTTCCTTGTTGTGAATATAATTTATCACTGCTGTCTTTAATCCGCTGAAGGAAAAATCATAGGAGTCTTCCTCCAACATTACTCTCGGGAACTGAACCGTTTCAATTCCTTTAGCTGCAAGCTTGTCTATTATAGGTCCTCCGGGATATCCCAAGCCTATGGCTCTTGCGACTTTATCGTAGGCCTCTCCACATGCGTCATCCCTAGTCCTGCCTATTAATTCAAAATCCACATAATTATTTACTTTTATCAAGTAGGTATGTCCTCCTGAAACTATGAGCCCTACAAAGGGAGGTTCCAAATTTTTGTGAGTTATATAATTTGCACACACATGTCCATAAATGTGATTTACTCCTATGAATTTACATCCGATTCCGTAGGCAAAAGCCTTAGCTGCCGACAGTCCTATTAAGAGTGCTCCCACAAGTCCGGGTCCCATGGTGGCGACAACTAAATCTATGTCGTCGGGTTTTATCTCCGCATCTTCAACAGCCTTGAACAAAACCCTATTGATCGCCTCCACATGTTGCCTTGAAGCTATCTCCGGAACCACACCTCCAAATTTTTCATGAGTTTCTATTTGAGATGCCACCACATTGGACAGTATATGTCTTCCGTCCTCCACCACGGAGGCTGCAGTTTCATCGCACGAACTCTCTATTGCAAGTACTTTCAAATGATTTTCCTCCACATAATTATCGCATCTTCACCTTGAGAATAATAGTCTTTTCTTATACCCTCAGCTTTAAATCCGCAGCTTTTGTACAGACAAATAGCTGCTTCGTTTTTTTCGCTGACTTCCAAAGTAAAGTTGAATTCTTTGTTTTCTTCTATAATTTTATTCATCAACAGCGTGGATAGTCCACGCCCTCTGAAATTCTCATCTATTGCTATTCTGTCTATGGTCAACTCATCCAGCAGTTTGGATACTAAAACATAGCCTATAAGCATGGTTTCATAAATTAGCCCATATCCTTCATTGTTCTTCATCTCTAAAAAATTTGATACGGAAATTTTTGACCAAGGAATTTTAAAACTTACCCGCTCCAATTTGTAAATATCTTCAACATCATAACGGGTAAGATTTTTAATTGTTACATTTTCTCTTTTCATATTCTCTTTCCGCCTGTGATTTGTTTATATAATTAGGCAGTACTTCCTCTATCTCATCGGCT
Organism: uncultured Peptoniphilus sp.; assembly: GCA_964345555.1. Lineage (GTDB taxonomy): Bacteria > Bacillota > Clostridia > Tissierellales > Peptoniphilaceae > Peptoniphilus_E. Next base: position 19,465 of record CAYFRD010000014.1, on the reverse strand, counting down.
CCGCTGTCTTTGAATTCCTTCAGAGCAAGTCGTGCTATATAGGATCCTTTGATTTGACTGTCGGACAATTTTATAATGTCCATCTCCTCTTTGAAATAATCAATCAATTTTTCGGAATCCTTGCCCAGAATAATTGCTTTTTGCCCTTTCAACTCTTGCTTTATATCTTCAAAAGTATCCACGGAATCTTTCTTAACAGTTTGTATATTTCCAAATTTATTTTTATAAATTCCGTAATATCCCCTTAATCTTCTTGCGTCTAATATTGATAGGATAATTCTATCTCCTTCATAGTGATAGGCGAGCGATTTAAGAGAAGATACAGCCTTTATTTTCTTGTCAAGAGTCTGAGCAAGCACCCTCGCCACAGTCACAGCAATCCTCGTGCCCGTATATGAACCCGGTCCTACTCCCACTCCTATTAAATCCAAATCTTGTATATCCATATCCAGTTTATTGAAAATGTCGGATATCATATCCGTCAAATCTTCAGAATTATTTATGGAGGACGTTATTTCAAAGGAGGCGATTTCCTCCTCATCCTTTACCAATCCCACCGATGTTCTCATGGTAGATGTATCAATTCCCAGTGCTATCATATGCACACCTCCTTAAATCCTCAAGCAGTTTTTCAGATCTGTTGCCCACTGCTCTAAAAACTATCTCTCGTATATCCTCATCTATTCTTTCAATATTCAGCACGAGATAATCCTCAGGTAAAAACTCCCTTATCTTTTCTGCCCATTCAACCACGCAGACACCTTCTCCGTAAAAATACTCGTCAAAGCCTAGATACTCCACATCCTCAATATTTTCAAGCCTATAGGTGTCGAAATGGTAAAGGTTGAGCTCACTGTAGTATTCATTTATTATGGTGAATGTTGGCGAAGTTATATAATCTTGCACTCCCATTCCCTTGCCTATGCTCTTTGTCAAAGTTGTCTTGCCGCTTCCAAGGTCTCCGTTTAGACAAATTACATCACCCGGTTTTAAAAGTTTGCCCAATTTCAATCCAAGTTTTTCCGTTTCCTTCGTATTGTTTAATATCATATTAAAATCTCTCATAACTCACGTGTGTTTCAAAATCGAAGGGTTGTTTTTCACGCACTTCATTTGCCGGATATCCAAGGGAAATCACACACTCAACATTGTACTTTTCAGGTATATTTAAAATCTCCCTTATGTTCTTACTTGCATTAAACCCCGTTCCATCTTCAATTGAGCGCGCATTTACAAAACAGGAGCCTATGCCCAAATCCGTAGCGGCAAACATCAAAAATGTAGCAGCTATGCAGGCATCTTGACTGTAAGTGATGTCCGCCACATCCTTATCTGTCAAAACCGCAACGGCAGCTTGACAATCCTTTATAAAACTCGCGGCATGATTTTTGAATTTAGACAGTTCAAACAAAGTATTCTTTTCTTCCACAACAATAAAATGCAGACAATCTCTGTTTTTTGCTGTGGGAGAATGCAATCCCGCTTTTAAAATCCTTTCCAAATCTTTTTTATCTATTTTTTTATCGCTGTATTTTCTTACGCTTCTTCTCTTCTTTATCAAATCTTCAAACATGGTTTCATCCCCGCTTTCTAAAATATTATACAACAAAAACAGTTGAAAATAACCTTTTATAATCGTTCCTTGTAATTGTATTCGCTAAATACCGTTATTCCTTCAGATTTTAAAAGTACCGTCGTAACCCCCGCGCCCTCTACCGTTCTACCGCTGAAAGTACCGTCGTATATAAATTCACTTCCACAACTGGGTGATCTCTCTTTTAAAATAGCAGTTTTAATATTTTCTTTTCTACATTTCACAAGAGCAAGTTCCGCACCTCTTTTAAAATATTCTGTCACATCTTCGCCCTCTGCATTCACAACTTTTCCAAGCTTGATTTCCGAGGGACTTCTGGGAATTTTAAGTCCTCCTGCCACTTCAGGACAGAATTCCGCCAATTCGTACTTATCCCTTAATTTTATAATATCCTGTGTTGTATTATTTCCTCCGTTGTACTTGCAGTTGCAACCAAGCAAACACGCACTTACTAAAATTTTTTGCACATTACCACCCTTGAGCTTTTTATCAATCAATTTAATTATAATACATTATACATAAAAAATAATTTTGCTTAAATATTTATAATAGTTCACTCTCTGAAACTCTTTGAAGAATATTTTAAAACTGTTATTAAAAGATAAAAAATATCAAAAATTTTAAAATTTTATATTTTACCCTGTTTTATTAAGTACACTTTCATGATAAACTATAGATTAAGTTCATAATTTGTTTTTAATTTACACGGAGGATAAAATGCACTCTGATAATATAGATAATGAAAGTATACAATCAATTAAAGTTAGACAATTACGCAGAAAAAGAAAAATGGAAAAGAGAAGAAAAGCCATGCGGAGAAGACGAATACTCGCATTGGCAATTCTGGCTATCATAATTTTCCTTATATACAAAGGTGTGAGCGGATTTTTAGACAGGAAGGATCCGGTTTCCACCGAGGGTTCTTTACCGGCCTGGTACATAGGCATGGTTAAACAGATTAAGACTCAGGACTTCTATGTTGCACCGGAATTTTACAATTCACAAAAAAATGAATTTCTTGCCGCCTATGACAGAGCTGCTACCTTTAAAATCAAAATCGTTCCCGATTCAAACCATGTGACCACAGCCATTAACTATGCCTACGACACAGCTGAAATAAGGTCCTATATAAGAGGCGAAGCTGAATACGCAGGCTCTCAAAAGTTGGTGTTTCTAACCTTTGATGACGGTCCCAACAACAGTGTTACTCCACAAGTGTTGGATATTTTGGATAAAAACGACGTTCACGCCACATTCTTTTTATTGGGTTCAGATGTCAACGAATTTCATCAAGACGTTTTAAATAGAATGCTTGCTGAAGGAAACAGCATAGGTCTTCATTCTTTTTCACATGTTTACGAAGAATTATATCCTGACAGATCGGCAGATCCTTCCAAAATAATCGAAGAAGCTAAATTATCTCAAAATAGACTTAAAAATATATTTGGGGAAGATTTTACCTCTCATGTATGGAGATATCCAGGCGGCCATATGTCCTGGGATAATACTGTGGAATCAGATGCAATACTTAAGGAAAATGGTATTGAATGGATTGATTGGAACTCTATGAGTGGAGATGCCGAACCCGCCGACAGAAGACCTAAGTCCGGTGAAGAAGCTGTAGCTTTCGTGGATCAAACTTTAAATAAAAATCTTCATAATGAAGTTGCAGTGGTATTGATGCATGATTCAAAGAGTAAGATACACACAGTAAATTATTTACAATCTATAATAGATTACTTTAAAGAAAAAGACTATAAATTTGGCATCTTGAAATAAGAACCCTCCTTTCCTCAATAATAATCAGGTGGGTCTCTGAGAACCTTATCGTTTCGCAATAAGCCCGTAATTCACGGGTTTATTTTATATATTTTTAAGGAGGATTTATGTTAAGCGTTAAAGACAACAACATTTTAATAGACAACGTTGATTTAAGAGAATTAAAGGAAGTGTATGGCACTCCCCTATATATATATTCAGTGAGTTCCATAAAGGATAGAATTGCCGAGTTGAAAAGAGATTTTTTAGATAAATATGAAAAAACCACAGTATCCTATGCAGCAAAGGCATTTATCTGTAAAAGTTTAGTCCATATACTCTCTGAAGAAGATTTGAATTTGGATGTAGTCAGCGGCGGAGAATTATATATAGCATTGAAAAGCGGCTTTGACCCCGAAAAAATAGAATTTAACGGAAATAACAAGCTTCCTGAAGAAATAGATATGGCAGTTGAAAACAATGTTGGAAAAATAATAATAGACGGCTCAAGAGAGATTTCTTTAATCTCCGCTGCAGCTGAAAAATACAACAAAAAAGTAAACGTCCTCTTCAGAATAACCCCCGGTGTAGATGCTCACACTCACAAGTACATTCAAACAGCGGCAGTGGACTCTAAATTCGGTTTTAATGTAGACGAAGTGTTGGGCAAAGTAAAAGAAGTGATAAACAATGACAACTTCAACTTTTTAGGATACCACTACCACTTGGGTTCGCAACTATTCGACAACGATGTGTATTTAAAAGCCTTGGGTATAGCCATAGATCTAATTGAAAAAACAAGGAAATTAACGGGCAATTACATTGAAGAGTTAAATATAGGCGGCGGATTCGGAATCACTTACACCGACGAAGAAAGAAAACCCTACAGTTACTTCCTCGATCCCGTCATGGAAAAAATAAATTCGCATTTTAAAAGCAAAAAAGACAGACCGAGAATTACCATTGAACCCGGCAGAAGCATAGTGGGTGAAGCAGGCTACACTCTATACACTGCAGGAAATATAAAAGACATAGAAAATGTAAGAAAATACGTGTCCATAGATGGAGGAATGACCGACAATATAAGACCAGCCCTCTATGGAGCGAAATACGATGCAGTAGTCGTAAACAAAACAGAGGATAAAGACGAAGAAGTTGTCACCATATGCGGCAAATGCTGCGAATCCGGAGATATTATAATAAGAGATATCAGCCTTCCTAAAATAGAAACAGGAGATCTGATCTTGATTAAATCCACAGGAGCTTACGGATTCTCCATGTCGTCAAATTACAATTCTCTGCTTAGACCACCTGTGGTATTTGCGGAGTCCGGACAACATTTCTTGGCAGTTAAGGGACAAAGCTTTGAAGATTTAGCTTTTTAAAAATAAATTTTTGTAAAATATACAACTAAAGGTGGCACTGGTGTCGCCTTTAGTTTATAAAGAATACCTCGCTTTAAATCATATTGTATTTAATTTTTATATAGGCGGTCAACCACACTCTACCGTTGTACTTTCTCGAAATACAATTTGGAATGATGAACACATCACTCATTCAAGTCTACATATTTGCATTCTTTGTTCGTATGAACGGATACCTCTTCACCTGTATTGAATTCGTTCCAATGAGTAGTCCTTAAATTCTACAATCGGCAGGTTAACGGATCCTATTTAAGACGCATGAAAAATCCCCGGCATAGCCGAGGATTTTTATTATTTATATGATGCTATAATTTGAATCTCAAGTGGCGCATTGCCCGGAAGGGATTTTACTCCGATCGCCGTTCTTGAACAGATGGCAATGTCTCCCAATTCATTCACGATGTATTCAGATGCAAAATCTGCCAACTTTGAATGAGCGGTAAATCCGTCTTCAGCATTTACATACACTGTCATAGTCATTATTTCCGAAATTTCTTCATCTTCCGTCAGTGAATTTTTTATCGCCGTAAGTGCGTTATTTGCTGCTTGTACTACTGCATTCTTGTAATCTTCAAGAGGCTTGTCAATTTCAACTCTGCCCACCTGTATCAATTTTCCGTCAAGCCTTGGAGTCATGCCTGCAGAAAATACCAAATTTGCAGATTTCTTCGCAGGTATATACTTACCTTGAGGTATGGGATTTTTTGCCATTACTTCACCCTATACCTTTCAACCATTTCCACAATTCTATCTACAGCAGCAGCTGCCTTAACAGGATCTTGAGAGAAATTGAGTCTTATACAGTCGTCGTATTGCGGACCGAATTCAGTACCCACAGTCACTATTACATTTGCATGTTCTCTCAAAATTTTCACAAAATCTCCAATGGATACATCAAGTTCCGGAAGTTTGGGGAATATATAGGATCCGCCTTCAGTAGCTCTTATTTGCACTCCTTCCACACTTCTAAATTTTGCAACTAAATCGTCTCTTATTGCTTGATGTTTTTTTACCCTGTCAGCAAGCCATCCTTCAGGTTCATCAAACCACAGATCAAGCATAGCCTGATTATAGCCGGGCGCTCTCAATGATACTATAGCCTGAAGTTTTTCCATTCTGTCGATGATGTACTTTGAGCCGTAGGCAATTCCCAGTCTGAATCCGCTCATGGACTCTGTCTTTGACGGTCCAATTATTGTGATCAGCTTATCGAAATCCACATCTTCATTTATCATATGATGGAACTCTCTGCCATCAAAAATCTGCCTTGAATAAAGTTCGTCAGCAAGAAGCGTGACGTCGTATTCTTTTACAAGCTTTGCAATTTCAGAAAGTTCTTCCTTTGAATATATGGCACCTGTCGGATTTGAAGGATTTGTAAACAGGAATACTCTTACACCATCTTTAAAAGCATTTTCCAAATCCGAAAAATTAATTCCCGCCTTTCCTTCCGGAGCATTTAAATAATCCAACTCTATGGGGTAGATATCAGCCTCTAAAAACTCTGCAAGCTTTTTATTGTCGAAGTAATCCGGTTCCAAAATAGCAACCTTATCTCCCGCAGCAAGAAGCGAACTCATAGCCAAGAAAAGCGCACCTTGTGTTCCCGGAGTTATGATTATATTTTCAGCCGGATTTATTTCCACACCTGTGAACTCCGAGATTTTCTTCGCAACATCTTCTCTTATATACTTGTGACCTCTGTATTCTGAATAAGCTTGCTTTCCTCCGGCTTTATAAGATTCAATAAATCTTTCCAAAGAACCCGGTATCGGCTCATGTGCATCAACATCACCGTGGGAGAAATCAACCAATTCACCTTCTAACTTTTCTCCCCTTAAATCCAACTTGACTTCACCCTGGAGCGACTCTTGCCCCGGAGCGTTGTCAATACCTAACTTTTTAAACTTTTCTTCGATTCTACTCATTTGATCCTCCTTTAACTTTAAGAGTTTAATACATCTCTATCCAATTCATTTACTGATGATGCAACTACTATTGTACCTGCCAAGTCACCTGATATATTAGCTGTGGTGTGAGCTATGTCAATGACAGGCCATATCGCCGCTAATATAGGAATCAGAGTAAGTGGCATTCCCAAGGTCTGTAGCAAAACAGTGGACATTACAATACCTGCTCCCTTGACTCCTGCAGCTCCTATTGAAAGTACAAGTCCCATAAATATAAACTGTATAAGTGCGGAAATTGTTATATCAAATCCATAAAGATTTGATGCGAAAACGGAGATAACGCCCAATGCAGCAGCCATTCCATTCATGTTGCAGGTATTTCCAAGAGGCAATGTAAAACCGTAAATTTTCTCCGGAACTCCCAACTGATTTTTAGCAAGGTCAATTGAAACCGGCAGAGTTGCAGCAGATGACGTGGTAGATGCCGCTACTATCATTGCAGGTGTGATTTTTTTGAGGAAATGCAGCGGTCCTACATTTGCCATGAATTTCACCAATAACGGTTGTAGTATAAATATAACCACAAGACAAGCTGCCCAGTCGGTCAGTATCATGTTCAAAACTTGAACAAGCATTGATCCGGAAAGTTTAGTCATCATATCGGCAATAAGTGCAAAAATTCCGAGAGGAGAAATTTTCATGACCATTTCAGTCATTTTAAGCATAAGATCTGCTCCCTGCTCAATTACATTTGTAAGCGATTTAGCTTTATCTCCTAAAATAAGCAGTACAACACCTGTGAAAAGTGCAAATACTATTATCTGCAAAGTATTTCCGTTAGTTAGAGATTCAAAAATATTTGTGGGTATCCAGTTTATCATGTTATCTAAAAAACTATACTCCTGAACTTGGCCAGCTTCCGATGTTAAAAGGTCGGTAACGCCCTTTCCCGGTTGACTTATAAGTGCAAATACCATTCCCAAAGCTGCAGCTGCAGTCGATGTTAGTACATAAAAAGCGACTATTCTTATGCCCACTGTACGCAGTTATTGTATATCTCCCATCTTAACAACTCCGCTGATAAGAGTGGTAAGCACGAGGGGAGCAATTAACATTTTCAAAAGTCTTAAAAAGATATCTCCCATAAAAGTCACATAGGGAACAAAATTAGGTAAGAACAAGCCCATTAGAGCTCCTAGGATAATGGCGATTAAAATCTGTTGCCACAATTGCAATTTTTTCATAAAAAACCTCCTTAATTATGTATTATTATTTATAATAATATCACAAATTTATAAAATCAATCTAATACTTAATAGTTATAATGTTATGAAGTAAAAATGATAAGAAAATTTATTTTATAATTATTTTAAATAAAGATATGCTAAATAAATGATATACTTATTTTATTAAATCGATTTAATGTGATGTATAATTAAACAAAGGAGGAATTTTATGTATAAAAGAGTTTTTAGTGATGAATTGTTAGAAAAATTGCGCAGCAAATTTGCATATTTAAACTATGATCCCACCTACGGAAAGAGAATTTTTATGGACAATGCCGGTGGATCTCTAAGGCTTTCAGAAAGTATCACATCCAAAGTCTACTGGGATTTATTCCCCGACTGTCCCTTGAGATACCATGAAAGAGCACTGGATCTTACAAAAATCATAAACGGAACCATGGATGATATTTTAAAAACCGTCTTCGGAGCGGAAAAGGGATCAGTCATGACGGAAATTTCAGCATCAGCTTGTTTTTTCAAAGTGGCCAGAATCATCTGCGACAACATAGAAGGAAAAAATGTCGTGACAACTAATGTAGAACATCCCTCCGCCTATGACTCTTTAAAGTTTTACGCAGAAAAAAACGGACTTGAATTCAGAGTTGTAGAGGTAAATCAAGAAACCGGATTTGTCGAGCCGGAAGAAGTTGCAAAACTCGTGGACGAGGATACTGTGGTCGTCAGCGTAATAGCCGCATCAAATATATCCGGAAATGTAATGGATTTAAAGACTATAAATAAATTGATAAGAGAAAAGAAAAAAGATGTCTACTTTATTTCCGATGCTGTTCAACACGCTCCTCACGGACTTATGGATGTAGTTGAAGATGGGCTTGACTTTACAAATTTTGCTCCTTATAAATTTTTTGCTACAAGAGGTGTAGGCTTCGGATATTGCTCCGAAAGACTTTCAAAACTGGATCATGACAAATTGGAAGGAAAACCTGACGAAGATTGGACAGTTGGCACTCCCACACCTACAATTTATCTATCAATGAGAACAGTGATCGACTATGTCTGCAATATAGGCAGAGAGTTTATAAATTCCGAAAACAAAAGAGAATTATATAAAGAGGGTATTGAAAAAATAGCGGCACAGGAAAGAGCCTTGCTTTACTTTATGCTCGAGGGAGATGAAAATTTCCCCGGACTTAGACATATCAAGGGCGTAAATGTATTTATCGACAGCGACAATCTCGACAACAGAGATCTAATAAGTGCCATTGAAATAGAAGGCGTATCCTTTGAGGATACCGTGACAGAATATGCAAAAAGAGGAGTCACTCTCTTTAATAGAGTCAATACATCAATTTATTCTAAAAGAATAGTAGAATCTTTAGGTCTTACAGGTGCTATCAGAGTATCCCCTCTGCACTGTAACTCCTTTGATGAAATCAGAGAATTTTTACAAGTGACAAAGGACATCGCAGAAAAATACAATTAAATTTTAATTTCAATAATCATCCCCGGTATATCCGGGGGTTTTCTCCTGTTTTCAAAGAATAGCAGCTAATTCGTTTCTTGCAAACTTTACTTGTACCTTTGATATGTATCTGTGAATTCTGTCCCCGCACCTATAAAAAATAAATTAAAATATGAAAACTTAGGAGACAATATCCTCATAGTTCCGAATTATAATCCAGCGAAATACAATATGATTTACAGTTACATTTTGTATATGTATCTATTTGTGTTATTTAACGATGTAATATTAATATTTTCTTGATATTTTACAATGAAAAAATACTTATTATATCAATTGAGATATTTTTAATGTTTTTTCATCGCTGAAGCTATATGGTTCTTACAATCTGACTGGATAGATATTCTTCGTACAAAAAAAGCTACGAACTCTTGCTCATAGCTTTTTCCTGCTCTCTAAAACAATTTTGCATATTTTAGAGAGATTCAATAATTTTTAATTTAATTTTGATTACTTATCCAGTAAAGTATCAATTCTAGCTTTGTCAAAGCCTACTATTTCTTCACCGTCAATATCAATTACAGGTACTCCGGTGTATCCCTTTGCCATCAATTCAGCTCTTGCTTTGCTGTCTGTTTGTACATTTCTTTCTTCAAATTCTACATTTTTATCGTTTAAATATTCCTTAGCCATTGTGCAATAAGGACAAGTGCTGGATGTATATACTACAACTTTGCTCATTTAATCTCCCCCTTCTTTCATACAAATAATATACCCTCTTAATCTTCTTTTAATCACTTTGATTTATGTTTTGCATGTTCGTGTGCTTGTTTAAATATGGTCAAGACATGAGCATCGTCAAGTGAATAAATGGCATTTCTGGAAACTCTCTTCACTTTTACAAGTTCCGCTTCTCTCAATAGTGCCAGTTGGTGTGATACCAAGGACTGGCTCAAGTCCAACGTCTTTGCAATATCCCCGACACACATGGGTGTTTCTGAGAGGGTATAGATTATCTTTAATCTGGTGGAGTCACCCAAGAGTTTTAAAATCATGGTCATGTATTCCATGGTTTTCTCGTCCTTTACAAATTTATTTATATTCTCTATATTTTGCTCTTTAACTTCTATTGAAATCCTCTCCTTTAATTTCAGGAAAATTTATCGAAAGTACGATAAATTCCTCAATACTCAAAGTTTCTCCTCTTCGTGAGGGATTTATGTTGGAAATTTCAAGCGCCTTTAATATGGCAGATTTTTCTATATCCAATCCATAGCTTGAAAGAGCATTTAGTATGGTTTTTCTCCTTTTAGAAAAGGAAGCTTTTACTATCTTAAAAAACTTTTCCTTGTGGATTTGAGGTAAGTCTTTTTTAAATTTCAATTTTAAGACTGCCGAGTCCACATTTGGTTTTGGCATGAAGTTGTTTTTTGAAACGTTGAATTCATAGGATACATCAGAATAAAATTGGATAAATATGCTCAAAGTTCCATAGTCCTTAGTGGATGGCTGTGCCGAAAATCTGTCAGCTACTTCCTTTTGCATCATTATGGTGATTGAGTCAATGTTTAAATTCGATTCTACAAATTTCGCCACAATTGGCGTGGTTATATAATAGGGCAAATTAGCTACCACTTTAAAAGAGTTGTCTCCGAATTCTTCTTCCGTCAATTTTTTTAAATCCAATTTCAAAAAATCTGCGAATTTGACAACTACGTTTTCGTAGGGCAGAGATTCCTTGAGAATCTCTCTAAGGGATTGGTCTATCTCAACAGCTACCACTTTTTTTGCCCTCAAGGCGAGCTCCTCCGTAAGAGTCCCTATTCCGGGCCCTATTTCCAGTACATAGTCATTTTCATTTATTTGTGCAGCATCGGCGATATTTCTCACAATGTTTCCATCTATTAAAAAATTTTGACCGAGGGATTTTGTAAATCTGAATCCATACTTGTTAAGAAGTTCTATAATTCTATGTGGTTTATAAAGTCTCTCCATGTTCCACCGCTTTCACCGCTGTTTCAAATTCCTCTCTGGAAATTTTGAAACTGTTTAATTTATTTAAAAATTGTTTGGAGTTTCCGTAGCCTATTTTCAAACGGTCCGATACTTTGTTTCTCTTTTCTTTTGAATTTGCTCGTCCGCTGAGTCCGGTCCTTATTAAATCGGCATTTGTAAAGGTGTATTCCGCATCTTCATAGACGGGTCTTGCTCCTCTCAAAGCTTCGATTATATCTTCTCTTGATGCATTTTCCACTCCTATATTGGCCTTTTTCATAGCCTTAGTTTGGGAAAGAAATGCGTGTTTCGCTCCCTTAAGATTTTTATCCAAGTCCTTTCTTATCCTCGTGCCCATGTAGTCGGGGTCGGTGAAAATAATTATTCCTCGTCTTTCGTTTAAATCTCTTAATAGTTTTATGAGTTTTTTCCCGTAGCCGAATCCCGACGTGGCTATGACTTCTGCATCTACAGCTGCCTTTACGGCTCTTATATCGTCCTTTCCCTCAACTACTATTACTTCCCTAATCATTGTAAAATCTCCTCGTATTGGCATCTGTAGCCTCTACAAGTTCATCGACACTGATGTTTCTTATCTTAGCTATTTCTTCGGCAACATATTTTATATAATATGGCTCATTTCTCTTACCTCTCATGGGCACAGGTGCCAGATAGGGGCAGTCTGTTTCCAAAAGAAGTTTGTCAAGAGGTACTTCCTCCGCCACTTTTTTAGGCTCTTTGGAATTCTTAAATGTGACCACTCCGCCCAAAGCTATATAACAGCCTATTTTCACATATTCCTGCATCATTTCCACCGACTGCGAAAAACAATGTATTAAAAATTTTAAATCAGGATACTTCTTCAATGCCCCTTTGATTATATCGAAGGTTTCCTGTGAAGCACTCCTCGAATGGATCACAATAGGTAGTCCAAGTTTATGAGCCAGTTCTATCTGTCTTTCAAATACTTCAACCTGCACATCTCGGGGTGAATTGTCGTAGTAATAATCAAGACCTATTTCTCCTATTGCTCTTACATTTTCATTCTTTGCAAGCTCAATCAGTTGCGATTCAACCTCGTTATCATATGTCTTTGCACTGTGAGGATGAACTCCTATGACAGCCCTTACACAGTCGTATTTATCGGCAAGTTGCACGCTCGCAATGGAACTTTCCATGTCTGCACCTATATTGTAGACACGGCTTATTCCGTGCTCGGGCAACTTCTTAATCAGATCTTCTCTATCGTAATCAAATTTGGGATCATCTAAGTGTACATGTGAATCTATCACCTAATCACCTCAACTGACTACAGTTCCGTCCGGCAGATCCTCAAATATTGTGGCAAGAGACATCTTTCCATCTTGCGTTTCTGCGGCAAGAAGCATACCCTTGGATTCTATTCCTCTGAATTTTGCAGGTTTTAGATTTGTTATTACCAGTATTTTTTTGCCTGTAAGGTATTCTTTTGTGAAGTTTGCCTTTATACTCGACACGATAGTTCTCTTTTCATCACCTATTTTCAAATTTAAAAGGTAGAGTTTATCTGCATTGGGATGATCTTCTACAGATTCAATTAGGGCAACCTTTATTTCCAACTTTTTGAAATCATCAATGGTGCTGATATTAACAGGATCTGCTTTTTCTTCAGATTCTGTTTCTTCTGCCGGTTTTTGCCATGTCGCCTTTTCCTTCGCGCGTTCCTCCGCCAATTTTTCATTTTCTTCATTGAGTCTTTGAATTTCAGCTTCAATATCAAGTCTGGGGAACAAAACTCCCAAGTTCTTGACTCTTTCGCCCGGTTGGCTAAGTCCCCATGAGTTAGTGTCTTCCCACTTAACTTCACCCTTTAGATTTAAGGATTTCCTTATTTTCTTTGACGTATCCGATATAAATGGTTGTACCAATATGGACACTATTCTCAAAGAGTCAGACAAATTATACAAAACGCTGTCCAATCTTTGTTTCTTGCCCTCTTCTTTTGCCAGTATCCACGGTGTGGTTTCATCTATATACTTGTTGCATCTTCTTATTAACTTCCAAATTTCCTCCAAAGCTACAGAGAATTCAAAATGATTCATAGCTTCGTCCACCCTTTGTGAAGTAGTGGTGGCAAGGTCGATCAATTCCTTGTCTATATCTTCAGCCTCCACAGCCTCGGGGATGTATCCGTCATTGTATTTTTCAATCATGGATACGGTTCTTGAAAGTAAATTTCCCAAGTCGTTGGCAAGGTCTGAATTAAGTCTTTTCATAAATTTTTCCTTTGTAAAGGAACCGTCCGAACCGAAGGAGAACTCTCTCAATAAAAAGTATTTGAGAGCATCTGAACCGTACAGCTTAATTATAGGTTCAGGATATACAACATTGCCCTTGGACTTGCTCATCTTGTCATTGTCAAATAATATCCAACCATGTCCGAAAACCTGCTTCGGAAGTTCAATGTCCAATGCCATCAAGAGCGCAGGCCAAATAATTGCATGAAATCTCACAATTTCCTTGCCAACAAAGTGCACGTTCGCCGGCCAAAAAGTATTGAATTTTTCATCATCACTTCCGTACCCTGTGGCTGTCAAATAGCAGGACAGAGCATCTACCCACACATATATTACATGTTTTTCATCAAAGGGTACCTTAACGCCCCAATCGAAAGTAGATCTGGAAACTGACAAATCTTCCAATCCCTCTTTCAAAAAGTTATTAATCATTTCGTGTTTTCTTGAAAGAGGTTGCAGAAATTCAGGATTTTTTTCATAGAGATCAAGCAACTTGTCCCTGTACTTTGAAAGTCTGAAGAAGTAAGATTCCTCTTTATTCAGCTGAGTAACCCTTCCGCAGTCGGGGCATGTGTGTCCTTCTCCCAGTTGCGACTCCGTCCAAAAGGCTTCGCAAGGAGTACAGTAGTATCCTTCGTATTCAGCCTTGTATATCTCGCCCCTATCATATAGCTTTTGGAAAATTTCCTGAACAACCTTTTCGTGTTTAGGGTCTGTAGATCTTTCAAAGGCATCGTAGTGAATATCAAGCTTTTCCCAAAGTTCCTTAATGGATACAACTATATTATCTACATATTCCTTAGGAGAAACTCCTGCTTCAATAGCCTTTTGTTCTATTTTTTGACCGTGTTCATCCGTTCCCGTCGTAAAAAATACATTATAACCCTGTAGTTGTTTGTATTTTTTAATGCTGTCTGCAGCAACGGTACAATAGGTATGTCCTATGTGCAAATTATCACTGGGATAATAAATAGGAGTAGTCAAATAATAATTTTTCATAATTATCATTCCTTCGTTAAATAAAATAATTTCATCACCAAATATTTTATATTATATGTCATAATGCTTTAAGTTTCAATCTTTCATAAAGCTCAATACCTTAAAACACCTCAAACATTAAGTTCAAGGTGTTTCAACAATCATAACTTATAGTCTTAAGTTTTAAATTTCTCTTTTTACTTTTCAATATCTCCCTTTACAACCAAAACTGAGACATTGGATTGATTTATTACCTTGGAGGATACTGAACCCAGCAGAGTTCTTGAAAAAGCTCCCAGCCCTCTGTTGCCCATTACAATTAAATCCATGTCATTTTCTTCTGCAAATTTGACGATTTGTGTCGCCGGATTTCCGCTCTTATAAAAGGTTTCAACCTCATAGGAATATCCCTCTGTTTCCTTTTCAATATCCGATAAAACATATTCCGCTCTTTCCGTGTTCGCCTTATCAACTTCCAAAGTATAGGGAAAATTAGTCGGGAATTGTTCAAATATGGTAGTTTCAGGAATGACTGTAAGTACATAGAGCTTCGCTTGGAATTTTTCTCCGATTTCCTTAGCTACTTTCACAGATTTTCGAGATATTTTTGAGCCGTCAATAGGTACTAAAATTTTCATTCTTCTTCCTCCTAATCATATGACGTGTTATTAATTATACCCAGATACACAGCTTTAAAGCAATCTCCCAAGTCAATGATTTTCTTTGAACTCTTGCAGAGGTTTTTTTTCAGCATAATTTTCGAAAAAAATCTCCCGGTTAAGTTAATTCTTAACAGGGAGGTCTTATTTTTCAGTATAATATTTTGTCTATAAATTCCTCTCTATTCAAGATAGAGAATCACATTCTCCGAAGTGCTTTTTTTAATATCTATTACTCTTTGGTTTTCAGAACCTCTGAATTTAAGTCGCAAGTTCTTGAGTTTATTTATAAAAAGTCCGTCTACCAATACATCACACAAATCCAGCAATTTTTTCTTCACAGGATCCTTTATTATCTGATCATAGGTATATCCTGAATACACCCAAATGCTCTTGTCGCTGTGTTTTTTTATTTCTTTGACTATTTCCGTCAAAGACTGTGCATTTTGAAAGGGCTCTCCGCCTAAAAGAGTCAGACCCTCCACTTGGTCGTCTTCCAAGTACTTTATAACTTTTTCCGTTTCCTCATCTGTCCACAATGATCCTGCATTGAAGTCCTGATACTCTTCATTGAAACATTCCGGACAGTGATGTGTACAACCTGTCACAAAAATGCTGGTTCTTATGCCGATTCCGTTTGCTATATCGTATCTTCTGATTTGACCGTATCTCATTATATGTGAAGTACCCTGTCCTTTATTTCTTTGGTTCTTCCTTCATTCCAGAAGTTTTCACCCAAGTATCCACAAGTTCTTCTCACGACGGAAAGGGTTGCCTTATCTTTATTGCCACATTGCGGACATTGCCATTCATTGTTTTCGTTCAACTTAATTTCCCCGTCGAAGCCGCATTCTGAACAGTAGTCGGATTTTGTATTGAATTCAGCATATTGAATATTGTCATAGATATACTTCACCATTGTTTCAAGAGCTTCAAGATTTTGGCTCATGTTGGGTATTTCCACATAGGATATGCAGCCGCCTGTGGATCTGTCTTGGAACTTAGATTCAAAGCTGAATTTTTCAAATGCCGATATCTCTTCTCTTACATCCACATGGAAGGAGTTGGTGTAATATCCTTTATCCGTTACATTTTCAATTATTCCAAATCTATCTCTGTCTATTGAGCAGAATCTGTTAGTCAAGCTTTCCGCCGGTGTAGCGTAAAGCGTGAACTTAATTCCCTCTTCCGCTGTCCATCTCTTGACCGCATCATTTAGGTGATCCATTATTCTCATGGCAAAATCATATCCCTTGGGATCTGTGTGAGAAACACCCTTGGTCAGATAAGTCGCTTCGTAAATACCTATATATCCAAGGGAAACCGTTGAGTATCCTCCCTTTAATAAAGGCGCTATAGGTTCGTGCTTACCCAATCTTGCTATGGCTCCGTGTTGCCAGTGAATTGGAGAGCTGTCCGATGTCACCTTGGACAGGTGATTATATCTTATCATTCCCACTTGTTTTACAAGTTCAAGTCTTTTTTCAAGCAATTTAAAGAATTTAGACTCATCTCCATTTGCCAGTATACCGATTTGAGGAAGGTTTATAGAGCATGCACCCATATTAAATCTGCCTTCAAATTTATATCTGCCTTTTTCATCTTTGTAGGGCGGAAGAAAAGCTCTACAACCCATGGGGCTGAATACATTACCCTCGTAGTTTTGTTTCATCTTCTTAGCTGAAATGTAATCCGGATACATTCTCTTGGCTGTACATCTGATCGCCAACGAAGTCAAGTAGTAGTACTTGGAGTCCTTCTTCACATTATTTTCATCAAGTACGTAGATAAGTTTCGGGAAAGCAGGTGTCACATATACTCCTGCATCGTTCTTTATTCCTTTGATCCTTTGCTTCAAAATTTCTTCTATAATTTCAGCTATTTCATCTACATAGGGATCATCATCTTCAAGATACATGAACAATGTTACAAAGGGAGCTTGACCGTTTGAAGTCATCAATGTATTGATTTGATATTGAATTGTTTGAATTCCGCTTTCAAGATCTTTCTTGGTCATTTTTCTCGCCATTTTTTCAGCAAGTTCTATATCTCCAAGTGTATCAAGAGCGAGATTTAAGTTCTTCTCATAGGATTTTCTCAAATACTTTCCTAAACATGAAACATTTATTGATTGTCCGCCGTATTGGTTAGATGCGATTTGTGCTATAATCTGCGTCATTACATTACATGCTACTTGGAAAGACTTGGGCGTTTCGATCATCTTTCCGTTAACCACAGTTCCGTTGTCCAACATATCCTTCATGTTCACCAAGCAACAGTTGAATATGGGTTGTATTATATAGTCCATGTCGTGAATATGAATTACAGCATTGTCATGAGCCTCAACAAGATCTTGCGGAAGCATTTTTCTCTTCGCTATATCTTTGGAAACTTCCCCTGCGATCAAATCTCTTTGAGTCGAAGCGATAATCGCATTCTTATTGGAGTTTTCATCCATGACATCTATATTGGTTCTGTTCAGCAGTCCAAGTATTTCGTTATCGGTGGTGTTTTGTTCTCTCTTATAAGCCTGAACAGCCTTGTAATTTTCATAAGCTCTGGCTGTGGAAGGGTTATTGTAATTTATTAGCTTATAATATACCTGTTCCTCTATGTCGAATATGGACATAGGGTCTTCTAATGTCAGTGCGTACTCTTCTATTTCCTTAGCGATAGTGTCCGCTTGATTTTCTACAAAAATTCCGTTGGAAGAATGCATTGCCTTTTCTATAGCCAATTTTATCTTTTCACCATCGAAGGGAACCTTTACTCCATTTCTTTTTATTACCTCAATCATTTTAAACTCTCCCTTTATTTGATAGATAGAGTATACTACATATAGTATGTTTTGGCAATAAGTTTTTATAGATATACTTTATATTGATGCATTCTTTTTTGCTTCAAAAGGCTTGTAAATAAAGCTTTCCCCGATTTTCCTCAAAAATTTGACAAAAAATTTACATATTATCATTTAAAAATTTTTATTATAAAACACCAAAGTGGAGGTCTGGTTCTTATTTTCAAATAGTGGGTAATAATATAATCAAAGAATTTATAAAAATATACTACTACATATAATTTGCGGAGGTAATAAAATGAAAATAGATATTTTTTCCGATGTCATCTGCACTTGGTCCTACGGAGAGGAAAAAGTGCTCCGTGCCATAGACTATATATACAACGGACAAATTCAATTTGAAAATACCATGGGCTTGCTCTTCAGCGATTACAAAGACGTGCTCCCCATGAACATGAAAGACAGAGCCTCCGACAAAGTAGCCAACAATATTTTGCTATCCATTTGGAGAGCAGGTGCGAACATTCATAAAATGCCTGTAATGACAAGTACACCTGATTTAATATCAGATAAAAACCCCGGCACCCAATTCATAAGCAGAGGTTTTATAACAGCTCGAATCATCAAGCCTCAAATATCCAACGAATTTTTAAGAGAACTTAGACTTTCGACTATTTTATACGGAAAAAACACAATGAATTTGGACGTTCTTGCAGATATTGCAAAACAATGCGCCATAGATAGAGAAGAATTCAAGGAAGTATTTGAAAACCAGTCCACTGACGAATTCCTATCAGACAGAATGAAGTGCTTCGACAGGCGATTTGAAAGGTATCCAAATTTTATGTACACTGACAAAAACGGCAAGGAATACATCCTAAGAGGTTACAAGACCAAGGAAGAATTGATTAATTTCATAGATCGATTTTCAGATATTCCCAAGCGAGAAATCAAACTCAATGAGAAAAGCATCAAAGAATTTATTCTTAAATACAAAAAGGTATTTATCCCCGAAATAATAGAAGTCTTTGAAAATGAAGAAGAAGTGAATAAGATTTTAGATACTTTAGAAAATAAAAACTTTATAAAAATAGAAAAAATCGGCACTGGCAAAGAAATAACCCTTACAAAATAATGTGAATACAATTTAAATATAGTATTTTACTAAAAATAAATTATGTACGGGATGTAATAATCTGCCCGTATTGTGATACATAACAGCATGATATAACTAAAAGGCGTGGCGACATATATAAAGCCGCCTAAATGAAATCTTAGCGGACCGGTTAATGTACACTTTCTATACTAAAAAATGTCTATGTTGAAAATGCAAAAAAGAGAGGATTGGATCCTCTCTTTTCATTT
>CAYFRD010000013.1:0-40211 GCA_964345555.1 uncultured Peptoniphilus sp. | reverse complement strand
AATAATTTATGAGACCTTATATGGTCTCTTTTTTTATGCTCTTTTTTAAGTTTAAAGTTCTTATAAACAAATAGTATTTAAAAATTTGACTTTTATCCTTAATATAGTAAGCTTAAATTAATTGGATAAAGCGAATTTAAAATAAGATTGGATGGTATTTATGCAAAAATTAAACAAAGATAATTTGATATACGAATTTAGGAAAGATAATGAATCTAAATATTTTGTAGAAGACGGTGAAGTTTTTTGGGTTGAAACTCCTGACTGTTATCTTGGACAGATAAGAGATGAAAAAACTCTCAGACCGGATATTGATTGTTCCGTAATAGATGCCTCCGTTGGGCCGATAAATGTAGCCGGTGCCGTTGTCGGGGATACGTTATGCGTTGAGATATTGGATATAAAACTTGATCATCAAGGAGTAATGATAACAAATAAGGGATTGGGAGTTTTAGGAGAAAGAATAGATAAAGTCATTACAAAGGTCATAAAAATAAAAGAAGGTTTTGCCCATTTTAACGATGAAATAAAAATTCCGGTAAAACCAATGGTGGGAATATTGGGAGTCGCCCCTGATAATTGTGTAAACAGATGTGAAGTGCCAGGAAACTTCGGTGGAAATATGGACACTAAAGAATTGGCTGTGGGCAGCAAGGTTTATTTACCTGTATATATTGACGGTGCGAATTTTGCCTTGTCAGATGTGCATGCAGCAATGGGAGATGGAGAACTCAGCGGAACCGGAATAGAAATATCTGCCGAGGTGAAATTAAAAGTTAACGTCATAAAGGGAAAAACTATATCAAAACCCATTGTAGAAAGAGAAAATTTCTTTTATATTATAGCAACTGAAGAAACTTTTGAAGAAGCTGTTAAAGAAGCATCAAGAGAAACTGTAAAACTATTGATGAAGAAATTAAATTTAATTTTTGAGGAAGCGTATATGCTGATGAGCGCCACATGCGATATAGCCATAAGCCAAGTAGTAAACGGAGTTTATACATTGAAGATGAGAATCCCCAAAAGCTTAGTTGAAGGTATTTTTTAAAGGGGTTTAATTTAAGAAGTAAGAGAGTACTTTGTTGAATTGTTAAATTATCGCTTAAAGATTAGCGATGTATAAAAAATAAATGATAAGAACTCTGCCCTTCACTATGCTATGCATCGGGTGATTCACGGAAATGTTGCTGTTTCACAATAAAGTAAAATTCCCGAGATTATCTCGGGATTTTCTGCTTTTAAGATTTTATTCCGGATTGTAGTATCCTAGTTTATAGGAGAGTTTTTCTGATGCGTCTACGACTGCTTCGATAAAGGCGTTTTCGTTATCTTTGAATCTGTAGTAGGGAACTACTATTCCTATGGATCCTACGAATTCTCTTTGGTAGTTAAATACGGGGGCTCCTATGCCTGCTGTATTTGATATGTATTCGCCGTAGGAGATGCAGTATTTGTTCTTGGTTATTGTTTTTAATTCTTTTTTCAATTCTTTTTTATTGACGGATTTGTCTATGTAGGGTTGAAGTTCTCCGGACAGGTATTGCTCTATAAATTCTTCGCTTTGGTATGCGAGTATTACTTTTCTTATAGCGCCTTTGTGGAGTTCGATTTCTCTGCCGAAGTTCTCTATGACTTTAAGGGTGTGACTGCCGACGGCTTTGCCTATGACTATTCCGTAGTTGCCGGATTTTATTACCAAAAAGGAGTCCTCCAAGGTTTTTTGGGATAAAGATTCAAGTATGGGTTTGGCTTCGGATTGAAGGCTGATGTTTAATGCTGCAGCCATGCCCAAAGATATAAGTCCCGGTCCTAGTTTATATAGGTGAGATTTTGGGTCCTTTGTTATGAAATCGCATTTTATAAGTGTATTTAGTATTCTGTGTGTTGTGCTTGTCGGCATATCCAAATTTTCTGAAATTTCGGATATGCTGTATTCTCTGTTTTCTATTTTCATATATTCAAGTATATTGACAGCTTTTTGTAAACTTTGTATCATGACAGCCTCCTAACTGAACATATTATACCACAAAGCGGAATAATGTCCAAATAGTGAACATATATAGATTGTAAAATCATTTATAAATAGGTGATAAGTCTATAAAACTGTAATAATTTTTTACATTATGTTAAAATATAAATGTTAGGGGTGAATATTATTAATAAATTTAAAGACAATATTTTTGTCTTAATAATAAAATCTGTACTGATGTCCTTGGGAGGGATAATTTTCCCTGTGTTGTACTTGTTTTTACCTTCCATGTTTGTGGCGGAGTCCATAAGCAATGGGATAGTGAAGATAATAGGGATTTTTGCCCTTTGCTGTGCAACTGTGGGACTGGTTGTTTCTCCTATATTCGGAGCGTTGATATTCAGTATTTTTGGTCCGATGATATTGATATTTCATTACATGATTTCAAAAAAGAGTTCAATAAATTTAACTATAGTTGTGTGTGCGGGGGTATTCTTTCTATCGGTGATAACAAGCCTTTATTCTTTCGGGATTACTTCGGAAGTTTTAAATTCTGCGGAGAATATGAGGGCTTTTGTTGAAGCACAAAAAACTGTTTTGGAGTCAAGCGGTATTGATATGAGCAAGTCGCAGCTGATGGTAATGTACAACAGAATGCTTCAATTATTGCCGGGCAGCTTGGTAATTATGTCTTTGATAATCTCCTATATTACCTATGTAATTGCAGGCAGGACTTTGCTTAAAAGAGGGGATTATATATTGCAACCATCATCCTTCATATTTTTCAGAATACCCAAGGGTATTTTCGAATCTATGCTTATAACTATGGTGCTGGTATATGCGGTGCAGATGTTGACGGATTATAAGTTAAATGTCCTTGTAGATAATGTGGTGATGATTTTTCAGGCATTATTTATGTTTGTAGGAGTGGCGGTATTTTTATTCTTCTTAAATAGGGTTATAAAAGTTAAGGCGCTCAAATTCGTCATTCTGTTTTTTATGTTTATGACCCCGGGAACAGGCATGGCATTCGTGTTTGTAGGGATATTGGACAGCTTGTTTAATTTTAGAAAGTTGCCATAAGGAGAAAGTTATGCGTGATAAATACGATATTAAAAATTACGGTACTTACTTGATATTTTCCTTGATAATAGTGATTGCACTGATTTATTTCAAACCTATAATGGGAGTGATCGCTTTATTTGCATACGCTTATATAATTTACCATACATTGATAAGCGTGAACAAAAAAAATGAGAAGATAGTGGAGTACTTGGAAGATATGGGCAGAAATTTCAATACTGTTACGAAACAAGCTATATTTAATATGCCCTTTCCCATAGTGTTGATAGATGAAAATCACAAATTCATTTGGTATAATTCGGAATTTACGGATCTGGTATCAGAGGAAATAAATATTGATATGAACATGGATGATGTATTTGCTGATATTGACTTTGAAGAAATCTACAAATTGGATTCAAAGACACCCTATAAGTTTATGCACAAGGGAAAATACTACGATATTTTCCACAGGGTTGCCGACGTCAGCAAGAGTTCATCTACAAATAACAAGATAACCATGTTCTACTTCATAGATACGACTGAGTTCAATAACCTGGAGGAAAAGTATATTGCGGAAAGTTCCGTAGTGGCGAAAATTGAGGTGGACAACTACGATGAGGCTATGGATTCAACTCCCTCTGCCAACAGACCTCTGTTGATTGCTGATATAGATTCCACCATAAGCAATTATTTCAAGTACTTCGATGCCTTGGTGAGAAAGTATGACAACGATATGTACTTGGTTCTCATGAATTATAATTCGCTGAAAATGATTAAAGAAAAGAGATTTGACATCTTGGATGATTTGAGAGAATTGGATAAGGGAAATACCATTCCCATAACATTGTCTATCGGAGTTTCATCGGAGGGTCTGGGTTTTCTGGAAGGATATCAAGAGGCGGACACTTGTCTTGACTTGGCACTTGGTAGAGGTGGAGATCAGGTTGTCGTTAGAGTTGAAGACAATTATGAGTTTTTCGGGGGCAAGACAAAGGCGGTCGAGAAGAGAAACAAAGTAAAGGCGAGAGTATTGGGCGTAGCTTTAAAGCAACTCATAGATTCAGCGGAGAATGTATTCATAATGGGGCACCAAAATGCGGACATGGATGCCATCGGTTCCGCTATAGGTATTTTGAGAGCGGTGTTAAACAGAAAGAAAGATGGCTATATCGTCCTGAACAATTCAAATCCGTCAATTGATAATTTGATGGAGCGAATGAAAAAAGAAGAAACCTATGAGAAAGTTGTATCGACGGATTTTGCAAAGGGCAAAATGACCCCACGTTCTCTTTTGATATTAGTGGATAATCACAAGCCTTCCTTTGCCGAAGCACCTGAGCTGATAGAATTGACCACTCAAATAGTCATCATAGATCACCACAGGAGAAGCAAGGAATTTGTGCATAATGCAGTGCTAACCTATATAGAGCCTTACGCTTCATCAACCAGTGAGCTTGTTACGGAAATGCTCACATACATGAACCAGGAACTGAACTTGACACATTTTGAAGCAGATGCCCTAATGAGCGGAATAGTTGTTGACACCAAGAACTTCAGTTTCCAAACGGGAGTCAGAACCTTTGAAGCGGCATCAACCTTAAGACGTGCCGGAGCGGACATGCTCAAGGTCAAGGAGCTTTTCCAAGATGATTTGGACACTATGCAAAATAAAGCCGTTGTAATTCACAATGCAAACATAATATTTAAAGAATTTGCCATATCAAAATTTGACAAGGAATCTAAGAATTCCATATTGATAGCTGCTCAAGCGGCAGATGAATTGTTGGATATCAACAATGTAAACGCATCCTTTGTATTGACCAAGGGTGAAGACGGCATTCACATTTCCGGCAGAAGCAGGGGCAATATTTCGGTACAACTCATACTGGAAAAACTAGGCGGCGGAGGTCATTTGAACATGGCAGGAGCAAAGCTCTTAAGCAAAGATTTGGACGAAGCTGAAAAGATGTTGACCGCTGTTATTGAGGAATATTTAAAGAATGAAAAAGAGGTTGAATAAATGAAATTAATACTTTTAAAAGATGCAAAAAACATAGGTAAAAAGGGTGAATTGGTAGAGGCGAAAGATGGATACGCAAGAAACTTTTTGATACCCAGAAAAATAGCTATAGAAGCAACTCCCGACAACTTAAAGCAATGGGAGCAAGAACAAGAGAGATTGGCTGAAGAAGAAAAGCAAAACATAGAAAAATTTAGCGCTATAAAAAAAGAGATTGAATCAAAAAAAATATCCATTACAGCTAAGGGTGGAGATAAGGGTAGATTGTTCGGAGCCGTCACATCAAGCGACATAAAGGATGCATTACAAGTTCAACTGGACATAGATGTAGACAAGAAAAAAATAGAGCTTGCTGACAATATAAAGGAAATAGGAGTAAAAATCGTACCGGTAAAGTTATACAAAGACATATCGGCTAAATTAAAAGTTGAAATAAAAGCGGAATAATATGGAAGATATAAGTTTAAAAATACCTCCTCACAACATGGAGGCGGAACAGTCCGTGCTTGGAAGCATGATGCTGTCCAAGGATGCTATAACCACGGCTGTGGAGATTTTAAATGCAAAGGACTTCTATGCAGAGGTAAACTCACATATTTTTGAAGCGATAGTATTGATCTACAACAGAAACGAAGAAGCCGACATCGTGACCACATCTGATGAATTGAGAAAACTCAACCTTTTTGAAGAAGTGGGCGGGATAACCTACCTTGCAGGCTTAACAAGTTCTGTTGTTGCAATTGCCAATGTCAAGTACTATTGCGATATAATCAAGGAGAAATCCACCCTCAGGCAGCTGATAGAAGCATCAGATGAGATAATTTCAAACTGTTACTCTCAAGAGTGTGAAGTGAGTGCCATAATTGAAAGTGCTGAAAAAGCCATATTCGACATAACGCAGGAAACTCACAAGGAAGGCCTTACTCCTGTGAAGGAAGTACTTCTTGAATCCTTTGCCCAAATAGAGCAGAGAGCACAAAATCCCGGAGGACTGACCGGACTTACCACCGGGTTTGTAGACTTGGATAAAAAATTATCCGGACTTCAAAAATCAGACTTGGTTCTTTTAGCAGCCAGACCATCCATGGGAAAGACCGCTTTAATGGTGAACATAGCCACCAATGCCGCAATAAAGGACAAAGCATCCGTAGCTGTATTTTCACTGGAAATGAGCAAAAACCAACTTGTTCAGAGAATAATATCCTCTATGGCACACGTGGATCTTCAAAAAATCATAAGCGGTAATTTAAACGAAGATGAATGGCTCAAGATAATCAACACCATGCCCATACTCTCAGAGATGAACATAGAAATAGACGATACAGCAGCTATTTCTCCGCTGGAGCTTAAAGCCAAGTGCAGAGGGTTGATAAACGCCAAGAAAAAACTGGACTTAGTGGTAATAGACTACCTTCAACTTATGCAGATGGGTGCGAAGATCGAATCAAGACAACAGGAAATATCAGCCATATCCAGGAACTTAAAGGCGATAGCCAAGGAACTGGACGTGCCTGTGGTGGCACTGTCACAGTTATCCCGTTCACCGGAGTTGAGATCTGATCACAGACCTATACTTTCAGATTTAAGAGAATCAGGAGCAATTGAGCAGGATGCCGATGTGGTAATGTTTTTATACAGAGATGAGTACTACACCAAAGAAGAAAGCGAAAAGCCAAATATAGGCGAAGTTATAATTGCCAAACACAGAAACGGACCCACAGGTACTGTGGAACTTGTATTTAAAAAGGAATTCACCAAGTTTTTAAACATGGAGAGGACAGCCGATTTTGGAGGATGATGATGGATTTTATAAAGGTAGTGATATACGGAATAGTTGAAGGAATAACGGAGTTTTTGCCCATATCTTCAACGGGACATTTGATTTTACTTAGCAGATTTTTATCTCTTTCGCCGCAATCATTTGAAAATGCTTTTTCCGTGATAATTCAGTTGGGAGCCATATTGTCAGTTCTAGTTCTGTACTTTGATGAATTAAATCCCTTTTCCAAAAAAAAGGGAAGATTGAGCGAGATATCTTCGGATAGGAGGCTGTCTTTAAAGGAATATTGGAAATACAGAGATTTTAAAACTATGCGTCTTATTGCAAAGGTAATAGTTGGATTTTTACCTGCAGCGGTGCTGGGATTTTTATTTGACGATTTAATTGACAAGTACCTGTTCAATAATGTGACCGTATCAATTGCATTGGTATTTTATGGAATAATAATTATAATAATGGAGAGCAGAAAAATCAGAGAGGTCAAGTTTGAAACTATCGAGGACATAGATATGAAGACCATAATCTTAATAGGATTTTTCCAATGTTTGGCAATGATTCCCGGGACGTCAAGGTCGGCAGCTACCATAATAGGAGCGATGTTGCTTGGCTGTTCGAGAAAGTCGGCGGCGGAATTTTCATTTTTTCTCGCTATCCCCACAATGTTGGGTGCAACGGCACTTAAAGTAATAAAGCTGGGTTTTGCATTCAGTGGCATACAATGGATGCAGATAATTCTGGGAATGGCAGTTTCCTTTGCTGTTGCCTATGGAGTAATAGTCAAGTTTATGGGATATATTAAAAAACACGATTTCAAAGTTTTTGGAGTTTATAGGATAATCCTGGGACTTGCAGTGTTGGCTGTAACATTCCTCGTGAAATAGGGACGAGTCGTTAAATAATTACTCCTCATGTAGAAAAAATCTTACGTGTACTTATGGGATATGCTAAAATGGTGATAGAATAAAGTCATAAATCTGTATTTCATTTATTATTATAAGTTAAAATGTCGATATTTTAATTGAAAGATAATAAGGCCAAAGAATACTTCAAGTTTTCTTTGGCCTTTTTTAATTGAAATACAGAAAAGTCTTGGAGGTGTATTTATGAAAAAAATATTTGTTTTAATGACTTTAATGTTGGCGGTACTTCTTGGGAACCCTGTATGTGCAAAGGAAGAAAAATTGAAAAATGCAGTTTACTTAGGGGTTGAAGAATACAATCAATTGGAAGCGTCGGAAAAGGACGATTTCAAATATAATTTCTTCATAAATGGAGAAACAGTTACATATTCAGTATCCACAGCAGAGGAGTACAAAATAAAAAATATTTTGGCTCAAGGATATGTCTATGACATAGAAGTCAAAGATGGAGTTGTAGTTAAGGCGGAAGAAAAATCACCCACAGTTATGGGAAAAGTGGAATCCTACGAAACAGGCAAAATCTCCTTAAAGGGTAAGACATATCCTGTAAAAGAAGGAGTTAAGTTCTACCAAATAGACACTGAAGTGGGTGGAGCAAAGGTTGAAGGCACATCACTTAAAGCAGGTGACAGCGTAAAAATCTACGGCGATGTCGTTGAAGCAGTTTATAAAACATTTTTGAGTGAAGAATACAAAGCACCGGTTAAAGGCACGCCCGGTCTTAAAACTGTCAAAAACTTTTTGATGAATGCATTTGAACCTGTGGGAACGACCAATTACATATATGGCGGAGGATGGGACTGGCAAGATGTCGGAACCAGCAATATGGCGAAATCCATAGGAATATCCGATAAATGGGTGGATTTTTTCCAAAATAACAACATAAACTACACCTATAAAAATGAAGATAACGAACAAAAATCCTACTATCCGCATAAAGCTTTCAACGAATATTATTATGCAGGACTCGACTGCTCGGGATATGTAGGTTGGGTTATGTATAATACCTTCAATACAGAAAATGGCAAGGACGGCTATGTTCAATCCGCAAGAAAAATGGCGACAACCTTTGCGGACAAGTATGGATACGGAACTTTTACAGATAAGATAAAGGTAGAAGAATTCAAACCCGGCGATGTATTCAGCATGGGCGGACACGTGTGGATTTGCGTTGGCAAATGCGATGACGGAAGTCTTGTAATACTGCATTCAACTCCATCGGCAAGCTACAGCGAAAAATCCGGCGGCGGAGTTCAACTTTCGGCTTTGGGAAAAGATGAACACTGCGAAGCCTTTGCACTGGCAACTAAGTATATGGAAAAATTCTATCCATTGTGGTCGACAAGATACCATGCAGTATTGAGATCCTATGAAAGCTATACAAATATCTCAAGAGAAGGCGTAGGTAAATTCTCATGGCATATCTCCGACAAGGGACTTCTTGATCCCGACGGATACAGAAATATGAGCGCTGCAGAAGTATTAAAGAACATATTTGGAGAATAAAAAATCGGGATTTCTCCCGATTTTTTATAATTTTAAGATTATTTATTAAGGTAGTCATAAATAATCTTAATCTCTAAAAATTATCTTGGTATTATAAGAATAAGGAATAGGATATGTTTCACCGTTGTTACAATTGATAAAACCTCTTGTAATCACTGCTCCACATTATTCCAAAAGAATCAAACTTTATTATTTGATTGTCTTATACATTTTAGCACTTCCGGAATCATCTTTGGATAAAATGAAAATTTGATTTAATTCAGGGAAAATTCTTATACATTTACAGAGATTTCATAAAAACAAAAGTTAAAGTAAATGCAGTGAATACTATTTACAAATTTCGTTTCATAAATTCACTTATTATATTTAATCTCCGAAAAACTGACTATAGCTGTGAATCACATCATCAATCTTATCGGATCAGGTTAAATGGATTTTCTTTTATTATTATGCCATAATACGAAAAATAAGCCTTTATCAGAAAAAATAAAAATATATGAACCATAGTATTAAAAAAATTTTTTACAACCTAAAGAATAAATACTTCTTGAATTATAGAACTGACAAATACAAATTAATCTATTTATACAAACCATAATATAGGTATTAAATTCTTTTAAAGATGACAAATATTTATAAAAAATCTGAAAAATAAAATAAAAGTCAACTGATTAACCTGAGTTTTCATTGATTTTAAAATTACCCTATGTTAGAATTTATATGTTATAGATAAGGAAAAGATAGGAGGTTAGTCTGTTTGGAAACTATATTATCAGTAATAATTGCTTTATCTGCTATCGTTATGATAATTACCGTTGCCTTGACTGAAAGTAAACAAGCCGGTCTCGGTATGCTAAGTGGTGAAGAATCATCTTTATGGGGCGAACATAGAGGTACAAGTGAAAAAGAAATTAAAAATAGAATCATAATTATTTCATCAGCAGTGTTTGTAGTGGCACTATTAATACTTGCGGCAATATAAAGGAGGAGAAATGAATATTTTATTATTATCAACAATTGTTGGAATTGTGGCTCTTCTTTTTGCCGGATATAAGGCAAGTTTTGTAACGAAACAAGAGCCAGGAAATGAAAGAATGCGTGAAATAGCATCTTACATAGAGGATGGTGCTATGGCATTCTTGACGAGAGAATACAAGGCTTTAGTGGTATTTGTAATAGTACTTGCAATAGTACTTGCAGTTGGTCTAAGTTCCATAGCAACTGCAATTTGTTTTGTGGCAGGTGCTATATGTTCAGTGTTGGCCGGATATGTGGGAATGAAAGTTGCCACAAAGGCAAATGTAAGAACAGCTAATGCTGCATTGAAATCAGGTCTTGCAAAGGCTTTGGATATCGCTTTTTCAGGCGGAGTTGTAATGGGAATGTGCGTTGTAGGTCTAGGTATTGCGGGAATTTCAATCGCATACATGATTACAGGAGATGCTACGATAGTTACGGGATTTTCCCTAGGAGCATCATCAATTGCACTTTTTGCAAGAGTTGGAGGAGGAATTTACACAAAGGCGGCTGACGTAGGAGCTGACCTTGTAGGTAAAGTAGAAGCGGGAATTCCCGAGGATGACCCGAGAAACCCTGCAGTTATCGCAGACAACGTTGGAGACAACGTAGGCGATGTTGCCGGAATGGGCGCGGACTTATTTGAATCTTATGTTGGAGCATTGCTTTCAGTTATTACATTGGGCGTTGTAGCCTATGGAGATAAAGGTATTTATTACGGATTATTGATAGCTTCTGTGGGTATTTTGGCTTCAATAGTGGCTGCATTCTTCGTAAAGGGAGATAAAAATCCTCAAAAAGCACTTAACAATGGAGAATATGTATCAGCTGCAGTGACTGTAGTCGTATCGGCTGTACTTTCAAATAATATATTCGGAAGTTTTAAACCCTTTGTTCCTGTAATTTCAGGTATAGCGGTCGGTTTGATAATTTCCAAGTTCACAGAATATTATACATCGGAAGAATATAACCCTGTTAAAAGGATAGCTGCTGAATCGGAAACAGGAGCATCTACTAATATAATCTCCGGATTGTCGGTAGGTATGATGTCCACAGTTGGACCGATCATAGTAGTGGCAATAGGTATAATGGTAGCTTTCTTGGGAGCAGGCGGAGCGGAAGAGTCACTTCACGGACTGTATGGTATAGCTCTTGCAGCTGTAGGAATGCTTTCAACTGCAGGTATGACCATAGCTGTAGATGCTTACGGACCTGTTGCGGATAATGCGGGCGGAATTGCCGAAATGTGTGATCTTCCCGAAGAAGTAAGAGAAATAACAGACTCCCTTGACTCTGTAGGTAATACTACAGCAGCAATAGGTAAAGGATTTGCGATAGGATCTGCTGCACTTACAGCGTTGGCTCTGTTCGTTTCATATATAAATGCTACCGGACTTGAGGGAATAGACGTTTCAAAACCCGAAGTAATAGCGGGTGCATTCATAGGCGGTATGCTGCCCTTTGCTTTCTCCGCTCTTACCATGTCGGCAGTAGGTAAAGCAGCTTCTTCAATGATTGACGAAGTTCGTCGTCAATTCAGAGAAATTCCGGGGATCATGGAAGGAAAGGCAAAACCTGAATACGCTAAGTGCGTAGATATTTCCACAGGAGCCGCTCTTAAAGAAATGATTGTTCCCGGAATGATAGCGGTAATAGTACCTGTAGTAATCGGATTGTTGCTCGGACCTGAAGCCTTGGGAGGACTTCAAGCAGGAGCTCTTATCACAGGCGTTCTTATGGCAATATTCATGTCCAATGCCGGAGGAGCATGGGATAATGCCAAGAAGTATATTGAAGGCGGAGTGCACGGTGGCAAAGGTTCGGAAGCTCATAAGGCTGCAGTTACAGGAGATACAGTAGGAGATCCTTTCAAGGATACATCAGGACCTTCACTTAACATACTGATAAAATTAATAACTGTCGTTTCCTTAGTGTTTGCACCACTGTTCGTACAATTTAGCGGTAAATTATTTTAATATAAATTAAATAATAGAGATTTAAGACATAATAAAAGCGGGAATTACCGTTTTTATTATGTTTTTTTATAAATTAATTTACAGAACATGGGAATTAAATGTATAATTTTACTTGGTGAATAAAAAGGAGGTTTCTATGAACAAAAAACTTATTTCAATAATATTATTGGTTTTGACTGCTATGATATGGGGATTTGCCTTTGTAGCTCAGACCACAGGCATGGATTACATAGAACCTTTTACTTTTTCTGCTTCCAGATCTTTGCTCGGCGGATTTGTGATGGTTTTATTTTTTCCCTTATTGGAGAAATTAAACAGAGAAAATGCCATTATAGAAGATAAACCCACCACAAGAAGAGCTGCCATATCCTGTGGAGTTATATTGTTCTTCGCCATGAATTTTCAACAGTACGGATTGCTCTTCACATCGGCTGGAAAGGCGGGATTTATTACTACTTTGTACGTGGTCATAATACCTATTATGAGAAAATTCATGGGACATAAAATTCCCAGAAAAACGCAAATCTGTATATTGGGAGCGACATTCGGTTTATATCTTATAACGGTGAAAGAAAATATGTCCATAAATATGGGGGATTTGTTGGTCTTTATGTCGGCAATTTTCTATTCTGTACATACGCTTTTGTTGGCACACTATTCGCCTAGAGTGGATGCTGTCAAACTGAACGCCTTTCAATTTATAATATGCGGTGTTTTAAGTCTTGTGCCTGCCATTATTTTTGAAAATATAAACTTGAATAACATATATTCGGCATCGGTGTCAATCCTTTATGTTGGTGTGTTGTCTTCGGCAATTGCCTATTCTTTCCAAATAATTGGACTCAGAAATGTAGATTCCACGCTGGCATCTCTGCTCAGCTCACTGGAATCCATATTTGCCGTGATCGGAGGATATCTGGTGTTGAATCAGTTGCTTACACAAAGAGAAATAGTAGGTACCGTGGTGGTATTGATATTCACTATATCTGCACAACTGCCTGACGGTATATTTAAGAGTAAATTATTAAAAAAAGTCTAAGTTTTCTAATTTACACCTATATTTTATATAATTTACACTTTTATAGAATATAATGTTCTTTAAGGAAGTGAAAGAACTATGGGAAGCAAATTTTTCGAAAAATTATTCAATAAAAATATAGAAACCGACACCATTTTCACCATAGACAGTGAACACGGAAGCGGAGCCTTGGAAACGGCTAAGATCATAGGTAAAAAATTGGGTATTGAAGTCTATGATGAGGACATAATAGAATTGAAGACTTTGGAATCCAAAATAGATCCCGACAAGGTGACAAAGGAAGATTCATTTTTAAATGGGACAGTTTACGATCTATACAGGGAAAACTACTCTTATTCCCAAGAGGATATGTTGGAAAATGATGCGATTTTTTTGGCACATTCAAAGACCATCAGATACTTGGCATCAAAGGGACCTTGTATATTCATAGGCAAGTGTTCGAACTATGTGCTGAAGGAAAAGGAGAAGACCTTTGACATATTTATTACAGCGGATTATGAAACTCGCATAGAGAGAATAATCAATAGAGAGGAAGTGGGCAGGGAAAGAGCCCTTTCCTTAATAGAAAAAGTGGACACCAGAAGATCCAACCACTACAAGAAATACGCAGGCGGGTTGTGGGGCAGTGCATCGGAATACGACATGACCATAAACTCTTCCAAATTTAAGTATGAAGAGGTTGCGGATATAATAATAAAATCATCTCAAATAGCAAGAATATAGGAGTGGTGGGTTTGGAAACGTTAATAGGTGCAGCACTGGCTATTTTCATTATAACAATAGCCTTTAAGTCACTGAAGTTGATAATCGGATTGATTTTTAATATAATCGGAGGAGCCATAGTACTGTGGCTCTTTAACTTAATAGCCGGGAATTTCAATTTAACCATTGAAATAACGCCAATGACATCTTTTTTAGTGGGATTTTTCGGGACTCCGGCAGTGGTCGTGATGATTTTGATAAAATTATTTGTATAAGGATGAAGTATGAAGCACGTATATAGAATATTCATTGTATTATCCATCGCCCTTCTTTCGGGATTGGTGATTTTCGCCTACAGAATTAAACCGGAATACGCAAACAAGGGGATAAACAAGCTGGATAGAGAGAGAAATAAAATAAATGAAGAACTTGATGAGAATCTGACAAACGTTTTTGATGGGGAAGAACCTCTTAGAATTCTGCTGTTGGGAGTGGATAAGAGCAAGACTAAAGATTATAACAGTTCCGAGAAAAATATGAGAACTGATACCATAATGCTTTTCAGCATATTTCCCAAGGAAGAGAAAGTACAGATTTTATCCATACCGAGGGACAGTTATGTCACCATTCACGGCTACGGAAAACACAAAATAAATTCGGCATATAATCCGCTGGTTTATCCCGACGGTGGACTTAACCTCACAGTTAAGACCGTAGAGGATTTTTTAGATGTGGAAATAAATCACTACGCCATAGTGGATTATGAAGCTGTTATAAAAATCGTGGACACCTTGGGAGGAGTTGACATAAATTGGAAACACGACGACTATACATATGTGGATGACTGGGTAATACCGCCTCTTGAAATAAGTTTGAAAAGAGGAGTAAATCATCTTGGAGGTCAAGAAGCTGTCAATTATCTAAGGGTCAGAAAGGCCTATGACAATCAGGACATCGGCAGAATTGAAAATCAACAGGGCTTTTTGCTTCTCCTCTTCGATAAATTGAAATCGCCGACAATTTTTTTCAAAATTCCGGAACTGTTGGACATAGTGGATCAATATGTTGAAACAGACTTCAACTACGGAGAGATCGCCTATTTGGCGAAGTTCGGTTTGGGACTTGAAAGAGAGGACATTCACACTCAAACCCTTGAAGGAAGAGACCTATCGGGAGTAAACCTTGGAGGAATAGAAGTGACGGTCTACAATGTCAACAGAGCTCAGGCGAGAGGTGTTGTCCATGATTTTCCTGACGATGTATCGGAATTAGAAAAAGATAAAGATGATGAGTGATGAAATGAAAATATCTTTGGCATAAATAAATGCCCACAGAGGAACGAATGCTGAAAATTTTAAAATAATAGAAGACTGTGTAAGAAGCATCGCAGGAAACAGCGACGTACTTCTTT
This sequence comes from uncultured Peptoniphilus sp., assembly GCA_964345555.1. Taxonomy (GTDB): domain Bacteria; phylum Bacillota; class Clostridia; order Tissierellales; family Peptoniphilaceae; genus Peptoniphilus_E. The sequence goes on along the minus strand of CAYFRD010000013.1, from coordinate 24,806 downwards.
TACCGGAACTTTGGAATTATGATTTTCATAAAGGATACGAAGATTTATCCCAATTTGATTATGTGGAATTGGAAGGATTTTTGTCTGAAATTTCAAAAGAAAATAAAATAAACTTGGTCGCAGGTTCCTGTGCTTATTTCAAAGATGGCAAACTGACTAATACAGCACTTGTATATGACAGTAATGGAAACAAGCTGGCGAGATATGATAAGGCTCACTTGTATAATATGGAGAGAAATTCAACAGAATTCACAGCAGGAGATAGAGTTGTGAACTTTCAACTATACGGACACAAATGCGGAGTTATAATCTGCTACGATTTGAGCTTTTGCGAATGGGTCAAGATGTACGGTCTTAGGGATACTCAGCTGCTTTTCATACCGTCGGCATGGCCTGTGGCTCATATAAATTATTGGAACACGCTTTTAAAAGCAAGAGCCATGGAAAATCAAATGTATATCGCAGCTGTAGGTAGCGTAGGTAAATCTTCGCAAACAGACTTCAGCGGACAAAGCCAACTTATAAATTCAAGAGGAGAACATATTATAGAACCCTTTGACGGTGAAAAAATTAAAACAGCACAAATCAACTTAGATAATTTAAAAAAAGAAAGAGAAGGCGTTGAAACCTTCTCTGACAGAAGACCTGATATATATGATTTGAAATATACTGTAAAATAATTATTACTCATCCGTAATTGGAAATATATTAGTTGAAAGAAACATAATTAAAGTCTAATTATGTTTTTTCTTTTAATTTCAATTTATTGCCTACACGGTAAATAATAAGATTTGCGAGATTATATACGATTGCCACTATCAAAAAATATAAAGGCTTAGGAAGTTTTTCGAAAAAGTCTTTGAAGACCGGACTGGATGATGAATAGGCATAATTCGCATCAAATAACATATTTGCTACAATACTGATTAATAGCACTATATTTATAAATTTGCACATAAATATAAATCCGGATTTGTCAAAATTATACTTATCTACAATAAAAAACATTAAAGATGCCCAAAATACTGAAATATGAGTTACAAAAAAACTCACATACAATATATGCGGAAAGGCATAGGGATGAAGATCCGGAATTATCATCGGTACTATTCCTCCTGCCAGGCCTAAATATATGGTTGCTGATTTTAAATTATACGAGTTAAACAGAATCCCGAAAAAAGTAGTATACAATGCTATTCTACAGGTATATAGCGGCAGCCCGTTTTTAAAATCCATGGGAGAAAGTATGAAATAAAAATATAAAAACATAGACTGCTGCAATAAAATAATCAGTAAAAAAGTCATATCCAGTGTTTTACGAATACCTTTATTTGCTCTTATGTTTTTTCTGAATTTATAAATTAACAACGCTCCGATTATCATAAGGCAAAGCATCGTTAAGTGTACAGTTCCGAATTGTTTAAACTTAAAATTATCTTCCTCAAGTCTGAAGAAAAAATGCCAGAAATCCATATTTAACCTTTCATATTTATACAAAACTTTTATTGATTATCACTTATGAAATAAAAGTTTGATGTATTTATAGTTTTTTAAATTTACACCTATGAAATAATTATATAACTTTTTAATTCTCAATTTAAAAATAAATGAAAATAATTCATGAATTTTACAAACTTTGATAGATGGATAAAAATACAGATTATATACTTTTGTATGTATGTTCAATGCAATATCAAAGATAAAGGAGAGTTTATGAAAATAATTTTGTTTGGAGATTATCACTATATTTCGGATCACAATTACAACAAAGATTTAGAATACTATGACTACAATGATGACTTCAGAAATATGAAGAGGGAGTTTAATCAGTTCTCCATTGGAGAGATTTTCAAGGAAGAGGCAGATTACTACATAAGCCTTGGAGACTTGACAAATGTGGGTTTAAAAGACGAAATAGAAGGAATTTATAAATTCATCGAAAAAACGGGTAAAATGGATAAATTCATCCATGTTTTCGGCAATCACGATCTCTACACAAATACCGCAGAAGAACTTTCAGCCATGACCAATCAGAGATATAATTATGCCATTGACACCGACTTTGCGAAACTCATAGTTTTATCGAGCAGTAGAGAAAAGGATATAGTGCATTGGGGAGGATATCTCTCAAATGATATCTTGGATTTTATTGAAGAAGAAATCAAAAACACACAGGACAAGCCGGTGATAGTTTTTTCTCATCATCCCGTATACGACACCGTAATGAGATCCAATTACTTAAACCACTATATAGAGTCTGACAGAAATATCTGGGATGTATTCAATAAAAACGTTAGACTTTTCATAGCAGGTCATACTCATTGCGAATCCATAAGAACCATGGAAAACTTGAGCTTTGTCAATCTGGATGCATTTTTAGATCATCCCAAGTATTCCGTAATGAATATCACCGAAGATGAAATAGATATTAAGTCCGTTGAAATAGAACTTCCTGAAAAGATTGAAGAGTACAGAAAGCAAATCGGTTCTAATATGCCTTACTTCAGATTTACCATGACGGGCAAGGGAACAACTCAAGACAGAGAAATCACAATTAAACTGAAAAACAATAAATAATTGTTTGTTTATGAAACTCCTGAAATTGGCAGGAGTTTTTTTATGCAAATTATTAATAATTTAGAATAATAACGATATATATTGGGTATCTTAATAGACAAGCGTGTTAAACACTCACATATTTAAAAATAAAACTTGATTTATTTTTATTAAGAAAAGGGTTATACTTATAGTTAAGATCAAAGTAAATATTTAGAGTTCAACACTTTAAATATTTATTTTTATAAGGAAAACAAACCTTGAAAAAAATAATACACAGCAGATTTGGAGGTGGTTTTTTGAAGGATAATATAGGAAAGATAAAACGTGCTGAAGACGATGCTAAGGCGTTGATCGACAAGGCAAATCTCGAACAGGACAGAATACTCAGGGAAGCTAAAAAGAAATCTGAGGAAATCAGCAAAAAGATAATCGAAGATGCTCAGAAAAAGAAATCGCAAATCTTGGAAGATGCAAGAAAAGAAGCTGATTTAAGGGCACAGCCCATCATTGAAGAGGCGGAGCTCAAATCAAAAAACATACTGAATATAAAGGATGATGTGCTTAAACCCTATTCAGATGCTGTTATTGAGAGGATTGTGGTAGATAATGGCAATAGTTAAAATGAGTAAGTTTAATTTGTTCTCCTTTGACAAAGACAGAGAAAATCTTTTAAAAAAATTACAGTTTTTTAAACATGTACATTTCAACGACCTTGAAGTTGATGATGAAGCTGCAGAAGAACTGACTGTCCCTCAAAATATATCGGAGATAGATGAAAAACTTGGAAATACCAAGTGGGCGATAAACTTGTTGGAGTCCTACGAGGAAAAGAAATCATCCATTGAAGAGCTTAAAGAGGGCAAAAAATCATTGACTCTATCTCAAATCATAACAAGAGCAGAGAAATTCAATCTTGAAGATAATTATAACAACTTATACAATTTAAAATCCAAGCTTGATGCACTGCATCAAAATGTCATGAATAACAAATCACTGATTGATGAATTGACACCATGGGAAAATCTCCAAGGCGACTTAAGTGATATGAACAATTTTAAAAATGTGGCGGTGGATACGGGAACGATTTTCTACAAGTACTATGACGGACTTGTATCGGAGTTAAATGAAATTAATCTGTGTTATCACGAAAGGCTGGGAGTTAAGGACAACGTAGTCTACATGGTTGTAATTTATGACAAATCTGTAGAGGCGGATATAAAAGAAGTGCTAAGAAACAATATTTTTTCTTCAGTTGTCATCAAGGCTAAGGGTACTGTCAAGGATGAAATTGCCCTTTTAAAGAGCAAAAATGAAGAATGCAATATAGAGATAAAGAATCTTGACGAAAAAATTAAATCTCAATTGAACTTGCTTGAAGATTTCAGAGTATATTATGACTATTTAAACAACAAAAAGCTCAAGGAAGTTTCAAGTGAAAATTTCTTGAAGACTGACAAGGTTGACATAATAGAGGGATACTTGCCCTCGGATAAAAAGCAGGACTTCATAGCACTTTTGGACAGAGAACTGGGAACCGATTATTATGTCGAAATAGAAGAGGCGCAGCTTGATGATGCCAATGTGCCAATAAAATTGAAGAACAACAATTTCGTTAAACCCTTTGAATCTCTAACACAAATGTACTCCATGCCAAAGTATGGCGAAATAGATCCGACACCGCTTTTTGCACCCTTTTATTTTATATTTGCGGGCATAATGGTGGGTGACATGGGATATGGATTGATTTTATTCATAGCGTCCTTTGTGGCATTGAAAGTTTTCAATTTGGACAAGGTAAAGAAAAGATTGGTGACATTCTTTATGTACTTGGGCTTGTCGGCGATTATTTGGGGTTTTATCTTCGGGTCTTTCTTCGGAGATGTACTGCCCATGAATGCTTTTATAGATCCGTCTAAGGATTATGTCGCCATGATAATGCTTTCTATGATACTGGGAGGAGTGCACATATTTTTTGCATTGGGCATTAAGGGATACATGGATATAAGAGATGGCAAGCCCTTAGATGCGCTCTATGATGTGGGGTCATGGCATATGATTTTGACAGGTGCGATAGTGGCCCTTGGAGCGAAGACACTGCCGGGAATTCCGAGTATTGTGTTCAACATAGCCATGGGCGTGATGGTCATAGGTATGGTAATAGTATTGCTCACAGGGGGCAGAGAGGAGAAGTCCATCGGAGGTAAAATCGGATGGGGTGTTTATTCTCTCTATGGAATAACATCTTACTTCGGAGATTTTGTATCCTATATAAGACTTATGGCGCTGGCGTTGTCCGGCTCCTTTATAGCCATAGCGGTCAACATAATAGTGGACATGCTTATGGGTTCGGGAATAGCCGGTATGATAGGTGGAGCGATTATATTCGTAGTATTTCAATTGTTCAACATGTTTTTATCATTTTTATCCGCATACGTACACTCTGCGAGACTTACCTATGTGGAAATGTTTAATAAATTCTATGAGGGTGGCGGAACACCTTTCAGAGAAATGGTAGCAGAATCCAACTATTTCAATATTGAGGAGGAATAAATTAATGTATCAAGGATTTTTTGTAGAAAACGGCGGAATTATGCTGGGAACATTGGGGGTTGCAATTGCGGCACTTGCTGCAGGAGCAGGCTCTGCAAAGGGAGTAGGTATTGCAGGTGAAGCGGCTGCAGGAGTAATAATCGAAGAGCCTGAAAAATTCGGTAAAGCACTTATATTGCAATTGTTGCCCGGTACACAAGGACTGTACGGATTCGTAATAGGAATGTTGATTCTTCTTAGACTGGGACCGGATCTTGGGCTGTATCAAGGATTTATATATTTATGTGCATCTCTTCCTGTAGGACTGGTAGGATATATATCCGCCATAGCACAAGGAAAGGTATCAGTTGCCGGTATCAACATACTTGCAAAGAACGAAGAACAACAAGTCAAGGGTATTATTCTTGCGGTAATGGTTGAGATGTATGCGATCTTGGGATTTGCGATTTCATTCTTGATCATGAACAGCGTAGGATAAGGTGATATATGTGTCAAATATGGACAATATTATAGAAAAAATCGGAAAAGACGCACAGGTTGAAGCCGAAAAAATACTGGATGCAGCAAAAAAAGAGCAGCAATCCATAATTCAAAGGGCCGAAGAAGAAGCCCGTCAAAGAGCACAGGACATCATAGCCAAAGCTGAATATGAAGCAAAGGCACTAATTGCCAAGATAATTGAGAGTTCAAAGCTCAAAGCAAGAGATAAGGTTCTTGACAGCAAGAACACCGTCATCGACAGAACATTTGATTTAGCATACAAAGAACTTACCAATATGTCCGATGAAGATTTTATGAAATTCATTAATAATTTCGTAGATAATGTGGATAGCGAAGGAGGAGTATTGGTAGTTCCCGAAAAATACAAAGACTATGTGAAAGCTCACAGCAACTTGGAGGTCTCCGAAGACCATGTAAGAGACGGATTCCTACTTGAAAAGGAAAAGATAACCTATAACAACAGATTTAAGAATTTGGTATATCAATTGAAGTTCAAACTTACTGGAGAGTACTTTGAAGATATATTTAAAGAATAGGAGGTAGAAATGGATAGAGAAAAATTCGTCCAATCATCTGCCACTGTCAGAGTAAAGGAGAAACAGCTCCTTGACAAAGCTTCTATGGAGAGAATTGTAGATGCTGCAAGCTTGGAGGAAGCCTTGAAGTTTTTGAGTGATTCAGTTTATCAGGAAAATATAAACAAGCTTAAAAAACCGCAAGACTATGAACAGGCACTGAGAAAACAACAACTCAAAACTTTTAAGGAAGTCTACGAATTAAGTCCTGAGAGAAAAGTTGTGGATTTAATAGCCAACAATTACTACTATCACAATATAAAAGTGTTGGTAAAGGACAGAGTGTTATCAAATGATCTGTCGCACCTATACATAGATATTGGAGATATAGATTGGGCAAAGATAAATAAATCCGTAGATGAAGATAAAAAAGAAGACAATGAGTTTTTGGAAGTATCTTTAAAAGCCATAGAAGAATATAAAAAATCCATGAATCCGCAAAATGTGGATATACTCATAGATAAGCTGTATTTTAAAAGTCTCAAAAAAATCGCAGGGGAACTGGGTGTAAAATTATTTGAAAAATATGTCAGCGACTTGATTGATTTTACCAATATAAGCATATTTTTAAGGACCGGAAAACAAAACAGAGATGTGGATTTTCTAAAGGATGTCTTAATAGACGGGGGAAATTTGAACATCGATCAATATGAGAAATATTTCTACATGGAGCCGGATCAGCTCGCTCCCCTTTACAAGAGTTTGGATATAGCAAAATACGTAAAGGACGGGATAGAAAGCTTTAAAAAGACCGGTTCGTTGAGCAGATATGAAGAAAATAAGGACAACTATTTCATAGCTATGGTAAAGGAAGCCAAGCGCATAACCTACGGACCGGAAGTCATCTTTGCATATCTTTTTGCAAAGGAAATGGAAATGAAAAACATTGAAATCATATTGATTAGCAAACTCAACGGCGTAAATTCTTCCTTTATAAGGGAAAGGTTGCGTGATAGTTATGTATAAGGTAGCAGTAGTTGGAGATAAGGATTCGGTTTTGGCATTCAGAGCTTTGGGAATAGATGCAAAAATAGCCTATGAAGCGCAGGAAGCCAGGAAGATTGTAGATGGACTTGCCAAGGACAATTATGGAGTTATTTTCATAACGGAGCAACTGGCAAGCCTTATCGAGGAAACCATAGACAGATATGACAGCATGGTTGTGCCGGCGGTCATACTCATACCTTCTAACAAGGGAAGTATGAATATAGGATTGAACAACATATCATCCTATGTGGAAAAAGCAATCGGATCGAACATATTATAAAGGAGGAAATTTTGAAATCAGGTAGAATTATAAAAGTTTCCGGACCGCTTGTAATAGCTGAGGGCATGGAAGAAGCCAGCGTATATGACGTGGTGGAAGTATCCGAAAATAAACTTATCGGAGAAATCATCGAAATGAGAGGGGATCAGGCTTCAATCCAAGTCTACGAAGAAACCACAGGTGTAGGTCCGGGAGATGTGGTGACTACAACAGGTTTTCCTCTGTCTGTAGAACTTGGTCCCGGACTTATTGAGCAAATGTTTGACGGAATTCAAAGACCTCTTGAAGTTTTAAGAGAAGAAACGGGAGATTTTCTCAAGAGAGGAGCTTCTGTAAAGAGTCTTAACAGAGAGAAAAAATGGGACTTCAAACCCACAGTTCATGTGGGTGACGAAGTGTCAGAGGGAGATATACTGGGCACGGTTCAAGAAACACCGGTAGTGCTTCATAAAATAATGGTACCGGCGGGTATAAAAGGCAAGGTAGCAGATATAAAAGAAGGCTCCTTCACCGTTGAAGAAACTGTAGCGGTACTGGAAAATAACGACCAAAAAACAGAACTTAACATGATACAAAAGTGGCCTGTAAGAAGAGGGAGAAGAATCAAGAAAAAAATAGATCCCGACACACCTCTTATAACAGGTCAAAGGGTAATAGATACATTTTTCCCCATAACAAAGGGAGGAACTGCAGCGATTCCCGGACCTTTCGGAAGCGGAAAGACCGTCGTGCAACATCAGCTTGCAAAATGGGCGGATGCTGAAATAGTGGTATATGTAGGCTGTGGAGAACGTGGAAACGAAATGACCGACGTACTTATGGAATTCCCGGAACTTGTAGATGCTAAGACAGGACAGTCCATAATGAAGAGAACGGTTTTGATCGCCAATACTTCAAATATGCCCGTAGCTGCTCGTGAGGCTAGTATTTATACAGGCATAACAATCTCCGAATACTACAGGGATATGGGATATTCTGTGGCTATGATGGCGGATTCCACATCCAGATGGGCGGAAGCCCTTAGAGAGATGAGCGGAAGACTTGAAGAAATGCCCGGTGATGAAGGTTATCCTGCATATCTCGCATCAAGAATCGCCGACTTTTACGAAAGAGCGGGTCGTGTGGTTTGTTTAGGAAGTGACGACAGAGAAGGAGCGTTATCGGTAATAGGAGCAGTATCGCCACCCGGCGGAGATATTTCAGAGCCCGTAACTCAATCAACACTCAGAATAGTAAAGATATTCTGGAAATTGGACTATGATTTGTCCTATAAAAGACACTTCCCGGCGATTAACTGGCTGGACTCCTACTCATTGTATCAAGACAAGATGGACAAGTACTTCGATGAAAATATAGGCGAGAACTTCTCCAAAAACAGAATAAGAGCCATGTCATTGCTCCAAGAGGAAACAGCGTTGCAGGAAATAGTCAGACTTGTAGGTAAGGATTCTCTTTCGGAACAAGACCAACTGAAATTGGAAATATCTAAATCCATAAGAGAAGACTTCTTGCAACAAAACGCCTTTCACGATACAGATACCTACTGTTCACCACAAAAGCAATACAAGATGCTCGATGTTATCTTGCACTTCTACGATGAATCTTTAAAGTCTCTGGATAGAGGAGTTTACTTGAATGAAATTGAAGACTTGCCAGTGAGAGAAAGAATCTCCAGAATGAAAAACATCAGCGAAGATGATTTGCAAGAATTCGATAATATAATATCCGAAATAGACGGAGATGAAATGGGTTCAGATGTAGATCGTTCAGTTAAGGATGTATTGACTCCCGAAGATGCGGCGGAATTGAATGAAAGTAAGGAGCAAAAGGATTTAGCCGATGCCAAGGCACTTTTGAAACAAATGAAAGGAGAGGGTATAGATGCTTAAAGAATATAAATCGGTAACAGAAGTCGTAGGCCCTCTTATGGTTGTTGAAGGAGTGGAGGGCTGTACCTATGACGAACTGGTCTTTATTCAACTTCAAAACGGAGAGAGAAGACGTGGAAAAGTTATAGAAATAGACAGAGATAAAGCCATGGTGCAAATATTCGAAGGTTCCAGCGGCATAAATCTGCAGGGAACAAAGGTCAGGTTTATAGGCAGACCCCTGGAATTGGGAGTAAGTCCCAACATGATAGGCAGAGTGTTTAACGGATTGGGAAACCCCATAGATGACGGTCCGAGAATTGTAGCTGATGAAAAAATAGACATCAACGGAATAGCAATAAACCCGTCAAGCAGGGACTATCCGTCGGAATTCATTCAGACGGGGATATCAACCATTGACGGATTAAATACACTGGTAAGAGGACAAAAGCTGCCCATATTTTCTGGAGCGGGACTTCCTCACAACAACGTAGCTGCACAAATCGCAAGACAGGCGAAAGTAATCGGCACTGATGAAAAATTTGCCGTTGTGTTTTCCGCAATGGGAATCACCTTTGAAGAAGCGCAATATTTTATAAATAATTTTAAGGAAACGGGAGCTATAGACAGAGCGGTTTTGTTTATGAATTTAGCGGATGATCCAGCAATTGAAAGACTGTCCGCGCCTAAAATGGCGTTGACCTGTGCAGAATACCTGGCATTTGAATTGGGAATGCATGTGCTTGTAATCCTGACGGACATGACCAACTATGCCGAGGCTCTTCGTGAAATATCTGCAGCACGTAAGGAAGTTCCGGGCAGACGTGGATATCCGGGATATCTATATACGGACTTGGCGGGAATTTATGAAAGAGCAGGACGTATCAAGGGAAGAAAGGGTTCCATAACTCAAATTCCCATTTTGACAATGCCTGAAGATGACATCACTCACCCCATTCCCGACTTAACAGGATATATAACGGAAGGACAGATCATCCTTTCAAGAGAATTGTATAAACAGGGTATAGAACCGCCCATCAATGCAATTCCATCACTGTCAAGACTGAAAGATAAGGGGATAGGTGAAGGCAAGACACGTGAAGACCATGCTAATACCATGAACCAGATATATGCGGCATATACATCAGGTAAGGAAGCCAAGGAACTTTCTGTAATACTGGGTGAAAATGCACTGTCAAAGGCGGACAAAGCCTTTGCTAAATTTGCCGATGAATTTGAAAAGAGATATGTAAACCAAGGATACAGAACCAACAGAGATATCGAAGAAACCCTTGACCTGGGTTGGGATCTTTTGTCCATAATACCGAGATCCGAACTCAAGAGAATAGACGATGCCTTGATAGATAAATACTTGGGAGATAGAGCCGACACATCCGATGAGGACTCTGATGAAGAAACTCCCGTAAAAACGGAACAAACTGTGGAAGAAGTGACATCAGAAAGTGAAAGTGATCTATAATGACACGATTAAAAGTCAATCCTACCAGGATGAACCTATCAACTTTGAAGAAAAGACTTGCTACGTCGAAAAGAGGACATAAACTCTTAAAGGACAAGCAGGACGAATTGATGAGGAGGTTCATAGAAAATATAAAACTGAACAAGACACTCAGAGAAGAAGTAGAGGAAGAACTTTCCGATTTTTTCAAGGATTTTCTGCTGGCATCGGCTTTTACAAATTCGGAAATGCTTGAAATGGCGGTATCCTTTCCCACGCAGAAGACAGAACTCAAAATCACCAAGGAAAATGTAATGAGCGTAATAATTCCAAAGATGGAATTTCAAGTCACGCCCACAGTAGAAAACGCATCTATATATCCTTACGGATACGCGCAGACCACATCGGACTTAGATGAGTCCATAGACAAGTTGAATACCGTTATGGACAGGCTCTTGAAACTGGCGGAAGTGGAAAAATCCTCCCAACTCATGGCGGAGGAAATAGAGAAGACCAGGAGAAGAGTAAACGCTCTTGAATACAAGACCATTCCGGACTTGGAAGAAACTATCAGATACATCTCCGGTAAACTTGACGAAAATGAAAGAGCGAATATCACAAGACTGATGAAAGTTAAGGATCTGATATCCAAACAATAGTATATAAAAATTTACCCCTCTGATTTCATGTGAAGTCAGAGGGGTTTTGTGTGAAGATATTTATCATAAATATATTTCATTTTTCTTCGGTGTTTTTACGAATGCGTGTAGTTTTTTCTCCAGGATTTCTTCAGCTGCACCTATGTTCCTGCAGAAAACAGGACAGACTTCCACACATCTCATACAGGAAATGCACAGACTTTCATTCGTGTCCGTTGGATTTTCCGAAACTATGGCACCGACGGGACATTCCTGCACGCATATATTGCAATTTATACAGTTGTCATCTCCCTTGGGGAAAACTTTATTTTCCTTTATGGGTTTCAGTTGGATATTTCCCGGAACCTCAAAATCATCATGGGAGGAAGTCGTAAGTTTCTCCTTTAATTTATGGGCAAAAAGTTCCAATTCCTTAAAATCAATTTCATCAGGTCTGTCCATTGCCACACTTCTCATTATAGAATGGCGAGCCACAAAGGCACCTGCTCCCAAGAGCTTGAAGCCTTTTGCAGAGAGAAGTAATTTCATTTCCATCAGTGCATCATCATAGGCTCTGTTTCCAAAGACTGCGAGGATTACAAGGTTCGCACCGTTGCCTTTGAAATTTTCCAGTATTCTGCATGCATACTTTGGAATTCTGCCAAAGAACACAGGCATTGCAATGATCACAAGGTCATCTTCACTCAAATCCGGAAGAGGAGATTTATCTATGGGCACTTCCACAAATTCAGAAAAGCACTTTGCTAAGAAATTGCAGATTTTTTTCGTATTTCCGCGCGGACTGAAATAAACGCTGTATGTTTTCATATTTTCACCAACCTTTTAAATAGCCATAAAGAAAAACCGCTCCATTTCAGGAGCGATTGAATTCAATAATTATTCAGCTGATTCGGCAGCTTCTTCCTCTTTGTTTAAAGCCATCACCAAAGTTTCTACATCTATTCCGTGAACCATGCTCGCTTCTTCAAGAGTTTCCACTTGAGATGCGGGGCACATCACACAACCCAGACCGAAACTCATCAAAGTGCCGATTCTCTCGGGGCTTTTTACGAGGATTTCGCCAATTACAGTATCTTTAGTTATCTTCATGCTCTACCTCCTATGAATTTATTACCCAATAATACCAATAATAATGAATAAATTCAATTATTTTTAATCAATTGAGTCAGTACTTAAATTCAATTACGCTTAGACCTCTGAAGTTTTCATCGGCCTTTTCGCTTACATAGAAGCCGAGAGTCGTCTTGAAATCCTTGGAATTGTCAATATACTTGCCGAATTCGTTAAAATCTATCTTATCAGAATCAATAGAGATTATTTCAAACTTATCACCCTGTTCTATTTTGATTACCGGACTCATGGACATCTTAGCTCTGAATTTAATTTCCGGGATAAGTTCGATTTTATTTTTCTTTGAATTATATCTTGAATCTACCATTGAAAGCTGTTTTTGGTCTTGAGTAAGCATTACGACAGATTTCATATTTTGCAGATAATCCTTTAGCGAAATTTCCTTTAGTCCGTTGGCATCCATAATCCTGTGATTTTTAACGGTATCTGCAGCTACACTTATGAGGGAAGTGTCCTCTCTGTCGATTAAATCAACGGGGTTAAGTTGTTCATTCTTTATAATTACTGAATTGGTATCTTCATCGAAGCTCACGGGGAAACCAATGACTTTGCTTAAATCTCTCAATTTGTAATAATTGTTGTCGTTGATCAGGTAACCGCTGAAAATAACCTTATCACCATCGACAAAGGTCCTTTGGTAAGACTCTGCAATGCTGTTTATTTTTTGATCTGAAAATTTCAAATCCTCAGGTTGTTTAGCGTACTTGCTCTGTCTGGTCATCTCAATGTAATTGTAAGTTTCGTCGTATTCTACATTGAAATTTACATCGGAGCCCGTCAATATAGCAGCTAAATCCCTAAGTCTGTAGTAGTTGTTTCCGTCGATATTATATCCTTTGATATCCACTTCCGCTTCGTCAAAAATAACCTTTTGTATCGACGGAACAGCCTCTGTTTGTGCAAAAACCGCTGTGGACAACATACAAATAAAAAGCATAGTCAACAATAATAATTTTTTCATATACTCCTCCTTAAATTAAAATCTATTTAAAAACATAATATAATATCGCAAAAAATTGTGCAATTGATTTATTGATTTAAATTCCTTTTCTTATACAAGTGTATTTATTATATATATCAATTGAACTATTTTGTAAAAAATAATATACTGTCTATGGAGGTTTAAATGAACAGATTAAAGAAAATATTGACGCTTTTTTATTTTATGCTGATATTTTTCGGCATAGGGTATTTTTATATGTACTTGCTGAACACGTCTCCTGAATATCCTGTATTGAGAGAAAAACTTGGAATAATCGGATTGAGCTTAACGGGGTTGGTTTTATTTGCCCTGTCGCTTATTCTGCAGGTGATTTTTCATGAATTAGGGCACTTGGTCATAGCACTTCTTAGCGGTTATGATTTTGTGATGTTCAGAGTGGGTTCCATTGCTCTTGTAAAAACGGACGAGGGCTTTAGGTTCGGGAAGTTCCACATTCCGGGGACGGGAGGACAGGCTCTTCTATGTCCCGGGGGAAAGGCTTATGAAGAGTACAAGTACAAGCTCTATATGTATGGGGGAGTTATTGCCAATATCCTTGTGGCATTGGGGTGCTTTCTGATTTTACTATTGGTTGAGAGTTTGTTACTTAAAATGTTTTTATTTTTTATGACGGCTTTGGGAATTTTATTTTCCCTTACTAACGGAATTCCTTTGTCGGATCAGATTGTAAATGATGCAATGAATGTGAAGTTGATGGATAAATACAAGGAATACAGGATTTTCACCAAGTATACGCTTAAGGCAAGCAAGTTCTATGTGATCTCAAAGAGTTTAAAGGATTTTGACGATGATGAAATTAAATACCTGCTCAATACAAGGGCTGAGTTTGCCGAGATGGATATTTTAAAGGGCGATTATTATGCTGAGATTGGAGATTTAAAAAAGGCTGAATCGGCATATAAAAAAGCTTTGGATAAAAGTTTTTTGTCGGGCGAAATTCAAAGGCTTGCCACTGTAAATGAGATGATATACCTTTTAACGTTGAAAAATGATGAAGATTTTGAGAAGTATTATACTTTTAATTTCAGAAATAATTTGACTAAAGTCTTGAGCAAGATGATAAACGGATTTTACAGCAGGTATGCAATTGCCAAGCTTGTGGATAAAGATGAGAGTCGTGCAGATGAAATAAGGGAACAATTCAATAGCTATAAGAGAAATTATATATTCAAGGCTCAAGTTGATGAAGTTGAGAAAAAATTGCAACTTGTGGACAATGTGCAATCGTCAGGAGAATTGCAATGAAGGGGCAATTAAAGATATTGGCTTCAGTCGCACTGCTGGCAGTCTTAGTGGCTACAAGCACCATATTCATAGGTGTCTATGGATATAAAGACGGGGTATTGTCCAATATCTTCAGCGAGTGGGAGATATTCGCATATAATTTTGCGTTAGTGTTTTTTGTCCTGTGGATACTTACTTATGTTTTGAAATCCCTTAGGTGGTCTTTTTTAATTGTGTCGGTGCTTGCGAATTTAGGAGCTTTCGTCAATTATGTAAAGATATTCTATAGACAGGAGCCCTTTATGGCGAGGGATTTCAAGATCGTGATGGAGGCATTTAACATGTCTCAAAAATACGATTTGAATTTCAATTCTACAAACGGATATATTTTCATCGGGTCAATAGTTACAAGTTTTGTGATTTTTGCAATGCTCAAAAAATTTAATTTCGAATACGACCGCAGAATTTCAAATGTGATTTTATCCGCCTTGGTTCTTACATTTTTTCTAAAAGATTTCGTATTTGACTCGGCAAATTACAAGAGATTAGGTGCCAAGTCCGGTCTGTCACCTTGGGTGGAAGTTGAATGCTTTCAATCAAAGGGGTTTATATATCCCTTTACCTATTCGGTTAAGAACTCCATGCCCTATAAGTACGAGCATTTCAACAAACGCGAGGCCCAAGAACTTTACGGAAAATACAAGCCTGAAGAAATACCCGAAGAAAAAAGGGTAAATTTAGTCGTGGTGATGCTTGAATCCTTCAAGGATTTTTATAAATTGCAAAATGAAAAAATGCAATTCTCCTCAAATCCCTACGAGTATTTTTACCAACTGCAAAAAGAGTCCATAAGCGGAAGTCTTTTGGTTAACAGCTTCGGAGGCGGTACTTTCTTGACGGAGACTCATGTAATGTCGGGCTACAAGCACACCCCGCTTTTTAATAGAACGACTAAGTGTTATCCGAGATACTTCAAGGAAAATGGATATAAAACCGTTGCCTTTCATCCCTACACAGGCAGTTTTTACAATAGAAACAATGTTTATCCAAATATGGGATTTGATGAGTTTTACGAGTTTGACAAGACTTTTAAGGATTTGTATGAGTATCCGCCCATGGATAATTTGCTCTATTACTTTATGAATGATAAGTTCAATGCGTCTAAAAATCCGAAATTTATGTTTGCCGTAACTTTTCAAAACCATGGGCCCTACCCAACGGATAAACTGCTCTACGAAGAACCTTACATAATTTGGCAGGATGGTTACGACATTGATAATTATAAATATTTCAACAACTATTTAAACGGAATATCGGAATCTTCCAATTCTCTTAAAATATTGATAGATAATCTTCGTGCAAGTGATGAACCTACACTGTTTGTCGCCTTTGGAGATCACAGTCCGTCTATGGGAAGCAATAATTCCATCAGCAAGATGTTCGGGTTAAATGACAGTACTTCACAACTGGAGGGTATTTACAACCTATACGAGACACCCTATATCATTTGGGCAAATGACAGGTGCAAAGAGGTATTGGGCAGAGATTTTGTCGGAGAAGGCAGAGATCTTGAACCGATATTTTTGATGAGCGATATCTTTAAGTACATGGGATACGAAGGACCTGAATACAATCAGTACTTGGAGGATTTTTCCAAGGACATAAGCATAATGAAAGAAACTTTTTTCAGAGTTAAGGGAGAATACACACAAAATCCTTCAGAAAAATATAAAAGGGCGATAAAGGAATTTAAAAATTTTGAATATTATGTATCCAATTTAAAGATAAAAAAAGATTAAAATAAAAAGGGCGTGACCGTGGGATTTTGCGGTTATGCCCTTTTTGTTAGAAATTATTGAGTTATTATTGCAGTTTTTTGCCGCACTCCGGGCAGTACTTATAGTTTTCTTCCAGTGTTTCGCCGCAGAAGGGACAATATTTAAAGAGTGTGCCTTTATCCGAGAAATTTCCCGTGTTTTCCATATCATCGGCGGGAGCGATTAAATTGTCGAATTTCTTTTTGAAATAGGACAGATTCCTGTTCATATCCTCGTAATTCTTGTCCAGTTTTTGCCTGCGAATCCTGTCTAGATTTGAACTGTCTCTTCTGTCTATGTGTATAAATTGATCTTTGAAATAGTCTTCGGAAATTTGTTTTTTATTTGATTTGTAGATTTTATAGGATTTTATAAAGGAATTCAGAATAAAAATTCCCATCAATACAAAAATAAATCCCAGTATGGGGAATATATAACCCATGATTATATTTCCCGATTCTCTAAAATGGACGGTCTTGATGTAAGATACATATGTCCACAGGATTCCTATTAATATTGTTAAAATGGCACCAAGCAGATTTAATAAAGACGGTTTGTTATTCAAAGTATCACCTCTTACATATAGGGTATACCCTTTGATCATTATTGTAAATTAAAAATTATTGTATTAATATTTATGAAAAGGAATTGAAAAAATTTATTTTATATTAATCTGCTGGAGATTACGTCAAGCTATGGAAATAAGACATTGTTTTGTGTTAGGATATTATTTAGCTTTAAAAAATAAGATAAAATTTCTTCGCCTGTTTTATGCTCGGTGCATGGCGAAAGTAGAAAAGAGGAAATAAATTGTCCGGTATTAAATCCATACATGATATAGAAAGATCCATAAACAAGAGTTACAGAAATTATCTGTGGACCAATTTCATCAAGGCCATAAAGGATTTTGAACTTGTTCGTGAGGGAGACAGAATCGCCGTAGCCATATCGGGAGGCAAGGACTCGCTCACACTTGCAAAACTCTTTCAGGAGCTGAAAAGACACAGCAAGTACAACTTTCATCTGGAATTCATAGCCATGGATCCGGGTTACAAAAAAGAGAATAGAGAACTATTGGAATACAACTGCAAAATGTTGGGCATACCTGTCAAGATTCACGATTCCGACGTGTTTGAGGTGGCACATAAATTAGATGAGGAAAATCCCTGCTATATGTGCGCCAGAATGAGAAGGGGCAATCTCTATTCCAAGGCTCAGGAGCTGGGCTGCAACAAACTGGCTTTGGGACACCATTTCAACGATGTAATTGAAACGGTGCTTTTAAACGTGCTCTTTGCAGGCAATTTCAAGACCATGATGCCCAAGCTGCACTCCAAAAATTTTGAAGGACTGGAACTTATAAGACCTATGTACTATATAAAGGAGAAATCCATAATAAGTTTTATGAACAGCACGGGGCTCAAGGCACTGGACTGTGCTTGCAGCGTAACTGCAAAAAAAGAATCCGGCATGAGATTTTTTGTTAAGGATCTAATTAAAGATTTGCAAAAGGTAAATAAAAATGTGGATATAAACATTCTTAGGTCTGCTGAAAATGTGGACATAGGAGCCATAATCGCATACAAAAAGGGCGATAGAAAAATAAATTTTTTAGACGACTATTATGAGGAGGAAAATTATTGAAACTTATATCTTGGAACGTAAACGGATTGAGAGCCGCAATAAGAAAGGGATTTATGGAATCCTTTGAAGGATTGAATCCCGACATAATGGCTTTGCAGGAGATAAAGCTGTCTGAAGGGCAACTGGATTTGGAAATCGACGGGTATGAAATGTACTACAACTACGCCGAAAAAAAAGGATATTCGGGAACGGCAGTATTCACCAGAGTCAAACCGTTAAATGTTACTTATGGAATAGGAATTGAAGAACATGATAACGAAGGCAGAGTTATATGCTGCGAATTTGAAAAATTTTACTTTGTAACAGTCTACACTCCCAACTCCAAGAGAAAACTGGAACGATTGGAATACAGAATGAAATGGGAAGATGATTTCAGAGATTATCTAAATGATTTAAAAGCGAAAAAACCCGTGATTCTCTGCGGGGATTTAAACGTTGCACACAAGGAAATCGACCTTGCAAATCCCTCTACCAATAGAAAATCAGCAGGCTTTACCGATGAGGAGAGAGAAAAATTCACCGTGCTGTTGGATAACGGCTACATCGACACCTTCAGAATGCTCTATCCGGACAAAGAAGAATATTCATGGTGGTCACACTTCGCCAAATCCAGAGAGAGAAATATAGGCTGGAGAATCGACTACTTCGTAATATCCGATGACATTAAGGACGAAGTAGAAGATGCCACGATACATCAAGACATCTTAGGTTCGGATCATTGTCCCGTGGGATTGATTTTAAAATAAATTGCAGGAAACTGTTAAACTTTACAAAGATTTAACAGTTTTTTTATTGCACTGATGATATAAAAATGATATCATGATAATATCAATAACAAGGAGGGATTTTATGGAAGAAAAAAATATAAATAAAAGACAAAAAAAGAACATCAAAGAAAAAGTACTTAAAGCCAAACCGGGAATGACCATGCTGATAATATTAATTGCAACGCATATTTTGTCGGTTTTTCTATTCGCAAAGGGGATTGACCTTGTAAGCATGGGAATTGCCAACGGAGCAGTCTTAATAGTTTTCGGTGTTGTTTGGTTCTTTGTAAACATAGTTCTGTACTTCGGGCTTAAAGTTATCAAACCGCAAGAAGCGTTGGTGCTCACATTGTTCGGCGAATACTCTGGGACTTTGAAGGAAACAGGATTTTACTATGTCAATCCCTTCAGTACAGGTTTTAACCCTGCAGCCAATACATTTCTCGGACAAAGTGGAGATGTAATTACCAAGAAACCCAGAATTGCATTAAACGATACAAATACAGCCAATGCGGAATTGCCCTCAGGCAAAAAAATATCGCTCAAAGTAATGACGTTGAACAATGCAAAGCAAAAGATAAACGACAGGCTGGGTAATCCGGTGGAAGTGGGCATAGCGGTCATGTGGAGAGTTGTGGATACGGCTAAGGCGGTATTTGAAGTGGATAATTACAAGGAATTTCTATCCTTGCAATGCGATTCATCACTTAGAGATATCGTGAGAATTTATCCCTACGATTCTGTGCCGGGCATTGACACCACAGGAGACGGCGAAGCGGATGAAGGTAGCCTTAGAGGCTCAAGTTCCGTAGTTGCACAGCGAATTAAAGAAAAAATTCAGGAAAGAGTAGATATAGCAGGTATTGAAATAATTGATGCTAGAATAACCTATCTTGCCTATGCACCAGAAATAGCAGCTGCAATGCTCCAAAGACAACAGGCGGCGGCAGTTGTGGATGCAAGAGCCACAATAGTGGACGGAGCAGTGGGAATGGTGGAAATGGCTCTTGAAAAGCTCAGCGAAAAAGGTGTAGTTGACCTTGACGAAGACAAAAAAGCGACAATGGTATCCAATTTGATGGTGGTGCTTTGCAGCAACAGAGACACTCAGCCCGTTGTAAACAGCGGAAGTCTTTACTAAAGAGCGTGATACTATCGCAAGAAAACAAATACCACTTAGGATATCGGAAGAGCTTTATGAAGAATTGTCAAAATGGGCAAATGATGAGTTCAGATCCATTAACGGGCAGATAGAGTATATATTGACACGAGAAATTAAAAAGAGAAACAAGAGCGCCTTTTCTGAAAAAGACAAAGAAAATAAGGATTGACATTGCTGCGGGACGATGAGGGCATCGTCCCCTACTTTTATTTTATGCATTTCATTTGTAGGGGCGGTCGGACACGTCCACCCGATATATTTTGGTATGTATTATATCTGCAATATTTTTGTATGGACAGTTTTATTGCTGCGGGACGATGAAGGCATCGTCCCCTACTTTTATTTTATGCATTTCATTCGTAGGGGCGGTCGCCCACGCCCGCCCGGTATATTTTATACATAATGTTAAAAATTCTTTATAAAGATGTGTTAAAAGATTTGAGATGAATACTTTGAACTGATATAATTTATATTAATATAGTACACAACAGTATTATTTTTTTGTAAAGTTTTATCGGCAGTTGAAGCAAGAGAGGAGCATAATATGAAAAAATATGTAAGAATATTGCTATCCTTTGTGATTATGTTGGTATTGTTGCCAAATATGGTTCATGCGGCTACCTATGAGGTATCCTCCACGGAGGAGATCAAGGCGGCAATTGAAAATGCAGCAGATGGAGATATTATACAAATCAAGGGATTAAAAGAAAACAAGGACTTCGCAGGTTCGGTTATTGCAGTTTCAAAGAGCATAACCATTAGTGCTGAGATGGAATATGAAGCCTATGACTCACCCTACGGACAAAAGTTTATTCAGATTCGAGAAGATTCAAGGTTGCAAAATATATCCTTTGAAATTGCACAAGGGGCAACGCTGACTTTGACTCATGTGGAAATAACAGGGGCAGATGGAAGACCGACCATATTCGGAGGAGGAAATCTTCTAATCAATGACCGCACGGGAATCCATGCAAAGGCAGGACAAGATGCAGTCAATCTTCCCACAGGCTCAGTGGAAGTGACGGGAATAGAAATTCTAAAAACGGATAGTGATTATAGCGATCTTGTGAATCAAGTAAAAGCCGAAAGGGGAGAAAGCTTTTTAAGAGGAATATCTTTTCCTTATCCAAGACCTGCAGTTAACAGTATTACAGGCGGAAATACCTCAGATATGACCGGGGGGCAACGCGATAGTTTGTAGAGAGTTCATAATGAACGATCTTACAAACAAATCCTTCAGCATATATGGCGGAAAGTCTTCCGGTGGAAAGGGCGGATATGTACTTATAGCCGAAGATATCGACATTGACTTTAGACAGAGTTATACAACTCCTATAAAGTTGGTCGTAAAAGGTGGAGACGGCAAGTATCCCGGCGGGGCCATTAAGGGACGAAATATATACTTGGTTGCAGGAGATGACGTAATCAAACCCGGGGTAGGTACAGTAGCGGATCCCGGAATAGTTGAATTAGATGATAATTACACCGCAACTGTGGAAGTTCTTGATGGAGGAAAACTCGTTTTCGGCAAGTCCAAAGCCGGTTCGGTAATCAGCCACAGGTCTGAAAGTACCATAAGCGGTTTTTCAAAGTCTCAATATTACGGTCCTGCGATTTTGGCTCGTGGAAATAGTGAAGTGGAGCTTTACGGAGGATGGATTCACGGAGCGACAGACAATATATCGCCGGCCGATGCTACAGTTCCGCAAGCTCCGACAATTCACATGGGTAGGGGCAAATTGACCGCAATCAATGAAACGGAAGGTGCCGGAGAATACTCCGAAAACACAGATCAAAAATTGATTATCACCGGAGGAACCAGCAGAGGCAGTACGCCAATGGCGACTGTAGTATCAGATGGAGAAATATTACTTTCAGGCAATACAAGCATCGAAGGACCACATTTTCCGGAGATTAAAGGCAGCACAATTTACAGTGACAATCCTCTTGCATCAAAAAGAGGAGCGGCAGGAATCTACTCCACAGGATACATTCACGTTACTAAGGGCGCCCATGTTATGGGAGGTCGATTAAACAATATTGCCGATGAAGTCAAAGATAGCTATCGCTACGGAAGCGGAATTGTAGGTAACGGACAGAATACAGTGAGGGTGGATAACGGAGCTACGGTTCAAGGGTACGGTTCCACTACTTACTCTAAAGAAAATCAAAAACAGATTAAATTGATTTCCGTCAATGAAGATATAGGAAATATGTCTGCAGGTCATGGAATTGAAAATGTGGGCACTGTCATTGTCGACGGAGGAAATGTACATGGTGGAGATATCCACACACCGGCATCGCCCAGCGGACAAACGGGTGCAGGCACAGGCGGAGTTGGTATCAAAGGAGTGGTCAATGTTCAAATTTCAGGCACAAGCCTGGTGACCGGCGGTTCTTCCACAGGTCCACAAACAAGTGGTGGATTGAGAAAGCCCTTAGTCACCAACTACATGAAGGGAATGAAAGCGGGATCCGCCATTGAAAATAATTTGGAAAATCCCACAGGTAGAATCGAAGTATCAGGACTTGCACAGATCTACGGAGGAACAAGTGCAGCAAAGGGCGGCAATGGCATTGCAGGTTATGCAGATGTTCAAATAAGCGATGAAGTCACGGTAATGGGAGGAGCTTCCAAGCAAGAAGCCGGTTCCGGAATTAGTAAGTCTATTAATGTGACAATGGAGGGCGGCACGGTGGAAGCCGGCAATACTCCTTTCCAAAGTTTGATGACGGACTACTATGACTTACAATGGCTAAACTACAAATGGACAAAAGTCTATTACCCTGATGCTCTTCATGCCGACAGCAAGTGGGATGCTCCCGGCTCATCGACAAATGCTGTGGCAATTGAAGCATCGGGAGAGGTAGTTGTAGACGGTACGGGAACCACTACACCCAAGATAAACTCCTATGCTGTGGATTTTGCAGCATCCTCATCGACAGAGCTGGTATCAAGTCCCGTCGTCCGTTTGACAGATGATGAAGCTATACTGTATGTAGGAAAGGCCAATGCAACCGGACCCACTGAAAAGTCAAATTTGGTGGAAGGCGGCAGATACCATGTGGATATTTTTAAAGAAAACAAAATCAATACCCGTACAGTTGTAGACGGAAAAGATGAAAAGGGAATTCATTACAATGATAAATCTGTAGGACTTTACAGAATTTTGAAAAATGACCAAATTCCGCCAACAGATGAGAAGATCATAGGTATGGAATTCGTGGAATTCAAGGGACTACGCCTATATCCTGAAGGACAATCGGCACCTTTGATTATAAAACAGTATATAAGAAAAAATGCGGAACAAAGCGGACCTACGGCAGTGAATCCAGATGAAGAAAATAAATCCTTAAAAGCAATGCCCGATGACAATATAGTTCTTGGTCTTTTTGAAGTGAAATTTATGAAAAACACCGACAATTTAGGAGATACGGAAGAACAGTTGATAAAAACCGTAAAAGCTTTGGAATTGCGAGATGGGAAATGGCATATTCAAGATAGTGAATTTCCTAAAGATTTGACTTATACGGACTCGAAGGGAAAAACCTATACTCTAAAGGGCTGGAATAGGGCAAAGGATGGCACCGGAGAAGAATTTACAAGTGCTTCCGCCGTAACAGGAGATATGGAAGTCTATGCACAATGGGAAAAAGATGCAGGTGAAGATACTAATCCCATAGTGCCGATAATACCCATACCTGATATAGAAGAAATAGTCAGACCGGAAACAGACAGACCCTTTGCAACGGGCAGCTTGCTAATTGAACCGGAAAAATCCTCAAGCAAAGACATTGAACCCAAGAATGTAGAACTTCACAAAGCATACATCAAAGGCTATCCCGACGGAACAGTGCTACCCCAAGGAAACATGACCAGAGCCGAAGCAGCAGCAATGGTAACAAGACTTGCAAACTTAGACCTTTCAAATGAAATGAAACCGGACTTTGCTGATGTAGATGCAAATGGTTGGTACAACAAATATCTAAACGCAGCATTAAGAGCAAATATGTTAGATTCTGAAAATAGCAAACTAAGACCCGACGACAAAATCACAAGAGCCGAATTTGCCAAAATGCTCGCAGCAATAGACAAAGACACCACCACCACATCAGACTTCACAGACATAAAAGGACACAAATACGAAAAAGAAATAAACAAAATATCAGGCAACAAAAGAATACAAGGCTACGAAGACGGAACCTTCAGACCCGACGCACAACTCACAAGAGCAGAAGCAACAACAATGCTCAACAGAATGTACAACAGAGTAGCAGACGAAGAAGCCATAAGAGGATACGAAAACACTTTAATCAAATTCACAGACCTAAACCAAACAGACTGGTACTACTACGAAATAGTAGAAGCAGCAAACACCCACAAACTAATCAGAAGAGAAAGCAAAGACAGATTTGACAGAATCCATGAAGACTGGACGGAAATAGTTACGACTATAGTTGAATAAAAACAGTAAAGGAGTTCGAGAATATCGGACTCCTTTACAACTTTTCAAGAAAAACATATTTATAAACTTTTTATTTATAAACGTTGTTATAATTACATATATGAAGATAAAGGTTATGCTATAATAAAAAGATATTTGTAATAAATTTATATTA
>CAYFRD010000012.1:0-40950 GCA_964345555.1 uncultured Peptoniphilus sp. | reverse complement strand
AACTGTGGAGAATAATCCTTTGTCGGATTTTAATCCTAAAACGGAAAGCTAAGACCTACATAAATAAAGTCACAAAATAATAATTTTGTGACTTTATTTATGTTTGTTTTTTATTTATTTCTCAATAAGATATTTTGTTCGGAAATTTAAGCACATCACCCGGTTTTATATTATCATTGATACCATTTATTTCTTTAACTAATTTAATGTAATCTCTCTTGTCCATATCATAGTTAAATTTATCAGATATATTCCATAATTTATCATTTTCAGATACTACATAATAGTTATATTCAGTTTGTGCTTCACTTAGATAATAATCAGACATATCAACTACACTGACTCCGGTTAAAAATAAAAAAGCTAATAATAATGTTATTATGCATTTCTTCTTTTTTATAAAAATTCTTTTTTTAGACTTATTCATAATACACCTCTTATTAAATAAACGAACGTTCTAAACGTATGTTCTAAACATATATTACTAAAAAAAACATACATTTGTCAATAGGCTTTCAAACATTTGTTTGAAATATATGTTCTTTTTTGTTATACTTTAAATAATTATATGGAGGTGTAAATATGTATGAGGATTTAAACAAAAGAGAAATTGATATATTGTTGTTTTTAAAGAAATATTTAGATACAAAGGGCTATCCGCCAACAGTCAGAGAAATATGCCAAGCATTGAATATAAAGAGCACATCTACAGTACATGCAAGTATGGAGAAACTTGAGTTAAAAGGATATATTAAGCGTGATCCTACAAAACCCAGAGCTGTGGAAATATTAGATAATAGCGATGATGATATGCTGCCTAAAAGAAAAACTATAGATATACCCATTGTGGGCAGAGTCACTGCGGGTATGCCTATACTTGCCTATGAGAACATAGAAGATACACTACCTCTTCCGCTTGATTTTATAAATGATCGTGATCTGTTTATTTTAAAAGTAATTGGAGAAAGTATGATAAATGCTGGAATATTAGATGGAGATTACGTAATCATTGAAAAATCCAATTATGCTAAAAATGGAGATAAAGTACTTGCTTTAATAGATGATGAATCTACGATAAAAACATTTTATAAAGAAAAATCAGGTTACAGATTGCAACCTGAAAATGATTTTATGGAACCGATTTATGTCAAAGATTTAAAAATATTGGGTAAAATAGTCGGATTATACAGAAAGATGTAGCTTTCCGCCTATTTAATATAAGATAGTACTTTCATCAGTGCAAATTTGGCGTGATAATAAGTCAGTCCGCCTTGATAGTATACAATGTAAGGTTCTCTTAAAGGTCCATCGGCTGAAAGTTCAATGGAAGAACCCTCTATAAAGTCCCCTGCGGCCATTATTACTTTGTCCTCATATCCCGGCATGTCCCAGGGTTCAGGAGTAAAAAAGGAGTCGACAGGAGAGGATTCTTGGATCGCTCTACAAAACAATTTCAATAGCTCAGGATTCTTTAACTCAATTGCAAGAATGATATCTGATCTTTCATCAGTGGATTTAGGAACGGTTCTATAGCCCATTTTTTCAAAGGCAACAGAAAATAATAAAGCTGAATTCACAGCATCTTCAACGACCTTAGGGGCTATAAACAGACCTTGCAATATTTGTCTGGTCATTCCAAAACTCAATCCGCAATCCTTTCCTATTCCCGGTGCAGTGAGTTTATTTGCCGCCCTTTCAATCAATTCGTTTCTGCCTGCGAGATAACCTCCGGCATAGGCTAAGCCTCCTCCGGGGTTTTTTATTAGAGAACCTGCTATTAAGTCTGCACCTATATCTGTAGGTTCGTATATTTCGGTAAATTCTCCATAGCAATTATCCACAAATATAATTATATTAGGATATTTGGATTTTACATATTCTATGGCTTCTTTCAGTTCACAAATTGTAAGAGCTCTTCTATCCGAATATCCGGTTGATCTTTGCAATGCGATTATTTTTGTATTGGATCTGATGTTTTCGTCGATTTTTTCAATATCGATTCTATTATCAATCAAAGGTATTTCTGAATACTCAACGCCCATTTCAAACAAACTTCCCTGTGCATTGCCTCTAATTCCTATTACTTTTTGCAATGTATCATAAGGAGTACCTGTTATTGATAAAATGTGATCGCCCTTTGACAAATTTGAAAACAAGCAAAGAGATATAGCATGTGTTCCACTTACAATATTAGGTCTTACCAATGCATCCTCGCTGTTAAAGACTTTGCTGTAAATCTGTTCCACTTTTTCTCTTCCGATATCACCATATCCGTATCCCGTAGTCCAATTAAAATCCGTTGCCTGAAGTTTGCAATCTTGCATTGCTTTTAAAATCTTTATTTGATTGTATTGACTTATATGTCTTCTTTCTTTAAATTTATTTTCTAAAGAACTTTCACATTCTTCAACATAACTGTAGGTTTCATCACTGATTTTGTAATAATCTTTTATTTGTTCTTTTATTTCATTTTTTATTTTAGCGTTTTCCAAATTTTGCTCCTATTAATTCATGTATTTTTTCTTTGTAGTCAGCAGAATTTTTATCAATCCAATTTATTCTATCGTCTTTTTTAAACCAGGTAATTTGTCTTTTTGCATATCTCCTGCTATTCCTTTTTATTAGTTTTATAGCTTCGTCTAAATCATATTCGCCTTTTAAATAGGATATTATTTCCTTATATCCTATTGCTTTTAAACTGTTATAATTAAAATCAAAATTTTTCTTTACTATTATTGATTTTGTTTCATCGACTAAGCCATTTTCAATCATAGTATCTACTCGTTGATCAATTTTATCGTATAGCAGTTTTCTATCCATATATAGTCCGATATATAGAAGATTATAATCTTCATTCTTTTTCCTTAGATCAGAAGTCTTTTTTTTAGAATATTTGCTTATTTCCAAGGCTCTGATTATTCTGTTTTTATTTTGTCTGTCAATTTTTAAGGCGGAATCAGGATCTGATTTTTTCAATTGTTCATAAAGATAATCCAATCCCTTTTCCTTATACTGATCAATTAAAAATTTTCTGTACTCAAAGTCCATTCCAACATTTTGAAAATCCAAGTCATATACTATGGAGTTAATATAAAGTCCTGTACCACCTACAATAATGGGGAGTTTTTTTGATTCATTGATTTTCTTTATTAAATCCTTTGCATTTTTTTGAAACTCTGCAACGCTATAGTTTTCTTCAGGCGTTACTATGTCAATTAAATGGTGTTTAATATTTGTTTTTTCGGTATCGACTTTAGCAGTACCGATATCCATTCCTTTATATATTTGCATAGAATCTGCTGAAATTATCTCACCATTGTATTTTTTTGCAATTTCAAGAGATAATTCACTCTTCCCTACTCCGGTGGGACCGGTTATTACTAATAAATTATCCATGTGGTTACTCCCTTAGGAACATTTTTTCAAAGTTGTACTTGCTTTTTTTGATAACAGTAGGTCGTCCATGAGGACATGTATACGGATTTTCACAATTTATCAGTTGTTTGATTAGACTTTCTATTTCCATGTGGCTTAATTTGTCGCCTGCTTTTACTGCAGCCTTACAGGCTTTTTTCATTATGATATATGGATCGGTCTCATAGGCTGATTTAGAAATATCATCTAAGGAGCTAATAATATCATAGATGAAATTTTTATTTAAGTTTTTTCCAAAAAGAATCGGATACTGCCTTAGAATAACGTCAGACTCCCCAAAATCCGATATATCAAAGCCTATGGATTTAAACAAGTCCATATTCCTCTCAATTAGATCTTTTTGCTTAGGTGTCAGTGTCAAGATTTCAGGCTTAAGCAATATTTGACTGTATATACTTGATTCTCTATATTGGTGCATATATTTTTCGTATAAAATTCTTTCATGTGCTGCATGCTGATCAATAAAGTATATAGTTTCATCGGCAGAGCTTTCAAGAACAATATAGGTTTTGAAAATTACACCTACAATACGTGAATTTAGCAAATTAAAATCTATTTTAGAACTTATTTCCTCTTTCGGCATATTTAATAAACTGTCATCTCTTTTATGTTCGGGATAATAATAATCTTCTCTTTCATGTAGATAGTTGCTTGTTTTATAAAACGAATTTATAGAATTGGGATTTTCAAAACTATCTTTTTTTTGAGTATCTTTTGCTGCTTTACTGTTATAATCATAGATTTCAAATATGTTTATGTTTTCAGTTTTTTTATCATTATTTTCTGTGATTTCTGAAATTCGCCTGTTGGGATTTAAATGCTCCTCTATTAAGTTTTCCATTATTTTTAACACGTTATTGTCTTTTGATATTTTAACTTCGGACTTTGTTGGATGAATGTTGACATCTACGAGCATGGGATCAATTTCAATATACAGTAAGAATACAGGATACCTATTCAGCGGTATCAGAGATCTGTATTGATTTTCTATAGCGGTGGAAATTTCCGAATTTCTTACGAATCTTCCGTTGATGTATATATATTGATGAGATCTGTTAGATCTGAACAATAAATTGTTGGATATAAATCCCTTGATTTTATAGGATGATGAATTAAATTCAATAGGTATTAAATTAGATGCAATATCTCTGCCTAAGATACTATATATGTGATTTAGCTTATTGTTATTTGCAATGGAATTTAATATTATCTTGTCATTTCTGATCAACTTGAAATTTATATTCGAATTAGATAAGGCAATTTTTTGTACGATATCGTATATATTGTTAAACTCAGTATTATCAGACTTCAAAAACTTTTTTCGTACAGGTGTATTATAGAATATATCATTTATATAGAACACAGTTCCTGTATTCATGGATATATTTCCTGATGATTGTATTGCCCCTCTTTCGACAACAGCCTTTGTCCCTATATCAGATGATTCATTTTTTGTCAAAACCTTTATTTTTGATATACTTGAAATACTGGCAAGAGCTTCTCCCCTAAATCCCAAGGAGGTAATGTTGAGCAGATCGTCAGAAGAAGTTATCTTCGATGTGGAATGTCTTAAAAAAGCTAATTTTAAATCATCTCCACTCATTCCTGCACCATCATCTGCAATTTTGATCAAGTCAGTTGTTTCTCCCGAAATTTCAATATTTATGTGCTTGGCTTTTGCGTCTATGGAGTTTTCTATCATTTCTTTTACAATTGAAGCAGGATTTTCTATTATTTCTCCTGCGGCAATTTTTGAAATTGTAATATCATCTAATACTTTAATACTCATTGGTATTTTTAATCCTTTCAATAACTGTGTTTAAGACATTCATCGCTTCCAAAGGCGATAGATTGTTAATATCTATACCGGATATATCTTTTAGAATTTTTTCTGAAGTATTGAATTTGCTTTTAGGTTTAGAGACAACTTTTCCAGGATTGTTAATCAATACACTTTTTTCTTCAGAAATATTGTCCAAAATTTCTCTAGATCTGTTTAGAACTTCTTCGTTTATTCCTGCTAATTTGGCAACTTCTATTCCATAGGAATTATTTGTATATCCGTCTATAATTTTTCTTAAAAAGATAATAGTATCCTCCTGTTCCTGCACTTTTATGGTCAAGTTGGATATACAATCGTATTTTTTTGCCAAATCGACAAGTTCGTGGTAGTGAGTTGCAAAGAGAGTCTTTGCCTTTATATTTTCCACGATATATTCTACAATTGCCCAAGCTAAGGAAATGCCGTCATAGGTGCTGGTACCTCTCCCCACTTCATCTAAGATCACAAGAGATGATGAAGTTGCATTATCCAAAATATTGGCAACCTCTTTCATTTCAACCATGAAAGTGCTCTCTCCTCTTGAAAGGTTATCAGATGCTCCAATACGAGTGAAAATCTTATCCACAATTGAGAGATTAGCCTTTGCAGCAGGTACATAACATCCCATTTGCGCCATTATGACAATAAGTGCTACCTGTCTCATATATGTTGACTTACCTGCCATATTAGGACCGGTTATTATGTGTATCAAATTATCTTCGTCGTCAAGTATTGTATCATTTGGTACAAATAATTCGTCAGTAAAATTAAATTCAATTATAGGATGTCGACCGTCTTTAATCTTTATTATTCCTTCAGAATTAAATGTTGGTTTGACATAATTATTTTTTATTGATAAATCTGAAAAATTTGTCAATACATCAACTAAAGATACTATTTTTGAAAGTTCTTGAATGTTTTTTATATTTTCTGAGAGGTATTTTTTCAATTCGTCAAAGATTGACAATTGCAAGGTAAGAGCATCATCTCTGGACGAGAGAAGCTTCGCTTCCATTTCTTTAAGTTCTATGGAAAAATATCTTTCTGATCCGACCAAAGTTTGTTTTCTGATGTATGTCGATGGAACTTTGTCTACAAAAGATTTTGTGATTTCAATAAAATATCCCAATATCTTATTATACTTGACCTTGAGATTTTTTATACCGGTTTTTTCTCTTTGGTTATTTTCAAATTCAAGTATCCATTTCTTAGCCTTTGTACTCATATCGAACAAATCATCCAGTTCTTTTGAAAACCCTTTTTTTATAAACTGCTTTTCTTCAAAATTCGCAGGCGGATCATCAATTATTGTATTCTCAATGGTAGATGAGAGTTCTTGTAAGGGATTTATTTTATCAGATAATTCAGAGAGAATGTCAAAATCTGATGACTTTAAAATAGTCTTTATATTTTTTATTGAATTTAGTGAATTAAGCAAAGCAATCAGGTCTTTTGGAGTAATTGTTGAATTGGAGATCTTAACACTGAGTCTTTCGATATCATGTATTTTATTTAGCTCTTTAATCAACTTATCTAGCAGAATGAAATTTTCATTGAATTTCTCAACTATGTCAAGTCTGTATTCTATAGTTTTTCGATATTTAAGTGGTTTTTCAATCCATTTTTTTAATGTTCGTGATCCCATGGATGTTTTGCAATTATCTAAAACTCCTAAAAGAGAATCTTTTTTCGAATTTGTATTTAGACCTTTAACTAATTCCAAATTGATCTTAGAGCTTTCATCTATCAATAAATTATCATCACTATTGTAATAACTAATAAAATTAAGATGTTTAAATCCATCTTTTTGCGTTTTTATGACATAACCGAGCAAAACTTTTATCGAAATTAAATCACTTATATTTCCGTTACTTTTTAAATCGGTCAATTCTTCAGAAATATTGGCATCATTAATATATTCATCAAAGTCTTTTATGTCGATATTTAGATCTTCAACAAAGTTGATATATGATGGAATATTACTAAGTATTTTATTGAAACTTGCATCTTTTTGTTTATTGATTATTATCTCACTGGGATTTACTCTATAGCATTCATCAATAAAAAATATATTCATCTCTTTTTTATTTAAAAAAGTCTTTTCAGTAATATATATTTCTCCGGTACTATAATCGAGATAGGATATAAAAACACTTAGGTTTTTAATGTATACGCTCATTAAGTAGTTGTTACTGGCACTGTCCAAGTATTCTGAATCAATAAAAGTTCCGGGAGTTATAACCTTTGTTACTTCTCTTTTTACAATGTTTTTCGCCAATTTTGGATCTTCAACTTGATCGCAAATGGCAACCTTATATCCTTTGTCAATTAACTTGGATATATAGGAATTTGCAACATGGTGAGGAAAGCCGCACATTGGAACGTTATTGCCGGTGGATGCTCTTTTTGTAAGTGTCAAGTGAAGTTCTTTGGATACCGTAATAGCATCTTCAAAAAACATCTCATAAAAATCTCCCAATCTAAATAACAATATTTCACCACTGTGATTTTTTTTTACATCTAGATATTGTTTCATCATGGGAGTGAGATTTTTAATATCAAAATTTTTCAATTAAATCACCACTTAAAGAAAATGTATTGGCAGATGTAATTTTGACATTTATAATTTCACCTATATTGGATTTATCACCTTTAAAATTAACAGTTTTAAACCCTTCGGTCCTTCCTGTTAAAAATTCAGAATTATTTTTGCTCAATCCTTCAACTAATACTTTTTGATTTGTACCGATCAGTTTTTCGTTCTTTTTTAATTGAATGGGATATAGTACATCTAACAATCTTTGAAATCTCTCATGCTTTATACTTTCGAGAACTTGATCTTTGGATTTTGCTGCAATTGTACCTTCCCTTCTAGAGTAAATAAATGTAAAAGATGTATCATATTCAACTTTATTTACTAAATCAAGAGTTTCCAAGAAATCTTCCTCCGTTTCTCCGGGGAATCCAACCATCAAATCGGTGCACAAAGCGATATCCGGACATAGGGATTTAATTGTGTCAATAATGCGCAGATAATATTCCTTTGTATAGTGCCTATTCATCATTTTTAATATTCTGTCTGACCCGGATTGCACGGGTAAATGTAGAAAATTTGATAATTTGTCTATATTTTTATATGCATTTAATAATTCATCTGAAATATCCTTGGGATGTGAGGTCATAAATCTGATTCTTTCAAGTCCCTCAATATCAGCAATTTTGTATAGTAACTCTGCAAAAGTGATTTTTTCATCTAAGTTTTTGCCATAGGAATTTACATTTTGTCCAAGTAATGTAACTTCTTTAGTACCTGTACTGACTAAATGTTTGATTTCAGATATAATATCTTCGGGATTCCTGCTGTTTTCTCTTCCTCTTGTATAGGGAACTATGCAAAAAGTGCAGAAATTATTACATCCGTACATGATATTGACGTAGGATTTAAAAGAATATAATCTATTGGATCCCAAACTTTCATCTATAGAGGACATGTCATCATTAATATCAATTGCCAGCTTATTATTTTCATAGGTATTAAACAATAACTCAGGTAAGGTCCATATATTGTTGGTACCGAAAATAATGTCTACATTTTCAAATTTTTCAATTACATATTCCCTGGATTCCTTTCTTTGCATCATGCATCCGCATACACCAATTTTAATATCTTTTTTTCGATTTTTTAAGTGCTTTAGATTACCCAGTTGCCCATATACCTTATCCTCGGCGGAATGTCTTACTGAGCAGGTATTTACGATGATTAAATCCGAATCATCAATGTCGGAATTTAATTCATAACCCATTTTTTCTAAAATCCATTCTATTTTCTCCGAGTCATGTTCATTCATTTGGCAACCATGAGTAATGACCGTTGCTCTTTTAGGTATTTTGTTGTAGTTTTCTTTTATATATTTTATTTGTTCTTCAATGTTATTTTTATAATCATTTATTAAATTTATATTTTCCATTAAGTTCCTCTCTGATATTGGGATTTACTTAGTTTATTATATCATTTATATCAATATTAAAAACAAAGAAGTATAATTCAGCACGCGAATTTATACTTCTTTGTTTTTTTCAACATTTGAAATTCCGTTTCTATTGCTTACAATATATGACGAATCGCATATTTCGCTTAAATGTCTATTATGAGTCACCATTATTACTTGTCTTTTAAACATGGAAGAAGACTTTTTCAAAAATTCTCCTAAATTAAAAATATAATCGTCGCTTACATGTTTGCCCGGTTCATCAAATATCAAAGGACCTTCAATTCCAGGTCTGTGAATTTGAATAAATGCTATTCTCAAAGCTATGGAGATTATATCCACAATTCCTCCGCCTCGTGCAAGTTCAGGTTTAGTCTTTACGCTGTATCCATCATAATTTGAAACTACGTAAAATTCCGCCTGAGGTATATTTCTGCTCTCAGTAATTTCAATTAAAAATTCAATATCTGTTTCTAAAACAAATTGAAGGCACTTAGTAACTAATTCTTCAATTTGTCTTTTAGCTTGTTCTCTGCCGTAAGCAGATGTTTTTTGAAAAAGAACTATGACTTTAGATAAAATATCGTTATATTTTTCAAGTTTTTCTATTTCGGAATAGGCTTCTTTAAGTTGTTCTTCTATCACCGATCTTTTACCTTTTTCGACATTTATTTCATTTTCAATATTATTTATGGTTTTGTTCAGTAAATCAATATCCATGGACATCAATCCTTTGGCATAAGTTTGTCTGCCTTATCCAGTAAATCATCAATTTCATTTTTTAATTTATCGATTTCTGAATTTAAATTTTCAGGTTCAACACCATATTGTTTTATTTGCTCAATTAAATCTTTTTTGGTTGCATATAGGCTTTCGAGTTTTATCTCTGCTCTATTTTTCAGATCTTTGGATTTTTCCAGATCATTCTTTAATCTATTCAGTTTTTCTTCATAATTCATAGATTTACTCCTCGACATATCTTTTTCTAATATTTTCAATAACTTCATCATCTATTTTACTGAGACATAGAGGACATTGCCCTATATGAAGCAGTTCATTTTGATAGTTTTTATAGTTTATATAAACACTTTTATCAAATTTTAAATATTCTTCTTTAGATAGAAATATATTTTCTACTAAAGAATCTAAATTCATTTTATTATTCTTGAGGAAATCATACTTACTCAATAATTTATCAAGTGTTTTTAAAGTATTTTCAACTTCACCTAAAGAGTTATATTTTAGACAAAAATTTTTCCCGATTTCAATTCTATTGGAAAGGTCTATATATTTTGAAAAAAAACTTTGCAATACGGTCAATCTTTTTAAAAAATCACCGGTTTGATTGCATATTTCTTCCATGGTAGATAAATTGCTTAATTTGCTTAAATTCTTATTTTGTTTATATATATCCGACTCACATATATCATATTTATCTCTGTAATTGATTATTTTCCTATATAACCGAATTTTTTCGGTAATTTCATTGATTATGCTTTCATAGAGATCTAAACTATCTAATTGTTTTATCAATTTATTATTTTTCTTAATTTCTTCATTATTAAATAAATCTTTTTTGTGAATATCGGTCAAACTTTTAAATTTAAAATATTCTAAATTTAATTTGTCATATATATTTACAATAACATCTAAATTTTTATGTTTTTCTATTATGTTCAGTTCGTCGTTGATTTCCGATTCAATACTTTTAAATTTTTGGAATAATTTTAAAAGGGAATTATATTTGTGTGTTTGAGTGTCTAATTCAGATTTTAAGTTTTTCAGTTCTGCTAAAACCTCTTCCTTTTTTACTAAGTAATCAAATTCTTTTAGCTTTTCTGATAAAAACTCCCTTCTGTCTTCAAGAGTTTTAATGCTGGAAGTTGTTTTATTGGCATCTCTTATGGTTTCCCTTAAAGCATCATCTATGAAATTAACTCCAACCAATCGGCCTATTGCACTTGCACGAACGGAGTTTTTTTCATTTAATAAAAAAGGACCTTCTAATTGCTCAGCTATATTTAGCATAGTGTGGGTGGATTCATCTAAGTTGATTTTAGATATATTTATTTCTTCTAAAATTTCCTTGGGAACAACTCTTCCAAATCCTTCAAAGGAGAATTCTTCTCCGTTGGATTTTTTTAAATAGTAGCTGTTCTTAGAGGGTGAACGGAATCTTTTTACAATGGCTCCGGTATTGAAATATACACTTACAGATGTGTTTTTTTCGCCCTGTCTGATGAAATAGTCGCCTTGAGGTTCGTTGTAAAGAGCCCATTTTATCGCTCTGATTATAGCTGTTTTTCCACTGTCGGAATTGCCTATAATTACGTTTAAGCCCTTATCAAAATCAAGAAGAGTGTATTTGTGAGATTGAAAGTTTTCAAGCTCCAATTTGCTTATATAAATCAATAAAATTCAGCTCCTCTTCTCTGCTGTTCTTCAATTCTGGATACCGCTTCATTTTTAACTGCATCTTCAATGGATTCATTAGTTGCAATTTCATTTAATATGTCATAAACATTTAAATTGCTCAGTTGAGTAGTCGAGTCAATAATTTCTTTGAATTCATAGATCTTTGATTGTTTGAATTTATGTCTTTCTATTTCTCTTCTATCAAGCACGACATTACCGTCCAATGCCGTTTTTAAATAAACTTCTCTAACATTGATATGATCCGTTAACTCAAGAATTACAATCTTGGGCTTTCTGTTTATTTCGGAAATTGAATTGGATATTCTAACCAATGCTCCGGGATTGATAAAATACTTGCCTTCTATCTCCTGTGTCTTAAATCCGAAATGATAATGTCCGCCCAAGGTAATATCTGCCTCAGTATCAAGTAAGTCGGATATTATAGTATGAGGTACATTTTTTAAAAAAGGTTTATCAATTAAAAAACCGTGAGTCATATGAATTTGGTAATCTACATTGGGATTTCTTTCACTGACAATATATCTGCATCTATTAGCTTCAGCATCCATTCCTGCTACAAAGGGATTGGATGTCAATTGTACTTTTACTCCGTCTTTTTCAAGAATTATTTTTTTGTCATTTACAAGTTTTAACAAATTGAAACTGTCTAATAAACCCAGCATAGTTCTATTCAAAGTCTTGTAATTATGCCCAAATATATCGTGATTTCCGCTTACTATATAAATTGGCACTTTGAACCTTTGAAAAATCTTTGCAAACTCCGAGACTATGGATATAGAAGTATCCGGCCTGTCAAATAAATCTCCTCCGTGCAGTACAAAATCAACATTCTCTTTGATGCTTATCTCTGCTACTTCATTAATTTTTTTCTTTAAGGTTTCGAAGAAATTATCAAGTCTGTTTTTAGGATTTGTAGCTCGTATATGTGTATCTGTGAAATACAAAATTTTCAATTATACCACTGCCTTATTATTCAGTTTCTTCTGTACCGTTGGATTTTTTAATTGCTAAATTGTATTTTTCTCTAACTTTAATTTCTATTTCTCTAGCTATTTCAGGATTTTGTTCGAGAAAGGATTTTGCGTTTTCTCTACCTTGACCTAACCTATGTTCATTGTAACTGTACCATGCACCGGACTTATTGACTATGTCTGCATCGGCAGCTGTATCTAACAGTGAGCCTGTTTTTGAAATACCGGTTCCGTACATGATATCGAATTCAGCGATTTTAAAAGGTGGTGCCACTTTGTTTTTAACAACTTTGACTCTTGTCCTATTACCCAATATTTGCTCACCTTGCTTGATATTTTCTGTTCTTCTGATATCAAGTCTGATGGTAGCGTAGAATTTAAGAGCACGTCCACCTGTAGTGGTTTCAGGATTACCAAACATAACTCCAACCTTTTCTCTCAATTGATTGATGAAGATCACAGCTGCATTGGATTTATTTATGGCTCCTGTTAATTTTCTAAGGGCTTGGGACATTAGTCTTGCTTGTAATCCTATGTGGCTGTCTCCCATTTCTCCTTCTATTTCAGCCTTTGGAACAAGTGCAGCAACAGAGTCGACAACTACTAAATCAACAGCATTGGATCTCACCAGAGATTCGGTTATCTCCAAAGCTTGTTCGCCTGTATCAGGTTGAGAAATTATTAAGTTTTCAATATCAACTCCGAGATTTTTAGCATAATTTGCATCAAGGGCATGTTCTGCATCAATAAATGCTGCTATTCCCCCGCTTTTTTGGGCTTCAGCAATTATGTGTAGTGCGAGCGTGGTTTTACCCGATGATTCCGGTCCATATATTTCAATTATCCTTCCCTTTGGAATCCCTCCAACACCCAAGGCTAAATCCAAAGTTAAAGACCCTGTAGGAATGGTTTCTATGTCAATTTTGTTGTTTTCGCCAAGTTTCATAATTGATCCCTTGCCAAATTGTTTTTCGATTTGTGCAATTGCCATGTCCAGCGCTTGTTTTCTACTATCTTTTTCCATATTTCCTCCTATAGGTTAAATATTAAATGTAGCATTATAGAATCTGCTGTTCTTTGCTGAATTTCGTTTCTACTACCTCTAAAAAAATACTCTTTAACTTCGTAGTTATCATCATAATAATAGCAGACATATACTGTGCCTATATCTGTTTCCGATTTCATAGGACCGGCCTCTCCCGTTACGGAAACATTGATATCGCTTAAATTTATATTTTTTAAACCCTTTGCCATTTCATAGGCTGTTTGTCGGGAAACTGCTCCGTATTGTTCAATTGTATCCTCGCTGACTCCAAGCATCTTAATTTTAGCTATATTGGAATAAGTTACGATTGAGTTCTTCATAACATTGGATGCTCCTGCTTCTTTGGTAAGCATGGAAGCCATAAGTCCGCCTGTCATTGATTCTGCGAAGGATATGGTCAAATTTTTTTCTAAAAGTTTGTTTATAAGAGTTTTTGATAGATTTATATTGTCTTCTGCATATAAATTTTTTTCAAAGGTAGTATATAAGATATCAATTATGGATTTGACCTTTTTATTTAAATACACGGAATTTTGTCCTTCTGCTATTATTTTTACTTCAGTATCATAAAATTTCGCAAATGTATTTATTGAAATATTAGGCTCTTCAAGATTTAATTTCCTTATTGCATCCTCTACCCTGCTTTCGCCTAAGCCTGCTATATTTAGAGATTTAATTATTATCTCGTTATTATTCTTTAATATGTCTTTCAAATAAGTATCGACCATTGGTTCAAACTCTTTGGGCGGTCCCGGAAGCAAAAAATATTTTTTATCTCCCTGCTCAATATATTCACCCGGAGCTATCCCCCACTTATTATCAAGAACATTTGATGATTCAATGACATAGACCTGATTCAGATTGTTTTCGGTCATAGTTCTCTTGCTTTCTTCAAATCTCTTTTTTAATTTACTATATTGATAATCATCCAATACTAACTTTTTATTTAAAAATTCAGCTAAAACTTGTTTTGTAATATCATCTGCAGTAGGTCCTAAACCGCCACACAAAAATATTATGTCGACTTTATCATTCATCGTTTTTATTTGATCAAACAACTCATCATGGTCATCTCTTACCGATATATGGTAACTGACATGCACTCCCAATTCCGATAATCGCTCTGAAAGAAACCTTGAATTTGAATTTAAAATACTTCCTATTAATATTTCGGTGCCAATAGTTATAATAGCAGCTTTCATAAATTCTCCTAAATATTTTCTAAATCTAAAACATCTTTATTCTTTATAAAATAATCAATACCCGATATTATTGTAAAGAATATCGCAAAGTAAAATATATATAATCCATATTTATACAATGTGGTTACATTAGATAGCAATAATATCATTGAAATCAGTTGAGATATGGTTTTGATTTTGCCTAATTTGCTTGCCGCGATGGTTATATTCTCTGATGCTGCAATTATCCTAAATCCTGTGACTGCAAATTCTCTTGCGATTATTATAATTACTCCCCAAGCGGGAATATCGCCAAGTTCGGTCAATGTGATCATAGCTGCACAGACCAATATTTTATCTGCTAGGGGATCAGCAAATTTCCCGAAATTTGTTACAAGATGTTTTTTTCTTGCAAGATATCCATCTAAAAAATCTGTAAATGAAGCAAATGCAAATACAGCAGTTGCCACAATTCTTGCCCCTTGAAAATTCATATACATCAATAGAACAAATACAGGAACTAACAATATTCTCATAAAAGTCAACTTATTTGCTATGTTCATAGTAATTCACCTATTAAATCATATTCCATGGTATCAATTATCTTCACATTATAAAATCCTGGCTTATCAATAATTCGATCGCTGTTTATATATATGATACCGTCGACATCCGGAGCATCAAAATAAGCCCTGCCTATATAATTATAGTCATCAATTTTTTCTTCAATTAAAACTTCATAGGTTTTTCCGAATCGCTCATAATTTAAATTATCAGATATGTCTTTTTGAAGTTCCATTATTTTGTCGTATCTATCTTCTTTAATATCATCAGAAATCTGATTTTTCATATTAAAAGCAGGTGTACCTTCTTCCCTTGAGTATTTGAAAGCACCTAATTTGTCGAATTTATTGAACTTTATGAATTCAAGTAATTCATTGAAATCTTTTTCGCTTTCACCGGGAAATCCTAAAATCAAAGTAGTTCTTATACTTATATTTTCAATGTTATCTCTAAGTTTATTTACAATATTTTGAACTTGAGATTTACTCGTATGTCTGTTCATGCTTTTCAAAATACTGTCGCTTATATGTTGCAATGGAATATCGACATATTTCAGCAATTTATCGTTATTTTTAAACTCTTCAATCAATCCTTGGGTTATATTGTCAGGATACAGATACATAATTCGTATCCACTTTAAATTTTCTATTTTTGATATATTTTGTACAAGTTCATCAAGCTTATAGTCATTATATATATCTATTCCGTAATCAGTGGTATTTTGTGCAATTAATATTATTTCTCTGGCACCTTTACCAACTAAGTATTCTACTTCTGAATAAATATCTTCCATTTTTCTGGAGCGATTTTTACCCCTTAATTTAGGGATTATACAGTAGGTGCAGTTATTGTTGCATCCTTCTGAAATTTTTACATATTCAGTGATATTTACTTTATCTTTTTTGGTTCCTTCAAGATATCTATTATTCAAATTGTCAGTTTTTATATACCTTTTCCCTTTTAGCGATTCTTCCAGAATTTCATTTATTTCATAAAAATTGCCCGTTCCCACAATATAATCTATTTCAGGTATTTCATTCATGAGTTCTTCAGGATACCTCTGAGCAAGACACCCTGCGACGATCAAGTTTTTGCAATTTCCTAGTTCTTTATATTTTGCAGCATCTATTATTGTGTCTATGGATTGTTCTTTTGCAGAATCAATAAAGCCGCAAGTATTTACAACAATTATATCCGATTCATTTATATCATCGCTAACTGCGAATTTGTCCTTGTCCAGTAAAGACTGCATTTGCGATGTGTCGACATCATTTTTTGAACATCCTAAAGTAATAAAATGAACATTATTCATCTTTTTCTCCTAAAATTTCATTTATTTCATCATCGGTCAAAAGTATTTTTCTCGGTTTAGAACCTTCGTGCGGACCAAGTATGCCCGATTCTTCCATTTGATCTACTATTCTGGCAGCTCTGGAATACCCTATTTTTAATTTTCTTTGTAAATAGGATATAGAGGCCTGTTCATCGGTAACAATGTATTTTAACGCTTCATCAAAGAGAGGGTCATTGGCATTCTCAAGATTTTTCTTAGTTTCTATTATTTCATTTTTTATTTTATCCTCATAGGGATTGTCGTATTCTGAGTTTTCCTTGACATAACTTACCACGTTTTCAACTTCCTCATCACTTATAAAGGCACCCTGTACTCTTATGGGTTTTGAAAGAAATCCCGGATGGAAGAGCATATCCCCTTTTCCAAGCAATTTTTCCGCTCCTCCTGTGTCCAATATAGTTCTGGAATCTACGGAAGAAGATACGGAAAAAGCGATTCTGGACGGGATATTCGCTTTAATTGTACCTGTTATTACATCAACTGAAGGTCTTTGAGTCGCTATGATCAAGTATATACCTGCAGCTCTTGCCATTTGAGCCAGCCTGGCGATATAATCCTCAACTTCTGATTGAGCAACCATCATCAAATCTGCAAGCTCGTCTATTATTATAACGATTTTAGGAAGCGTGCTTTCCGGATCAGTTTTTGAAATTTTATTATTAAAGGATTTTAAATCTCTAACAGAATTTTCAGCAAACAATTTATATCTTTTTTCCATCTCGCTCACTGCCCAATTAAGTGCAAAAGCAGCTTTTTTGGGATCAGTTACTACGGGAATCAACAGATGAGGTATACCGTTATAAACATTTAACTCGACAACTTTAGGGTCAATGAGCATTAATTTCACTTCATCTGGTGATGATTTGAATAAAATACTCGTGATAATTGTATTTATGCATACTGATTTACCGGATCCTGTAGCTCCTGCTATTAAAAGGTGCGGCATTTTGTCTATAGATGAAATAACTATAGAGCCCGACACGTCTTTCCCAAGGGCGAGAGGTAAATTAGAGTTTAAATTTTTAAACTCATTGCTTCCGATTATTTCTCTTATCGATACAGATTGTTTTTTCTTGTTGGGAACCTCTATCCCTACAGCTGATTTGCCGGGTATGGGGGCTTCAATCCTTATTTCGGACGTTGCAAGAGATAGAGCTAAATTATCATTTAATGCCACTATTTTTGACAACTTTACTCCAGGGGCAGGTTCAAGCTCATAACAGGTTATTACGGGGCCTTTGTTTATGGCTACAATTTTAGATTCGATTCCAAAATTCTCCATAGTTTTCTCTATTATTTGTCCGTTTTTTATTATTTCATTTTTAGAAATTTGCATATTGGAATCTTCTTTGTTGAGCAGATTCAACTTCGGAAAGGAATAGAGATTTTTTGGAGTTTTTAAGTTGTTTTCGATTTCTTCCTTTTCTGCAATTAACTCTTCTTTGGTGTATTCAACATTCTTGGGATTTTCTATTTGTTTGTCTTCTTTGATAAAATTGTTAGCAGTTATGTTTTTCTCAATAATCGGCTTTCTTTCTTCTTCAACTGAATTAATTTCATCAAAATCTCTTATAAAAGAAGTTTCTCCTGTTTTATCAATGATTTCAAAGGAATTATCAAGTTCAGGTTTTTCTTCTTTACTATTTAGCTTTTCAGATAAACCTGAAAATAAATTCTTCAATTTATTGAAAAATATTTTTAGAAAATTAGCAATTTTACTAAAAAACTCATGAGTGTATCTCAATACAATATAGAGACTGAATAAAATTATGACAGAGAGAATAGTATATGTTCCTATTGATCCGAATAGTTTGTACATAAAAAACCCGAGGATTGATCCGATTATTCCTCCTGAAGTGGCAATGTCTAAATATTGTACAGATAAAGAGATCCTATCTACTAAAGTTAAATCAGAAGTTTTAGTGCCGTCTAAAAATACTAAAATACAAAGAGTTATAACAATATTTGAAATAAGTATTTTATTAAAATTTTCTTGAAAACTTTTCAACCCGAATAATATCCCCCACATTATAAATAATACAGGGAAAATAAAATTGCCGCTTCCGAATAAAAATGTGAATATCTTATATAGAATATTTCCAATAATTCCCATTTTAGAGCTGAATAAACTTATTAAACTCAACAAACCCAGCAGAATAAAAATTATGCTTATATATTCTTTATTAATATTTTTATTAGTAGATTTTATAGGTTTTTTTGAGATTTTTTTTCTCACCAAAACAACACCTCGCCTAATTAATTATATCATAAAGACCGATGACAAACTATTTAAAATCATTTGCCCGTATGACCAAATCCACCGCTTGATCTGTCTGTTTCTTCAAGTGTGTCAGATATTTCAAAATCAACTTTTTCATATTTTACAAAGACCATTTGTGCAATTCTATCTCCTGTCTTAATCTCTACAGGTTCTTTGCCCAGATTGATCAAAATAATTTTTATTTCACCTCTGTAATCAGAGTCAATTGTGCCGATTCCGTTTGCCAAACACAGCCCATGTCTTAATGCTAATCCGGATCTCGCTCTGATTTGTGCTTCATAGCCTTCTTCAATTTCCATAAAAAGACCTGTGGGCACAAGTTCTCTATCTCCAGGGTTTAATATTAAAGTGTTTTCCAGATTAGCTCTTAAATCTACTCCTGCAGAACCTTCGGTTTCGTACTTAGGTAATGGATTTTTGCTTTTATTGATAATTTTTATTTTCATAATTTCTCCTTAAAAAAACAGGATACTTTTTGTATCCTGATATTTATTTTATTGTGAACTGACAAGATCACCTCAATTTGAGGGCATAGTTCTTATTAATTTTCTTTTTTTTCTTCGTTTTTAACAGGTTTTGGAAGCAAAACTTTACGAGATAGGGAGAGCTTTGAATCGTCGTCTATTTCGATGACTTTAACTTTTACAATATCTCCAACCTTTAAAACATCTTCCACTTTACCTGTTCTTTCGTGTGAAATTTGGGATATGTGAAGTAGTCCTTCTATTCCTTTTTTTACTTCCACAAAAGCTCCGAATTTCATTATTTTCTTAACTTTTCCTTCGTAGATGTCTCCGACTTCAACTTCTTTTACAATGGATTCAATGACTTCAATGGCTTTTTTCGCTCTTTCAATATTTTCTGAAAGTAC
Source organism: uncultured Peptoniphilus sp. (assembly GCA_964345555.1). GTDB lineage: Bacteria > Bacillota > Clostridia > Tissierellales > Peptoniphilaceae > Peptoniphilus_E. The sequence continues at coordinate 21,001 of CAYFRD010000012.1, read as the reverse complement.
TGATACTTTTCCGTCGTCATCTATATCAATTTTAACACCGGTTTCTTCAATAATTTTGTTGATAGTCTTCCCGCCGGCTCCAATTACTTCACCTATTTTATCAGGATCGATATTTATTATGTGAATTATAGGAGCGTAGGGAGATAGATGGTCTCTCGGGGTTTCAATTGTAAATTTCAAGTGGTCCAATATGAAAAGTCTTGCTTTTTTTGCTTTTTCAAGAGCTTCTTCAAGTATTTCCTTACTGATTCCTTCAACCTTTATATCCATTTGCATAGCGGTGATTCCGTCTCTTGTACCCGCCACTTTGAAATCCATATCTCCAAAATGGTCTTCAAGTCCTTGGATATCAGTTAAAATTTTTATTTGTCCGTCTTTTTCAATTAGTCCCATAGCTATACCTGCAACGGGAGCCGTAATGGGAACACCGGCATCCATAAGAGCAAGGGTAGAACCGCAAACAGATGCCTGTGATGACGATCCGTTTGATGATAATACTTCCGATACAACTCTTATTGCGTAGGGAAAATCATTTTCTGAAGGTAAAACAGGTATCAATGCTCTTTCCGCTAAGGCACCGTGACCTATTTCACGTCTTCCGGGTCCTCTAACAGGCTTGGAATCGCCCACTGAATAGGGCGGAAAATTATAATGATGGATGTATCTCTTGGGTTTGTCATCCCCAAGTCCATCTATGACCTGTACTTCACTTAATCCGGCAAGTGTGGCAACAGATAAAACTTGAGTTTGTCCTCTTTTAAATAATCCTGAACCGTGAGTTCTCGGAAGCAAACCTACCTCCGAAGACAAAGCTCTGATTTCGTCCAACTCTCTTCCGTCAGGTCTGATATCTTCTTCAAGTATTTCACGTCTAACTTCTTCTATTTCTATTGACTCCATAATCTCTTCGATGTCTTTGGAATAATCTTCAATGTATTCTTCGAAGTGGTTTCTGATATTTTCTTTCGCTGAGTCGGTTTGCTCTTCTCTTACTATTTTATCGGAATTATTAATGGCCTTTACAAGCATATCTGTTCCATATTCTCTAATTTTTGCATCTAGTTCTGCATTGGGTTTAAATACTTCGTATTCAGATTTTTCTTTACCGATCTCGCTTTTAATTTGATCTATAAAATCACAAATTCTTTTAATTTCTTCATGACCAGCAAGTATTGCACCTAACATATCTTCTTCGCTAACTATATTGGAACCTGCCTCAACCATCATGATGGCACTTTTTGTTCCGGATACAACTAAGCTTATATCCGACTTTTCCCTTTGTTCTTCATCGGGATTGATTATATAATTTCCATCTATAAATCCAACTTGCACTGATCCCGTCGGACCTTCAAAGGGTATATCTGAAATAGACAACGCAATAGAAGAGCCTATCATCGCTAAAATATCAGGTTGAGCATCTTGGTCAACTGAAAAAACTGTAGCGATTATTTGAACGTCATTTCTATATCCATCGGGAAACAGCGGTCTTATGGGTCTATCGATCAATCTTGCAGACAGAATTGCTTTTTCGCTTGGCTTTCCTTCCCTCTTTATAAATCCTCCGGGGATTTTACCTACAGAATACATTTTTTCTTCAAAATCAACGCTTAGCGGGAAAAAATCTATACCCTCTCTTGGTGAATTTGATGCAACTGCAGTTACAAGAACAACTGTATCGCCATATTGTAAAAGACATGCCCCATTGGCTTGTTCGGCAACTTTTCCGGTTGTTACCTGTAATGTTTTACCGGCAAGTTCTAATTCGAAAACTTTCTGCATTTTATCCTCCTTAAAAAATAAAGAGCGGTAAACCGCCCTTTTAATGTTAACCTCTTATTTTTAGCTTTTCTATTAATGAACGATATCTTTCAATATCTTTATTTCTTAAATATCTCAAAAGATTTCTTCTTTTACCAACCATCTTCAGTAGTCCTCTTCTGGAATGGTGGTCTTTTTTATTTGCTTTAAGATGTTCGTTTAATTCATTAATTCGAGTAGTCAATATCGCTATTTGTACTTCCGGTGATCCGGTATCTTTTTCATGTACCTTGTATTCGTCAATAATTACTTTTTTTTCTTCAGCATTAAGCATTTTTAAATTCCTCCTAAATAATTTAATTCGCCTATACACAAGTATTCGTTGAGGTGCGATATACTTATGCACGGTAATCATCTAGTATAGATTATCATATTAATATTACAATGTAAATACTTTGATAAAATAAAATGCGTCAATAATTGTATTTTACAGTATTTATATCTTTATTTATCTGCTCGAATAAATCTTTGACATTATCAAAAACTAATTCAGGTCTGATGTAGTCCAATAATATTAATTCAAGTTTTTCGCCATAGATTTTTTCGTCAAAATCCAAGATATTTGCTTCAATTCTGATACCGCTGTTTTCTATTGTAGGATTTTTCCCGATATTTGTAGCAGCTTTATAAAACCTGTCCCTTATCATTATTTTTGAATTATAAACTCCGAATTTAGGAATGACATAGTTACTTAATATGTTTAAATTGGCAGTGGGAAAACCCATCTTAGAACCTAATTTCTTTCCGTGTATGACTTCGCAATCCATTGTATATTCATAGCCGAGCAGTTTATTTGCCTGTTTGATATTTCCATCTTTTATCAGTTTTCTTATAAGCGTGGAGGATACTATTTCCCCGTCAAGAGTAATGGGATTTATTATTTTTAGTATCATATTGTGCTTGCTGCATAATTTTTCCAAGAGTTTGATGTTGCCACTTGCCTTGTATCCGAATTTATAGTCATATCCCACGATAATTCCTTTTACCTTTAAGTTATTTAATAAAAAATTCAATACGAAATCAACAGGGTCCATCTTCATCACATTTTCCGTAAATTGAATTTCGTAGACTATATCAATTCCAATATTTTTTAAAATTTGATATTTTTTCCTATTTGATGTTATTACCGTTTGAGCTTTATGATCAATGGTATTCTTTGTATGATTTTTAAAAATCAAAATAGAACTTTGAGTACCTGTTTCTTTAGCTGTTTTTACTAAGTTTTCAAGTAATGTCCTGTGTGCCAAATGAACTCCGTCAAAGTTTCCGAGGGCTATAATTGATTCCACTTTAGATTCATAATTAGTGTCAATGCTTTTTATTTCCAATGTATCAATCACCTTTTAACATTTTATTAATTTTTATACCTGTGAAACTGTCATCATCTAGATATGAGCCTATACCTATGAATTCATCCTTGCAATAAATTTTCAACAGCTCACCATTGTTTAAATTTTTCCTGCATTTATATGCCATCCCATTGCTTATATGTCTGTAGTAATTTGAAGGTACCATAAAGCTGTCATATTCCTTCAGTGCAGTGTCAATGGAGATTAAGTTGGATTTTATCAACTCATATCCACCTGTTTTTATGTCATCTATCTTTATTGCTTGATTTATGTTAAAATTTCCTGCTCTTATTCTTTGCAATTCTTCCATGGTAGCATAAGTGTTTAATTTATAACCTATATCTCTGATTAAGCTTCTTACATAAGTACCTGATGAACAGGTCAATTTAATTTCGTAGGAAGCGTCATTTATTTTATTGATAATGTCTAGGTTAGTAATTTCTACAGACCTTGGATTGATTTCTACAGATGTACCTTCTCTGGCATATTGATATAGTTTTTTACCCTTGTGTTTAATTGCAGAATACATTGGAGGAATTTGTTCTATTTTACCTACAAAATCTTTTAAGATTGATTTCAACATTTCTATAGAGGGAATATGTTCAGATTGTTTTATTGTTTTCCCTGTGATATCTAAAGTGTCTGTTTCATATCCAAATTTAAATTTCGCAATATATTCCTTTTCGTCGTTACTTAGGTATTCTACAGCTTTAGTTCCTTTACCTATGCACATGATCAACACACCGGTGGCCAGCGGATCAAGAGTACCGGTATGCCCTATTTTTTTAATTCCCGTTGCCTTTCTGAGTATACTGACAACATCATGGGAAGTAATTCCTTTTTCCTTGTCGACAATCAATATTCCGTTCATTTCAGTTCTTCCGTAGCGAGTTTTACAACTTCTTTTTTTCTTTCTTCAAAGGGAAGCTCCATATCTGCACCTGCCGCTCTCAGGTGTCCGCCTCCTCCATATACTCCCGCTATTTTAGTGGCGTCTACATAAGATTTGGTTCTAATGCTGAGTTTTATAGAAGATTCTTTTATCTTCATAAATACGGCTACTTCTACATCATCTATATCTCTGATGAATTCAACTATTCCTTCTGTATCACTCTTAACAGCTCCACAACTCTTTATCATTTCATCATCTACATAAACTACAGCTATTTTGTTATCTTCAAAAAGTTCCATGGTATTCACAGCTTTAATAAGCAATCTGGTCTTTTCAAGAGATCTTTTTTGATATAAATTTACCGCAATTTCATTTTTATCTATTTCGTATTCAAGCAAATTTGATGCAGCTATAAAGGTTTCCGGCCTAATGGAGTCGTATTTAAAACTGCCGGTGTCGCTTGAAATAGCAGTATATAGACATGTTGCAATATCCTTGTTCAATTTAACTTCCAAATCTTTAAATAGATTAAACAAAACTTCTCCAGTTGCAGGTGATGAACTGTCTACTAAGTTGAGATCGCCAAACTCAGTATTGGTCTTGTGGTGATCAATATTGAGTTTGAAATTCGATTTTAAAAATAAATCTTTGCAATTTTCTCCTAATCTACCGATGTCCGCACAGTCTAATACTATGAATAAATCCGGAATGAAGTCGATGTTTTCACTTCTTGCAGAGTTTGCTATGTTTGGCAAAAAATTATAGTTTTTAGGTACAAGGTCATCGATTATCAGAAAAGCATCTTTATTTTCACTAATTAGGTAATTATATACAGCGCAAATAGATCCCAGATTATCTCCGTCAGGATTCATATGTGATGCGATACAAATGCTTTTGGATTCAGAAATAACTTTCTTAATCTTCTCTATTTGCATTTTTTACCTCTTTAATCAACTTGTCTATCTTTAAATTAATATCCAAGCTGTCATCATAAATAAATATTAACTCTGGCATAATTCTCAATTTAACTGCATGCGATAATTCTCTTTTGATAAATCCCTTTGCTTTTTCAAGAGCTTCTTGAGTGCCATCTTTTTTTGATTCATCATCTAATATTGAATAATAAATCTTGGCAAAGGACAAATCATTTGTAACCTCTGCCCTTGATATGCTTATTATTTTAGGTATTCTGGGATCTTTTAGTTTAAATCTGATAATATCTGATACAGCTCTTCTAACTTCTTCAGATATTTGAGCTACTCTTTTTTTATTCAAAAAATCACCTAAGCCCTTTTTACTTCCTTTAGAATATAACTTTCCAACAAGTCGCCTTCTTTTATGTCATTAAAATTATCAATTCCAAGTCCGCCTTCAAATCCGGTTACCAATTCCTTGACATCATCTTTAAATCTTTTTAATGATGCTATTTCTCCTTCGTGTATTACCACATCGTCTCTTAATACCTTAATCATTGAATTTCTAGGTATTTTACCGCTAAGCACATATACACCGGCAACTATGGTATTACCCGGCAACTTAAAGGTTTGTCTGACTTCGCATCTACCTTGAATTTCTTCAATGATATCAGGTTCCAACATACCTTTAACGGCAGCCTCTATATCATTTATAATGTCGTAAATTACTCTGTAAGTTCTAACATCAACTTCTTCGGTCTTAGATAAATCCAATGCGTTGATATTCGGTCTTACATTAAATCCGATTACTATTGCAGATGATGCCGATGCAAGTGAAATATCGGATTCGTTAATTCCTCCGACGCCGCTGTGGATTATTTTTATCTTGACTTCATCGTTGGATAATTTTTCCAAAGATTGATTCAATGCTTCCACGGAACCTTTAACGTCACCTTTCACTATTATGTTTAAATCTTTCATTTCTCCTTCTTTAAGTTTATCGAAGAGATTGTCCAAAGAAACCTTTGAGCCCTTTGCCATTTTATCTATTCTCAATTGTTCTTGATTTTTTTCAGCTATGGATCTTGCGGTCTTTTCGTCGTCAACTACATAGATAGGGTCCCCGGCATTGGGCACATCTGATAACCCTAGGATTACAGCAGGCATTGACGGTCCGGCTTTTTTTATAGTTCTTTTTTTGTCGTCGGTCATGGCTCTTATTCTACCGCTTGAAATTCCCGAAACCACATTATCTCCGAATTTCATAGTTCCTTTGCTGACAAGAACAGTTGCCATAGGGCCTTTACCCTTGTCAAGCTTAGCATCAATTACCGTACCGATAGCATTCCTGTTGGGGTTTGCTTTTAATTCCAACATTTCAGCTACTAGTAAAATCATTTCAAGGAGCTCTGGAATTCCCTCTTCTGTTTTAGCAGAAACGCCAACCATTATTGTATCGCCGCCCCACTCTTCTGGCATTAATCCGTTTTCAAGAAGCTCTTGCTTTACTCTATCTATATTACCTGTACCTTTATCAATTTTATTTATTGCTACAATTATAGGGACTCCGGCTGATTTTGCATGAGAAATGGCTTCAACGGTCTGTGGCATTACACCGTCATCAGCTGCAACTACAAGCACAGCTATATCGGTAATTAAAGCTCCTCTTAATCTCATAGCGGTGAAAGCTTCGTGACCCGGTGTATCTAAAAAAGTTACTTTTTTATTGTTGACGGAAACAGTATACGCACCTATGTGTTGTGTGATTCCACCGGCTTCGGAACTTTGAATGTGTGATTTTTTTATTGCATCCAAAAGAGAAGTTTTACCGTGATCAACGTGTCCCATAACCGTTACTACAGGTGGTCTGGTTCTTAAGCTTTTTTCATCATCTTCAAAATCCAAGTTGAGCTGTTCTTCTATAGGTAAGACCTCAGATGTTTCTATTTCAACTTGTATACCGAAATCATCAGCTAACAAAATACAAGTATCTTCATCTATTTCTTGGTTTTGGCTTGCCATTATTCCTAATCCGATCAACTTTGTGATAACTTGTGCTACAGAAATATTTAACTTATCCGCGAAAGTTTTTACAGTCATCGGTGGATTTATTGTAATTATAGAGTTATCATTAACGGAATCTTCTTCCTTTTTCTTATGGCTTTTAACCCTCTTTTTAGGCGATTTTTTTGATAAGTCCCTTTTTACGAAAGTCTTATTTTCATCACCTTGCGTTTTTTCTTTGTTAGGTCTGTGACTTCTAATCTTTTTAGTTCTTTGGTAATTATCCTCAGAATCTATTTTCGGCTTAGATGTTGTGTGCGGTTTAGTAGAACCGCTTTTTTTATTGGATTTGTGTTTTTTTTGTTCATCATCTTTTGCACTTGATTTTACAGCTTTTGCCATATTTTTATTTTCAGATTTTTTCTTGTCTTCCGGGGAGTCATCTTTTCTAATGTAGAGTGATTTCACCCTATCTATATCGTTATTTTCTATGTTTGACATGTGGTTTTTTACATCTATGTTCATTTCTTTTAGTTTTTCAATCAGTTCTTTACTGCTAATTCCAATTTCCTTTGCCAATGCATGTACTCTTATCTTTGACATTGGAACACCTCCTTAAAATAAGGTGCTATTCTTGTTTTATAGATTCTTTTAACTTTTCATAAGTTTCATCATTAATCTCCATTTCAAATGCTCTATTAAAGGCTTTGGACTTTATAGCTTTTTTTAAGCATTCTTCATTAAAACATATATAGGCACCTCTGCCGTTTTGCTTTCCGGTTGTATCTAAAAAAATTTTTCCTTCTTTATCCTTAACTACTCTGATGAGCTCTTTCTTAGGTTTGCTTTCATTGCAGCCCAAGCATTTTCTCATTGGCATTTTTCTAACTTTTGTCATTTTTTACTCCAAAACATAATATTAATCAGAAGTCCATGGTTAATTATCTTCTGTGTTTTCTATTAATTCTTCGGTTTCATTTTTTGTAAAATTTGAACTTTTATCAAAATTTTCCTGTAATTCTTCTTCTGTCATATCATTATCCCTTAGATAATCTTCATACTGCTGATTTGATTTTATGTCGATTTTCCAATTTGTCAATTTAGCCGCTAGTCTTGCATTTTGGCCTTCTTTGCCTATTGCTAGCGATAATTGGTAATCCGGAACTATTACAAGAGCCGATTTTTCTTTTTCGTTTATAAATACCTTTTCGACCTTTGAAGGGCTTAAAGAATTTGCAATGAAATTTTCAATGGGTTTTTCATATATGACTATGTCTACTTTTTCGTCATGCAATTCATCAACGATAGCTTTGACTCTTGTTCCCTTGTATCCTACACATGCCCCCAAAGGGTCTACTTCTTCCGCTCTTGAAAAAACTGCTATCTTAGTTCTTGATCCCGCTTCACGTGCTATGGAAAATATTTCGACAATTCCTTCGGCTATTTCCGGAACTTCAAGTTCAAATAATCTCTTTATAAGATTCGGATGTGATCTTGAGAGAATAACTTGAGGTCCTTTTGTGGTTTTTTTAACTTGAACCAACAAAAGTTTCAATCTGTTTCCCTGTTTGTAAGATTCATTTTTTATTTGCTCAGCAGGTGGGAGTATTGCTTCCGTTTCCCCTAAGTCAAAGTAGACGGATCCATGAGATACTCTTTGAACTACGCCTGTTATTATTTCATTTTCTCTGTCGGCATAGTCATTGTAGATCACTTCTCTCTCCGCATCTTTTATTCTTTGAATAACGACTTGCTTTGCAGTTTGAGCGGCAATTCTGCCGAAGTTTGCAGGCTCCAGTTTTTCAGTATATATATCATCAATCTCGTACTTCGAGTCTATGCTTCTTGCCTCGGAAATGGAAATCTCCAAATTTTTATCCGTTAAATCTTCATCATCGACTATCGTCTTTAGCGAATAGAGATTTATATTTCCTGTAACCCTATCGATATCTACCTTGACGTTTTGCGATGTCCCGAAATTCTTTCTATAGCTTGAAACTAAAGCGGATTCAAGCGCATCAAATACCACCTCTTTGGGTATCCCTTTTGATTTTTCAAGCTCCTCTAAAGCTCCAATTAGTTCTTCATTCATTTTATTCCTCCGTTAAAATTTAATTGTTTGTTTCATAAGAGAAATATATTTAATGGGTATTTCAATATTTTGATCATTATTGCATAAAACTATATTTTCCTTATTATACTCAATTATTTTGCCAATATATGACTTTTTGTCATTTAACGGTGCAAAAAGCTTTACCTCAACTTCATTATTTAAATTTCTTCTGTAATCATCTTGGGTTTTAAGCGGGCGATCCAATCCGGGCGAGGACACTTCAAGGTAATAAGATTTTTTAATGTCCAATTTATCTACATCATCTTCAATTTTTCTGCTCATAGATGTGCAGTCATCAAAATTAATACCCGCTGCGGAATATATATAAATAGATATTAATAAATGTTTTGATCCATCTTCTATTTCAACGTCCACAAGCTCATAACCAAGCTCCTGTGCAGCCTTTAATGAAATTTTTTTAATGCTCTCTACTAAACCAGCTTTATTCACATTGCACCTCCTCAAAAAAACAAGAGTGGGAAACCCCACTCCGCAATCGACATCTATTACTATTACATTGTAATTGTACCATTATATTGTTTAAAAATCAACATATCTAATCCATATTATTTAAATGTCTTGCTACATAAACTCCACTTGCAGATGCTTGTGAAAGAGAGTGTGTAACTCCTCCACCATCTCCTACTACGAACAGTCCCGGAATTATTGTTTCAAAATTATCATCCGTCTTAACCTTTGAGTTGTAAAATTTAACCTCTACACCGTACAGAAGAGTGTCCTCGTTAGCAGTGCCCGGCGCTATTTTGTCAAGGGCATAAATCATTTCAATAATAGAATCCAACTGTCTCTTTGGAATAACTAAGGAGAGATCACCGGGCGTTGCCTTTAAAGTTGGTATCGTGAAGCACTTGCTCATCCTTCTGCTGCTGGATCTTCTTCCTTTAACTAAATCGCCAAATCTTTGTAATATAACTCCACCTCCAAGCATATTTGAAAGTTTTGCTATGGATTCACCATATTCGTTTGAATCTTTAAAGGGCTCCGTAAATGTGTTGCTTACCAACAATGCAAAATTCGTGTTTTCACTTTGCAATTTAGGATCTGAATAAGCATGACCGTTAACTGTTATTATTCCGTTTGTATTTTCTGTGACCACTTGACCGTAAGGATTCATGCAAAACGTCCTTATGAGGTCATTGTATGCCTTTGTCTGATAGACTATCTTGCTTTCATAGACCACATCTGTTATATGTTTGAAAATCTCTGCCGGCAATTCTACTCGAACACCTATATCAACTTGATTGGACTCCAGTTTAATATTGAATTTCCCACAAATTTTTGAAATCCATTTAGAACCGGATCTTCCTGAACCTAGTACTATTTTCTTAGATTTAAAGATACCTTTGTCAGTTATGATTTCAAATACATTTTCTGAAGTGATGTAATTGATATCTGTACAAGTAGTGTTAAACTTCATCTCCACTTTTTTGACTGAATACTCGAATATTTTTTCAAGTATTTTTATATTTCTATCAGTTCCGAAATGTCTGACCTTTGCTTCTAATAAATGTAAATCTTGACGAAGTGCTATGGTTTTAAGGTCGGAATTGCTGGTCGAAAATAACTTTGACCCCTGTCCGTCAAATTCACACAGAACACTGTCGACGTATTCCATTAAATCTATAGCTTCTTTTCTTCCGATATATTTATAGAGCTCTCCGCCGAAATTATTTGTTATATTGTATTTCCCATCGGAAAGAGTACCCGCTCCGCCGTATCCGTTCATTATGTTGCAGGGATTACAACCGATACAGCGTTCCACTTTGCCGGCTTTTATAGGGCAAATTCTCTTGTCAATGGGATTACCTTTATCTATCATCAATACTTTTAAATCGGTATTAAGTTTTGTAAATTCGTAGGATGCAAACACTCCGCTTGCTCCGGCTCCAATTATAATTACATCATAAATGTTCATAGTTCACCTCAAAATAAAATATGCCTATACTGATTATATAATGAAAAGAGATTTAATATAACTAAATCTCCCTCTTTAAAATATACACTTGATCCACTCCGTCAAGTTCCATAAGATTTACAATTACATCTTCATCCCTTGATGTAGGAACATTTTTTCCAACATAATCAGGTCTAATTGGAAGTTCTCTATGTCCTCTATCAATCAATGTTGCAAGTTGAATCGTCCTCGGCCTTGCAGAAAAAGTCAGTGCATCCATAGCTGCACGTATAGTTCTACCCGTGAAAAATACATCATCTACTAAAATGACGTTTTTGTTATTCACGGGGATTTCGACTTCAATGTTTGTGTTCCTGTACTCAATATCATCTCTAAAGTTAGTAATGTCAATTGAATACACCGGAATCTCTCCTTCCAACTCTGAAATTTTATTTGCAATTCTTCTGGCAATATCCTCGCCCCTTCTTATTATTCCCACTAATACCAAATCTTTAATACCTTTGTTCTTTTCCACAATTTCATAGGATATTCTGAGAATGGAACGATTTATCGCAGGCTCATCCATTATTCTACTTTTCATAATCAAACCTTTTTATAAACTTTTCAAATCTTATTGGAAAATCATCTTCGATGGTGATTACTTTATCACTTATTGGGTGTTTAAACGCCAACTTATATGAGTGTAGCATCTGTTTGTCAATATTATATTTATTTTTATTCCCATAAACCAAGTCACCTAGTACAGGATGTCCTATGTGTTTGAAATGAACCCTTATTTGATGTGTCCTTCCTGTAAATAAATTTATGGAAGCAAGAGTAAAGTTGTTAAAATATTTCAATGCCCTATACTCGGTGTAGGCATATTTTGAATTAATAGGTGTGACAGCCATTTTAATTCTGTTTTTTGTATTTCTACCTATGGGCATTTCAATTGAGCCTTCCGGATCCAATTTCCCCTCTACAATCGCAAGATATGTTTTTTTAATTTTGTGTTCTTTAAATGAATTTACCAGATTTATATATGCAACATCACTTTTTGCAATGATCATAAGACCACTGGTGTCCTTATCCAACCTGTGCACAATTCCCGGTCTAAGCGGATCAGGAGTGTTTGCTAAATTCTTAAATGTATGTAGCAATCCATTGACTAATGTGTTGTCCATGTTCCCTGCACCCGGATGCACTACTACTCCTTGTGGCTTGGATATTACTGCTATATCTTCATCTTCATATTTAATGATAAAATTTATGTTTTTTGGTTTAAGACTGAATTCATCTTCTTCATAGACTGTGATTTTATCATCAAGTTTAATTATGATTCCCGCCTTTACTTTTTTATCATTCAAAAGTATAGTACCTTCGTTTATTTTTTTCTTTATCTGAGATCTGCTCATGCTTACTATATCCATAAGATACTGATCCAACCTGATGTTTTCACTGCTTGAATAGTATATTTTTTTATTCATCGTGGGACCTTTTTTCGGGATTGTCATAAAAAAGCACCATTATTATCAATAAAATGGTTCCAACTACGACAAAGGAATCCGCAAGATTGAAAACAGCAAAATCAAATCCGAAAATTCTCACGGAAATAAAGTCTATTACATAGTGTAACCTAACTCTATCTATAAAATTACCAAGAGCACCTCCAAGTATTAAGCCTAAAGATAATTTAAAAATCATAGAGCTTTTTTTATAATTTTTGAATAATATATATAATATTGCAATGACAATTATAACTGTAATTATCAAAAAAAATGTTCTGGCATTTTGCATAATTCCAAAGGCAGCGCCTCTGTTTTCCAAATAAAAAAAGTTTAAAAAATTTTCAATTATCACTGCAGGCGGCTCGCCTTTTAAAAATTCAACTACTAGTTTTTTTGAAATTTGATCTATTAATATTAAAATAGATGTAAAAATAAGAACGCTCATAGATCCTCCGATAGAATGATTATTTTGGGAATTTAAGGTTTATTATAAATTTATCCTTTTTTGATCTTCCAATTATTTTGTCAAAATATATTCTTCCAAAATTTTTAATAGATATGATGTCTCTGGGATTTATCACGAGGGAGATTTTATCTTCAACTTTAAAATTGACTTTTACTGACTTTGATTTAATTATATCATTGGAATTAGACCTGGATACATTAATAGCTTGTGAAATAACTACGTCCAATCTCAATGACGAAACTGTCACTTTTTTCTCAATATATTCTTTTGGTGGTTCCTTAAATTCTTTATCTACCCGATGTACATTGTATTTGGATATTTTTTCCAAATTTATTCTTACAAAATCGTACAATTCCTTTTTAACAAAAACAAAGAAATAATCATCATCAATTACTATATCGCCAATTTTACTTCTCTCTATTCCCAGTCCCATTAAAGAACCAAGAATATTTCTATGAGTGTAGTCATTGTCATTTTTGTAACTAAGCAAGCTTATATCCTCTGTTTTTACCTCATGCAAATAAGATGGATAAATATATATAATTGCTCTCTCGCAATTAATATATCCACCATCTATTTTATAGCTTATGGAATCGAACTTATTTAAAATACTTTCCGATATTCTGACTTCATAGGGATCGAGAAAATCTGTTGAAGTAATAGTATGATTTTTTATAACAATTTCGATTTTATCTATTAACCTTTTTGCTATTATTATTTTGCTTTCGTCATGTATATGCAATAGCAAAGAATCTCTATCAATATTGCTTACCAAGGAAACATTCCGCTATTTTTTAGTTCTTCTTTAAGTCCGTCAATTTCAACATTTTCCGGAGCTAAAATAAATATATCTTTGTTTACTTTTTGAATTTTGCCATCTAAAGCATACAAAGCCCCACTTACAAAGTCGAAAATTTGTCTTTTAATATCTATGTCCAGTTGTTCAAAGTTAAGAACGATTGATTTGTTGGCTCTCAGATCGTCGACTATCTTAGGTGATTCATCGTAAGACAGGGGTTCATGAACTGAAATTATCATATCTGCAGCCTTCAGTGTGTTAAAACCTTGTTTTTTTGTTTTGCTTGCTCTTGTCGGTTGTTCTTCAATAGAAGTTTCTTCTATAAATTCATTTTCAGGATAATCATCATAATCATATTCATCAGAAAATCCAAAAACCCTTTTAACCTTATCCATCAATTCCGCCATACTATTTCCTCCTACAATTTTTATATAATTTATTTTCTGCTTCCAAAAATTTTAGTGCCGACTCTGACCATATTGGAGCCTTCCTCTATAGCTATTTCAAAATCTCCACTCATTCCCATGGATAAATAATCCATATCAATTTCTTTATAATGCCTGTTTTTTATATCTTCTCTCAAATTAAAAAGTTCCCTAAAGCATTTTCTTATTTCATCATTATCTTCAGTCAAGGGACCTATTCCCATTAATCCTTTTATCTTTATACTTTTATATTTTATCGACTTTTCAATCAATCCAAGGAGTTTATCCGGAACGACCCCTCCCTTTTGCTTTTCTTTTGAGATATTAACTTGTATCAGAATATCAACTGAAATATGGTCTTTGTTCGCTCTCTTATCAATTTCTTCAATTAAACTTAATCTGTCAACAGATTGAATTAAGGCTACTTTATCATAGATATATTTTACCTTATTTGTCTGAAAATTTCCAATCATATGAAAATTTATATCTTCAGGTAATAGATCAATTTTTTTCTGCAATTCTTGAACTCTATTTTCTCCAAAATCTTTAAGACCCGCATTATAGACTTCTAATATTTCATCTGCACTATGATTTTTAGACACCCCGATGAGTTTTACTTCTTGATGCAATTTACTTCTTTCTTTAGCCCTTTCAATATCTTCTAAAAGACTTTTTAGGTTGTCACTTAAATTCATTTTTATCACCAACTAATTCAAAACTTCCGATTCATCCACCTGTTTAGGAGTTAATACTATTGAATCATTTATGGATATGGTTCTGTAGGTCTTGTTATCTATACTTATATAGGAATTTTTATCACCCTTTGAAACATAACTTGAATTTTCTAAAGGACGAATTACCCTTATAGGTACAAATCTCACAAGTCCATGAATTTCCTGAACATATACGCCAAATAGATTATCCCTTTTTATAATGGCTGAATTCGGAATTTCAAAGCACTTTTCATCTCTTAATATTAAACTATAGTTGTTTATTCTATTTTTATAAATTTTGTCGAACTGAGAATTTAAATATAAAATTACTACATTTCCGTTTTTTGAAGTATTGATCTTTACTATTTTCCCTCTGAGCTTTGCTCCTACGTTGGAGTTTAAGGTTAAATATTCACCTTCCTTAGGACTGCCGATACTTTTCAAATCCTTGGTAGGTATAGCTATATAATAATTTAAATTATTGATCAGTTTAAATAAAGGTTCGTTAATTTCTACCTTGGTTTTTGTATCATTAGGCTTGGCATTAAGATTTTCGTTTATATATTCGTAAGTATATTTGTCAAAGTCTTCTAAATTGTACTTTTTCTCCAAATTATCTATTAAAAATGATACTATTCCGGAATTCTCTGCATAATAAGATATGTTGCTGTTGCTTATTTGTTCTGCCAGTTCTTTTTTTCTTGCCAGCAATGCATCTTCTGAATAATTTAATAATTCGGTCAACTCCGATATGCTTATACTTTTGGTGGAATAAATATCCATTTCATTAATGTCTGCTATAGCCTTGGATAGGTTATTGTTTTTTATATCATCTTGCAAATTTTTAATGCTAAGTTTATTATTGGCAGTTTCCTTAAGGGAATCTTGGTTTTTATAATTTAAGGCAGCATTAACCCGTATTAAATCATCTTTCAGTCCGGATGTGTCGTTCATTAAATTAATACTTGCAATTTCAAAACCGACTGGAACTTTTTGACCTTCGCTTGCGTTAAAAAGACTAATTCCGCTACCTTCAGCATAGTATATTTTTTCATCAAAAATATTTATACCCTTTATATTCTTAGTCCTTATGTAATTTGTATAGGTGGGGAAAACTGTTTTATAATTTTTATATAACCTGCCGGTTATTGCTCTGCTGATAAAAAACAGAATGATTATGCCTATAAAAATTATTATAAATTTTCTCCTTTTCTTATTTGAACTTTTATAAACTTTCAATTTACCACCAGTCATGTTAAAAATATTTCTTCGATTTCTTCTTTATATGTTCTCGTCATCAAATCATTAACAGCGACTCTGGGATCTAAGTTTTCATATAGGACTTCATAGAGTTTTTCTGTTATGGGCATACTTACATTGTGTTTTTTTGATAGGTAGTATGCGGATTTAGTGGTTTTTATACCCTCTACAACTTGTCCTATTTGCTTGTTTACATCTTCTACAGAATTTCCTTTCCCTATCAATATGCCGGCTCTTCTATTTCTAGAATGCATACTGGTACAAGTTACTATTAAATCTCCGATTCCTGCAAGACCGTTAAATGTCTGTAGCCTTGCTCCAAGTTTAAGACCCAATTTTGATATTTCATATATACCTCGTGTAGCCAATGCCGCTTTTGTATTATCGCCATAACCAAGTCCGTCACTCATTCCTGCGGCAAGAGCAATTATATTTTTTAAAGCACCGCTTATTTCCACTCCTACTAAGTCATCATTTGTATAAACTCTAAAATATTTAGATACAAAAGCATGTTGTATTTTTTTAGCTACTTCATAATTTTCCGATGATACCGTTACAGCTGTAGGGATGTCTTTCCCCACCTCTTCCGCATGAGATGGTCCCGATAAAGTAACAAATACATTATTCGGAAGAATTTGTCCGCTTATTTCCGAAACTCTGTCCAAGGTTTCGACTTCAATTCCCTTTGCCAAATTTACAATTACTATATCATTGCAGATTTTATATTTTATTTGATTAAGTAATCCTCTGATTGAGTTTGTAGGAACACCTAAAACAATGACTTCAGTATCTTTTACAGCCTCGTATAGATCAGATGTAGCTTTTAGCCCAAATAAATCAATACCGGGTAAATATTTAGAATTTTCATTATTTGTATTTATATCATCTACAACATCCTTATCTCTGATATAAAATTGTACATTATGTCCATTGTATTTAAGCAGTCTTGCGATTGCTGTTCCCCAGCTTCCTCCACCAAGTACTGAAATTTTCATTTACTTTTATCTCCTATTTTATTTTCATTGCCCCTCAGTAATCTGTAGATGTTTGAATTATGCCTAAATATTCCAAGGGATGTTATTATTATCAATATAGTATACTCCAAATCCGTATAAGTGTTAAATGTCATTGCCAATATTAAAATAGTTATAAAGAAAAATATCGAACCCAGCGAAGCCATTTTGGATATTATAACAGTTGCAATCCAAATTATTACAGAAATTAAAGCTGTATAGAAATCATATACTGCCATTGCACCAAGTGTAGTAGCTACTCCCTTTCCCCCTTTAAACTTCATGTGAAAAGGAAAATCATGCCCTATTATGCCAAATAAAGCACAGAGCAATAATTGATATCCCCTTAACCCGAGGATATTATTGACTATCAGCACAAGAACCAATCCCTTTAAAAAGTCTATAACAAAGGTCAGCACACCCCATTTTTTGCCGAAAGTTCTCATGGCATTTGTAGTGCCAGCATTCCCACTTCCATAATTTCTTATGTCTTTTTTCAGAAAAATAATACCTATTAAATAGGATCCGGAAATTGAGCCTATCAAGTAAGAAAGCAGTAAAGCCGGAATAAGAATCATTTATCCTCGCCCCTATTTTTTAAACTGATAATGATGGGCACTCCCTCAAATCCAAAATACTCTCTAATTTGATTTTCCAAATATCTGATATACGAAAAATGAAATAAATTTTTATCATTTACTGAAAGTGAAAATTGCGGCGGTCTTACAGCCACTTGTGCACCGTAGTACAACTTTCCTCTCTTACCCTTATCTGACGGCGGTTGATTTGACAGTACCGCTCTGTTCAATATGTCATTGAGGACACCTGTTTTAATTCTATGATTGTAGTTATTATTAACCGAAGATATGGTATCCAACAATTGAGTTATTCTCTGTGACGTCTTAGCAGATATAAAAACTATAGGTGCATAATTTATAAAGGGAAGTTGCAATCTTATTTCCCTTTCAAACTTTTTTACAGTATTATTGTCTTTTTCAATCAAGTCCCATTTATTTACAGCCACAATAATGGCTTTTTTATTGTCGTGAGCGTAACCGACTATTTTAGAATCCTGTTCAGATACACCCTCCGCAGCATCAATCACCAACACACATACATTTGATCTTTCAATAGATGTCAAAGTCCTTATTACTGAATATCGCTCTACACTTTCGTTTATTTTCTTCTTTTTTCTCAATCCTGCAGTATCAATGAAGATAAAATCTTCATCATTTCTGGCAAATCTTGAATCTATGGAATCCCTTGTAGTTCCGGGAATATTGGTTACTATGGATCTCGACTCTCCCAGAATATTATTTATCAGGGACGATTTTCCAACATTCGGTTTGCCGATAAATGCAACTTTTATACTGTCATCATCAAGCTCTTCACTGCTAACGGGAAAATCATCTATTACTTCTTCCAGTAAATCTCCTACTCCCGTTCCGTGTTCAGCGCTTATTTTTACAGGTGTTCCAAGCCCAAGTTCAAAAAAATCATAATAATTATTATTTGCCGCTTTTGAATCAAATTTATTTATGGCTAAAATTATTTTCTTGTTGGACTTTCTAAGATAATTTGCAGCTTCTATGTCCGTTGATGAAACTCCCTCAACACCATCAACTAAAAATATTATTACATCAGACATATCAAGAGCCAAATCAACTTGTTCTTTTATATTAATTTTGAATATATCATCATCTTTTAAATCTAAACCACCCGTGTCAATTAGAAGAAATTTTCTATTCAACCAGGAGGCATCTGCGTAAATTCTGTCTCTTGTAACCCCGGGTTGATTTTCGGTTATGGATATTTTTTTGCCAACTATCTTATTAAAAAGAGTAGACTTACCTACATTCGGAGTTCCTATTATAGATACTATGGGCTTTTTCAACGTATCACCCTTTCTATGATTTTCGACTTTAATTATATCAAAAGGACTATTTAGTTTCAATTTCAATTACTAAATAGTATAATACATGTTATGAGCAGATATTTAAAAAATAAATCAGAAGCGAAAAAATTAATATATGTCGCTCTTTATTCAGGAATGATTCAGGTCGTTTCAGGAGCCGAAATTTACAGAGCTGATAAAACAGTTCAAAAAATATGTAGCACCTATACAAATGCGGAAAACGTTTAGACCTACCTATTGTCAAATGTAGTACATATTTCCTTTGAATTTCAAGGGGAGAATATACAAGCCTTTAGAAGAATTCCCATGACATATATTGACTTAGGAAAAATCGATCAAATTAATACCTTTTCAAGGGATTTTGTAAATGAAAAATATACTTTAGATGAAGCCATTTTTCTCTTAAATGAAATTTCTCACCATTCACAGGAAAACTTCTTAAAAGACTATATAGCACCCGGTTTTGCAGGAGCTTTTTTCGCCCTTTTATTTGGCGGAGTCTTTAAAGATTTCTTTTCTACTTTCTTCATAACTTCTTTTATGTGTTGGGTTGTGAGCAAATTAAAAAAATTTGAAGTGAGTTTTGTAGTCAGCAATTTTATCGGAGCTTTCATTGTGAGCACCCTTGCTATATTTTCTATATATATTGGTATAGGTGTAAATCAAGACCCTGTAACCATAGGCTCTATCATGGTCCTGGTTCCCGGTCTTATTGCCACTAACTCTTCGAGAGATATTATGTACGAAGATTACTTGTCAGGATTAATAGGCTTAACTAAGGCTGTTTTTATTGCATTTTTTATCGCTTTGGGCGTAGGTTCAGCTCTTAGAATATTTGGGGGATAATATGGAATTTTACTTATATCAGTTTTTCATAGTATTTTTTGCTACCTTAGGATTCGGACTTTATTTCAACTCCCCACTAAAGGCAATTCTTTCAACTTGTATCCTGTCAGGCCTTATATGGATCTTTTTTAAAGTTCTTTATCTGAATTACAATGACTATACTATCTCTGCATTTTTCGCATCCTTTGTATTGGGTCTATGTGGAGAATTTCTTGCAAGAAAATTAAAAACACCTGCAACCATTTTTATAATTCCGTCATTATTTCCAATGGTTCCGGGAGCAAATATATACTATACAATGTACTATTTTATTTTCGAAGATTACAAAACAGCACTATCAAACGCTGTTGATACTTTGACCATCGCATTGTACTTGGCAATAGGAATAGTATTTTCACTTGCAACAAGCAAAATAATATTGGCAATAAAAAATAAGGAAGATTAATCTTCCTTATTTTTAAGTTTTATAGAATTTCATAAAGAACAAACTTCAAAAGTAATTCGCATTTATTTCTTTAATTGAACTTTAATCTATAAATTAAATATATACAACATATTTAATAGATTGCAATACCAAAAATACTTACTCTTTTTGCTTTTTAATCTTTATCATAAATTTCTATTAAATCAGAAAAATCAATATAGGAAATTTTTTCCTCTTTATAAAAAGCAATCGGTATCTTTATAGAGTATTTTTTAGTATTCGCTATTAAATCTAAACTTGCATTATAAAAATCATCTTCTTTTTCAATTTTGTTTAAATTGTACTCCATGTTATTAAAAGATTTCAAGTTTAAGTTTGGAATAAATCTATCTCGCACCAATTTATAAAAACAATGTTCAGTTAAATATTTTGAATACTCTGAAGATTCATATATGTTTTTAAAATCAATATTATTCTCTTTATTTTCTTCAATATTTATTTTTACATAGGACTTATATCCAATTTCAGCTTTGTCCCATTGTTTTTCATCATAGCTTAACTGTTTAAAATAATGATGTTAGTATATAGCTATGGACACTAAATAAGGTTTTATATATACTAATAACC
>CAYFRD010000011.1:35659-41434 GCA_964345555.1 uncultured Peptoniphilus sp. | reverse complement strand
GGTGAAACCCTGCACTTAGCTCCCAAATCTACCATTTTTTCCGCAAGCCATTGATCTGCATCTTGATTGCTCAAAGCTACGTGAGCCCTTGTAATCGGAACCATTCTTTCCGCTCCGAAAGACTCTCCCACAGCAACTTGAACCTTCATTGCAAGCTGTGCTCCGGGACCGTATTTTCCATCTAATAAATCCTGTTGATCTTGCGTAAGTTTCATATTGTATCTACCTCCTCTTAACAATAAGCGATGTAATATAAATTCTCAAACTTGCTTACTAGAAGTAAGCATCTGCTGATTTAATATGTCAACACACTAAATACAAAACTGTATTTTTAGTTGCAAAGTAAAGCCGGAAATCGTATTGATCAATTTTGTAGGGTCAAATTATTTGAATTTATTAATAACAGATGTAGTATTTATATAAAATAATTTATTAAATTTAATAAATTTTATCTAATATTGAAAAAATATGGTATAATCATTTATACTTGTTTTACATTTTTGTATATATTTACAATTTTAAAATTTTGCTATCGTAGCTCAGGAGGTAGAGCACTACATTGGTAATGTAGAGGTCGGGGGTTCAAATCCCCCCGTTAGCTCCAATATTTTTGAGATTTTCATCTTTCTGCCGGCGGGAGTTTTGGCGGGAAATTTTTTTGACTTCTTCTAATCTTTTTTTATTTATTCTTTTACTTCCTAGTTGTTCTCTTACATCACTTTCGAAAAACTCTTTGAAAGATGATTTAAAACGATAAATTTCATTTTTTCTTTATTTATTTACCAACTCTCTGGCTTCTTTGCCGCTTTTGTGTTCTATATTGAATTCTATTATATGGAATTTGTCAAAGAGTTTATCTATTTCTTCGTATTGTCCAAGGTCTCCTGGTATTGAATACTTTTCGCTTAATATTTTTATATCGGCTAATTTTTGTTCCTGATCTTCTACTATTTTGACTTTTCCGAATAGTATTATACTTCTGAAGTATGTTGTGTATTCTTCAGGTACTACTTGATCTTTTTCTATTATGGTAAAGGATGCCTTGGTGTTGTTTTTTATTGCATCTATTTTGTGTCCTGTCTTAGCTGTGTGAAAGATCAATTTATTTTCGGCATATGCATAGCTCATCGGCACCCCGTAGGGATATCCCTCATTTCCTATGAGGCAAAGCACTCCCGACAGAGATTTTTTAATTATTTCATCTGTTCGATTTTCTTCTAATTTTTGTTTAAATCTTCTCATTTCTCTAAACATTATTTTCTCCTTTTTATGGTATCTATTTTCTTTGTATTATAACAGCAAAATAGACCCCGAAAGGAGTCTATTTTACTTTTGAAAGGAGCTATATTCAATTAAGTCTTGCTTTAAATGTAGCTTTTTAATCAGTCTCCTATTGCAACTACTATGCCGTCTTTTACAATTAGTTCATCGTCAAAGGTAATTGTCGGATTGTATTGTACCATGTCTATATGCACTGTTGAGCGTGCAGGTTGTCCGTAATAGAATCCGTTGCCCATTGCTATGTGGCATGTTCCATAAGCCTTCTTTTCTTCTTCGAAGTCTCCGTTTAGAAGGGATTTTTTATTTAGTCCGATTCCGATTTCAGCGATGTTGTCGCTGTCCTTAATATCTCTTATTTGTTTTTCAATTTGTTGGCAGATCGTTTGATCTCCGCCTACTACTTCTACGATTTTTCCGCCTTCAATTTTTAAAACTACAGGTTCTATGGGCTTGCCATAGTAAGCCATAGGTCCGTCTATAACCAGTGTACCGTGAGTTGATCCGATAACAGGTCCCAGAGATACTTCTCCGTCAGACCAAGCCATTGCATCTCCCGGATTTCTTGCGATACCGCATTCGATGATGGGTTCCATATCATTCATTTCCATATAAAGATCCGTTCCGGCAGGAGTTGTTATATGGGCTTTTTTCTTACCTCTCCAAACTGCTTGAAGTTTTTCGCCGTCTTTATAAACTTCATCATAATCCGCAAGCGCTCCGCCTCTTGTAAAGTTATCCACTCCTCTTAAAACTATTGAACATTCTCTTAATGATTTTGCTTTGATAAGTTCTTTTAGCCTGTTATTGTAAATCGCAGCGCCTGAAGATGCGGTCATTCCTATGAATACATCACATTTTTCCATTCCAAGTTCCAATGATTTAGGAAATATAGTTGCCTTATCTTGTCCTCTTATCGGCATCATATAAACACCGTATTCAGCTTTAAGCGCATGAGCGGCTCCCGCCATTGCATTAACCATTCTCATGTCTGTTTGCGGATCTGTAACTATTAAAACTTCTTCTCCTTCTTTAACAGCCATACAGTTTCCTAAAATATAATACGCTCTTTCAAAACATTCAATTATTCTATTGTCCATAGCAATCTCCTTCTTTTTCTTTTTTTCACAGAAATCTTTCTGCAAAACTAACAACTTACTACTTAGAAGAGTTTTTCTGTGCATAAACCATAAAATACACAAAATAGCCTTCAACGTATTAACCCATTCATTAATATTAAATCTTACCAAAAAATTTTGATATAATTTTTCGACAATTAAATAATACACCATTTTTAAAATAATTTCAACCATTTATATAAAATAACGGAGCTTTTCCTCCAAATATTGTTTTTGACTATCTTTATTCATACTTTTATAGTAAAATAGTATAAAAGAGATTGGAGGTAGGGCAAATTTTCTGCCTGTTGTTTATGGATAAAAATATTTTAGAAATTATAAATGACAATTTAAACACTTTTAGCAAAACACACAAAAAGATCGCCCTTTATATTTTAAAAAATTTCGATTCCGTTATTTTTTTGACTTCAATGAAATTGGCAAAGTTCTCAGATACAAGTGAATCCAGCGTCATCAGATTCGCAAATGTATTGGGATATGACGGATACACAGCCTTTCAAAAGGACCTTCAAAATTTTGTCAAGGAAAAAATAACCTTATCTCAAAGGGTTCACTCTCTTACATCTAATGAAATGAACGAAATAGAAACTTTGAATCTGGTGGTGGATAAAAGCCTCAATGACATCAAATGGATAAAAAACAACTTGGATCAGGAAAATTATACAAAAGCAATTAAGTTGCTCTCAAAGGCGAGGAGAATTTACCTCATAGGATCAAGGACTTCCTTCTGCGTAACTTACTTTATGTTTATAGGACTCAGTTGGATAAGAGATGATGTCTTCCTGATCAACCACCAAGGGAGAGATTTCGACAAGCTGTCTCAAATAGGCGAATATGATGTGGTTCTTTCGGTAAGTCTGCCCAGATATCTCAAGAGCACCATCAATCTACATAAGTACGGATATTCCAAGGGGGCAAACACCATTTGCATAACCGATACTTACACCTCTCCTCTGGTTAAGTATTCTACTGTACCGCTGATTATAAACAGCGAAATTTTATCTTTTTCGGACAATTTGATCCCGGTAATGTGCATTGCAACAGGGCTTTTAAATTCAATCGCAAAGATATCAGCAGACAAGTCCGAAGAGAAGATGAAAGATTTCGAAGCTTTTTGGATCAAAATGGAACTATATGAAACTTTTTAGGAGGATAAATGGGCGTTTTAAATTATGATTTCGGAGATTTTAAAAAGGGAAAACTCAACAAGATTACAGACGTGAAGGGTGTAAAGGTGGGACACAGTACCATAAATACAGACAAGCACAAGACCGGCGTCAGTTCCATAATCCCCAATGAAGATACTTTCAACAACAAACTTGAAGCCGGACTTACAGTTTTTAACGGATATGGAAAGAGTGCAGGACTGTTGCAAGTGGAAGAACTGGGCAATATTGAAACTCCTATTCTTCTGACCAACACTTTCGCAGTGGGCAGAGTTCTCGATTGCTCAGTCCAATACATGGTGGATCACTATCCCGACTTGGGAACCACAGCCGGCGGACCCAATAACATAGTCATGGAATGCAACGATTTCAGAATTAACTACGCAAGAGATATCAGCATTGATAAAAAACACGTCTATGAAGCAATCGACACAGCATCCGCGGATTTTGAAGAGGGAGCTGTGGGAGCAGGTAAAGGCATGGTATGCATGGGACTCAAAGGCGGCATAGGTTCCGCATCCCGTATTATAAATATAAACGAAAGAGAATATACTCTCGGCACTTTGGTGCTTTCAAACTTCGGTTCAGTTAAGCACCTGCGCATAAAAGATAATTTCATCGGAAAAAAAATGTATGCCGCTTTTAAAAACCAAAAAACTGAAAGGGACAACGGCTCAATTATTATGGTAATAGCCACGGATATCCCAGCGGACAGCAGACAGCTAAGGAGAATATCTGCAAGAGCTGCTGTGGGTCTTGGCAGAGTGGGTTCATACCTCGGACACGGAAGCGGAGATATTGCTCTCGCTTTCTCCACAACTTATAATTCCACAGAAAGAATAACAGACGACGATTTGGAAAATGCTTTTATGGCAACAGCGGACTGCATTGAGGAGTCCATAATCAGTTCTCTTTTTCACGCTGAATCCACTACATCCTATGATGGCAGAGTATTCTATTCACTAAAGGATAATTTAAAAAATTTGGATTTAAGTTTATAAATATTTAAAAATAAATAAAATATAAAAAACCTTTGAACGAGTTAGTAATTCTCTATATGTAGATTAACTACCGGAGGAAAGGTTTTTTGTTTTAATTTTAAACATTTCTCAAAATTCACACAAAATTTAAACAAGATTTAACAATATTTTAACCCTATTGTAAAACACTTTCATGCTAAATCGGGTATAATGTTCTCACAAGGAGGTAAGATTATGAAAAAAATAATATTTCTGGCACTTATTCTAGCATTTATAATTGCCGGAACAAATTACGCTTTTGCATCTTCCGAAGAAGAAAATGATGCAAATATAGTAAGAATTAAAAAAATCTTCGACATATCAGATGATTTTAAAGATTTCAATATTTCCTCAAGCACTAACGAACAAGGTTTTAAAACTATTTACTACAATTGGTCAAATAGCAATGAAAATATCAATGTAATGACCGACAGCAAAGGCAATATAATAGACTATTTTCACGATGGTGAAACTGAAGACAAAATAATCCTGAAGGGTAAGGATTCAATCAAAAAACAAGCTGAAATCTATCTGAAGAAGATTGACCCCAATCTGCTACATAAATACAAATTGCAAGAACTCAACATCAACATTGCCGCAGCAAGAGCCACGCTTTTGTACACGAGGGTGGTAAATGGCATTGATGTCCACAACGACACCATTTCAATGACAATATATTTAGGCTCCAAAACCCTGTCAAATTACTCAAGAACTTATTCCAGCTCATACTACACCGATGACAAATTCCCATCAAAGGATAAAGCCATATCAAAAGACGAAGCCATGAAAATAATATTAAAGGATAACCCTATGTATTTGAGCTATTTCTTGAAGTACACCGACTCGGACAACATCGGATATGTGCCGGCTTATGTTCAGCTTAAAAAATCTCTGGAACTGGATGCAATTTCATCGAAATTCATCACAGACCCCATTTACAATAATTATGCCGGCGAAAATGGAAAAGGTGCCGCTGCAGATGAAGCTGCAACCTCAGAAGATGCCGGTCTAACACCCACGGAAAAGAAGGAAATAGTCAAAATCAAAGGTGTTAAATCATTGGATGAAGTTAAGAAATTCGCCCAAAATAACTTTGATTTAAGGGACTTGAAATTGGAATCATCATCTCTGAACAAACGTGACAAAGAAACCTACGTATACAGCCTGTACTAC
>CAYFRD010000011.1:0-35559 GCA_964345555.1 uncultured Peptoniphilus sp. | reverse complement strand
ACCGATTCAGGCAAAATTCCTGCAGACTATCGCGCATATTACTACATGGCAAAGGGATTATCAATCTACGACTTTAATGATGCAGCACCCGACGCCCATATGACCTTAGAAGAAGCGATTCACTTAATTTACAACTCAATTTTTAAATAGAGATGGAAAGAACCCTTTGTTAACTAAAGGGTTCTAATTTTTAATATAAACCTCATAAATATATATTTTTAAACACAAATAAACCCCGGTAAGATTTTAACCGGGGTTAACTGTAAATACTTATTCAAATTATTTTAATAATTTAAAAATGCAAATGTCTATTTATTATATACAAAGGATTTGCCCGTTATATCTGACCAAAGTTCATCCTTTCCATTAGACTTTCTGGTGAATTCATGACCGTTTGTCGCTTCAACTATGGGATAATATGCCCAGTGGGTATTATACATATCTATATAATTTATTATTCTGTCTCTGTGGCTCTCAACATAATCTTTATCTGCATATCTGTTGAGCATTCTGTTGGTTATTGTCACGACTTCGGCTCTAGTTATGGGTTGATCCGGTTTGAAGCTCCCGTCGGGGTACCCTGATATCCATCCTGCTCCGGCAGCTTTTTTTATTGAATCATATGCCCAGTGATCTGCGCTCACGTCTACAAATGTATTATCTCCTGCAGTTAAATTATCAAATCTCGATGCTATTGCTGCAAACTCCGCTCTCGTTATACTTCCGTCAGGTTTGAATTTTCCGTCTGGATATCCCTTTATTATTCCCAAATTACTCATATAACTTATTGCTGTTGCCGACCACAAGCTGTCAGGTATATCCTCGTAATCTCTACTGTAAATTCTGCCTTTTTCCGGTCTGTTTTCCAATAATCTTGAAAACATCACTGTAACTTCTTGCCTTGTCATATTGTTTTCCGCTCTGAAAGTTTGATCTTCATAACTTATTAAGTATTGATAGTGATCATTTTTATTCAGTGAAGTGATCATAAGTGATCCTTGTACAGAGCTATTCGGTCTTTCATATACTATAGGCTTCAGCGGAATAATGGGGATTTTTGGATTTATAGGGTCTGTGGGATTGTCTTTTTCATCTGTTGAATCTCCCCTTATGCCAAGTAAATCGTACACTATACCTGTTTCTGACATCAAACCCGCATGTCTGTGATAGTAATCATGCAAATTTGCTTTTGTTCCGTCAGCAGATACAATTTTATTGCTGTCAATGCGAATGCATTTATTTGCCCTGCTTGATTTTTTATCATGTAATCAAAATTATTTTCTTCATTTCCAACTTCATAGGGTGCTACGTCAGTATTCCAATATCGCTCTTGAAAAGTTCTGCTTTTGATATTGATTTTTCCTATGGGCTCACCTATCTTTTTAAACACGGGAATTTCCTTTCCCATTTCCTCTGATGTTGAAACAGTTTCCGCTACTGCATAAGCTGTCCTGTTGAAATCACTACCGCCATCTACGACTACCAGGTAATTATCTCCGCTATCTTCGGAGATTGATTCCTTACGATAGAGTATGGTGTCTTCAAATTCCTTTTCCACCAATAAAGTTGAATTGATTATCCTGGGATCGTTTTTCCCGCCCCCGAGTAGTCCGGAAAGGTATTGAGGCGCTTTTCCCTTTACATAATGAGCTGCTCCTGTAATAATTCCTCCTTTGGCATATCCTGCAAAGGGTACAAAATCATTCAAAATCAATGAGGAATTGTCCCTGCTTGTTGAATCGGCAAACCAACCGTAAAATCCGCCATACACTCCATTTTCCAATTTGATGCTACTCTTTCCGTCTACTTGCAAATCATTGTCTTCAATGGTCGATTTTTTGGCAAAACCTATAAATCCTCCACCATACAACCTTTTGCTTTGTACATCTATACCGCCATCTACAAAAACTCCTGAATTCTTTATCGTTGTATCATTCGCCCTCGCTGCACCCAACCCAAAATAGATATTTTTATTCCCTGTATTTTCTATTTTTACAGAATCTAAAAAAACTCTACAGGAATCTATAATTTCATTAGAAATAGCTGCAATTCCTCCAATATAACTTTCTTCATTCCCATTTAACTTAACATTAACTCTGCCTGACTTTACTGTACAATTCCTAAGTTTCTGTTCCTTGTGTTGGTTACATGCCATTAATGAAATAAAAGGTGCTTCTTCCGTTTCAATATTTAAGTTCTTCATGGTGATGTAATTGTTTTCTGCTATATTTTCATGAAAATTTCCTTCCGGTTGCTTGTTTTGCAAGTTACCCATGCCATAAAAATATGTTTTGTTGCATTTTATATCTATGTTTCCATAATTCAAGGTATTGTTTTTAGCATTGCTTGCATTATACATCAACAGGGAAGCATATATGTTTCCTGATGTTGCCGTGATTTTTATATCACCGATCCTAACTATATTGTTTTTTAAAGATGATTCCGGCAATATTTTCCCACTTATTGAATTTTGTCCGGTACGCCATTTCTTGCCCAGAGTATTAAAGGATATGTGTTTACCGCTTTCTAAATAGATTTGCCCTACATCATATCTGTTGTCTCCCTTCTCGTGTATACAAATTACTCCATTCACACCATTTGAGTTCCAAATCCTACAGATGCCAAAATGGTTTGATTTGATTTTCCTTCAATCTTATCTTTAACGTTTACAATATTATTCTTGATATTTATGTAGTTACCCTTTGAGTTTTTATTTGCCATGGCCCCTAAAATGACAAGATTAGATGATTGAGGTAAATCAGCACTGTTAAATATTATGTTGTTCACTTCTAACGTGGAATCCGTCAAATTCATCAATTCATCAGAAAATCCGAAGGCATAGGGAGCACAGTAGGATTGTTCCATAGGTGTGCTTTTTCCCTCCAAGTCGGTAATTATATCTCCCTTTATTTTAAGATGAATATTTTCCATCCACGCATTAGACATATCTTGCCCTACGCCGGCGGAATATCCTGCATTATTTCCATATGCCTGAATATTGCCGCCGACATTTATATTCAATCCTATAATATGTCCGGCATCTTTTAAAACACCGGGGTTGCCATTGTAGTGCAATTCATTCCATGTTTGAGAATTATATATGTCCGAATAAAATACATTTTCGAAATGATGAGTGAAGCCATAAGCTGCTACCATGTCTTTTTCTTCCATAGGTCTTTGGGTGTTACCGATATTGCCGACAACATTTATATTTATATTTTCCACATTGGAATTTTCAATGTACCACGAAAAACCTGAAGATATTACACCACTATACGTGCCCACAAAGTTTACAGAATCCTTTTCATATCCGATAGCAATTAGCGGTGTAACATTTCCGCCTACTCTAACCTCAATGTCTTTTACAATTCCATTGGCTGTTGCAAGTCCCGTGTCTGTACGCTCCGATTGTAACACTTGTGCAAAGGCAAAACCTGCTACATTGCCCGGATATTCTATCTTCAAATTTTCAATTGTATAGGCGGGGGAATTCACAATGCCGAAAAGTGCCACGGCTTCATCTTGCCTAAAGGATATGGTATTTCCATTGCCCCTTATTAAAATTTCTTCCGTTGTGGATATTAAGCCATATCTTATAGCTTTTTCCTTACCCCTGAAAAAGGAATCAGATAAATCAATTTCAAAGCTTGCAACAATTTCATAATTGCCGCCCTTTAAAACTAATCTCTCAATTAAATCTTTGCTGTCTTTACTTTTTTGTACAGCTTTGTATTCCAAATGTGGCTTTAAATCATCAAAAGAGCGAATTTCCACAGAATTTCCTCTAAGGGGATAGGCTCTTGTACTTAAGCCTTCCATGACTTTGTTAACAGGTTCTATGAATTCTACATTCACTGTCTCCATAGATTTGACCACGGGTTCCAAATTAGTGTTGACAACTGGTTCTAAGTCGGTAACTTCATCTGCATAGATATTAAACGAAGGTATAATCGTAAGTATTAGTAAAAATGTCAATAAGCTTGATATGAACCCTTTCTTCAATAAAATCATCTCCTTTAAAAAGCTTGTTAGATACTATTAATTTTCGATCTTTACTAGATAACATAACACAGTCTTTTTTGAATTCTCTTATTTGTCATTTTTTGTCAACGAAAATTACTTTCAATTAATCTCAAGTTATCAAATAAAAAAGGTTCAACTCTTCCTTAATGATGCACATCGGGTAGACTTGTTGTTTTACAATATTGAATATGTGTCAGGCTAATATTGGCATACGATCCTATGGAAAATCAACGCAACCGGAAACATAAAAAGTATGTATAAGACATCCACTCTTACAAAAAATGAATGAAAATTTAAATATTTATAAGGTACAATTCTCTCCGTTCAGAATTATAATACGTGTAAATGAAATCAAAAAGCCTCGGAGAATTGCTCCAAGGCTTAATTTGATTATTTTTTTACAACTGATATAGTTAAAACTTCAAGACTTAATTTATTTTTTTATTCGCTAAGTGCCTTGTCCAATCTTTCCAAGGCTTTTTTTATGGTTTGTGTGGGAGCGGCAAGATTTATTCTCTCAAATCCCGATCCTCCCTTGCCGAAGATATATCCTTCATCTAAAAACAGATCAGCTTTGTTGATCATTAGGTCCTCAAGTTCTTCATCACTTAGTCCCAATGCGGTAAAGTCCACCCATTGAAGATATGTGCCTTCCAAGAGCGGCGCTTTGATCTGCGGATATTTTTCGTCAAAAAATTCTTTTATAAGTCTTTGGTTCGCATCTATTACACTTATGCATTCTTCAAGCCATTTTTCACATTGGTTGTAGGCTATTTCACATGCTTTAAATCCCAGTGCGGAATTTGTGTCTATACAAAGTCTGTCAAAGGCGGAGAGCATTCTTTCCCTAAGCTGTGGATTTTTCACTATTATATTGCTCAACATCATACCTGCCAGATTGAAGGTCTTTGAGGGCGCTGTGCAGGTGATAGTTCTGTCAGCCAGTTCTTCATCCAGTGTTTGGAACACTGTGTGCTTGTATCCTTCCATGACGAAATCGAAGTGAATTTCATCGCATAGCAACAGCAAGTTGTTCTTTAAGATTATATCTTTAAGCTTTGTTAATTCTTCAACGGTCCACACTCTACCTACGGGATTGTGTGGTGAGCAGAAAAGCAGAATTTTATTTTCCGGCTTTTGCGTGAGTTCATCAAGTAATTCAAAGTCTATTTTGTATTTATCTCCATCTTTTATGAGAGGACATTCTACCAATTTTCTCTTTTGCAATTCTATGGAGCTGAAGAACGGATAGTAAACAGGCGGCATTACCACAACACCTTCGCCTTCAGCTGCAAATTCATTTATTGCCGCATGAAAGGCGGGCACCACTCCGGGAGCGGTTATTATCCATTCTCTTTCCACTTCAAAATCATGCTTTCTCTTCATCCACGAAATGACTGCTTCGTAATAAGCTGTGTTGCCTGCCGTATATCCCAATACTGTTTCGTCGAGATATTTTTGCAGTCCTTCTTTAATCTCCGGTGCTATGGGGAACTCCATGTCAGCCACGGACAGAGGCACGACGTCCTTGGGTATATCAGGTCTTCTTTTCGCCATTCTTTGCCACTTAGGCGAACCTTGTTCACTTCTGTCCAGTATGGTCGTAAAATCATATTTCATAAATCTCAATCCTCCCTTATTTTTCTCTTATGATCATTATAATATACAGATCAAATAATTTCTCCATATTTTGCAATGACTTCCATATTATGATATACTAATGAAGTAATATTTCACTGATTTATGTTCTAAAATTTCATTTGATAACGGATTACCCTTTATCCTTGATAAACAAAGGGATCTTATGCTATGAGGTTCCTTCTCGTAGTATTTTTATTTTAAAACAAAAAGTTTCCAAATACAGGATTTAGAAAATATTCGGTGAAAGATGCTTTAGTAGAAAGGAAGGCGAAAATGAATAAAATTAAAAATTTTTCATTGCTGTTAATTCTACTTTGTTTTTTGCTTGCAGGATGCAGTTCACAGAGCTCGTCCGGTGTAAATAAAGAAATAAAATTTGCAGATGCAGGTTGGGACAGTGTAAAATTTCACTCGGCAGTGGCAGGAACGATATTACAAGAACTATACGGGTACACTTGGAGCGAAGTCACAGCATCTACCCCCGTTGCCCATCAGGGCCTCATCAGCGGAGAAATCGACGTCATGATGGAGGGTTGGACACAGAATATCCCTACATATGACGAAGATGTATCAGCCGGCAAACTCAAGGAGTTAGGTGTGAACTTCGATGACAACTATCAGGGAATTTACGTGCCCAGGTATGTAATAGAGGGAGATAAGGACAGGGGAATTGAGCCATCGGCTCCCGATTTGGTCAATGTCTGGGATTTGAAAAATTATCCCGAAGTTTTTAAAGATGATGAAGACTCTTCAAAGGGGAGAGTTTACGGTGCAATTCCCGGTTGGGAAATTGACAACATAATGCACAAAAAATACCTTCACTACGAACTTGATGATAATTTCGTATATTTCAGACCGGGTTCCGAGGCGGCACTTGCTACGGCAATCACCTCGGCCTACGAAAAAGGTATACCCGTGGCGGCTTATTACTGGGAACCCACTTGGCTCTTGGGAAAATACGACATGGTTCTGTTACAGGATAAGCCCTATGATCCCGAACTATTCCCTGAAGGTCAAACTGAATGCCCATCTGTAGTGGTTACGGTTTGCTCCAGCAACGATTTTGCACAGGACAACCCCGAAGCAGTTGAGTTTCTATCAAAGTACAAGACCTCCAGTGCTCTCACCTCGGAAGCTCTAGCCTATATGCAGGACAACAAAGCCGACTACATAACCACGGCAAAATGGTTCATTACAGAACACAGCGAATTATTGGAAGAGTGGCTTAGTCCCGAAGATGCTGAAAAAGTTTTGAATTCAATTTCCGGCAAGGAAGCATCGAATTTCAGCTCACTGTATAAATTCCCCGTAGATTTTAATTTGAATTTGGAAAAAATAGATGCGGCATTTAATTCTTTAAGTGTGCAGCTCGGTTGGTTCTTTAACGGAATAAAGGGTTTTTTAAACACCTTTGTAGGCACTATCAACACATTGCTCAACTTCATCCCTTGGTTTGCCTTTATAGCATTGATTTTCTTGCTCACATACTTAGTCAACAAAAGCATCAAGAGCTCAATCATATACTCCCTTTTACTATTCATTATAGGAGGACTGGGACTTTGGAACTTGATGCTTGAAACTCTATCCATAGTCATAGCCTCGATTATAATCTCGCTGCTTCTCGGTTTCCCCATAGGTGTATTGGTTTCCACCAGTGACAAAATTGACAGGATAATAAGGCCTGTACTCGACACCATGCAGACAATGCCCGTATTCGTCTACTTGATTCCGGCAATGATATTCTTCGGGCTGGGCAAACCTCCGGCGGTAATAGCCACAACCATTTATTCCATAGTGCCTATGATCAGACTTACAAATCACGGAATCAGACAGATCGACAAGGAAATAATTGAAGCATCCATAGCCTTCGGTTCAACAAAGCTTCAATCCTTGGTAAAGGTGCAAATACCACAAGCTTTGCCCACCATAATGACAGGTGTAAACCAAACTCTCATGATGGCAATGTCCATGGTAGTTACTACATCCATGATAGGAGCTTCAGGCCTGGGAATGGAAGTTCTGTTGAGTGTAAACCGTGTTGAAATCGGCAGAGGTTTGGTATCGGGATCAGCCGTGGTAATCATTGCCATAATACTGGACAGAATAACACAAGGTTTCGTCAAAAAGAGCGAGGTGAAAGGCAAATGAATAAAAATGAAAACACCATTCTAAAGGTACAAAATCTTTACAAGATATACGGTAAAAACGCAGAAGAAGCCATCAAACTAAAAAAGCAAAATACAGACAAAAACACCATCTACAAAAAAACAAATACCACTGTGGCACTCTTTGACGTATCTCTGGATATAAAGGAAGGAGAAATCTTCGTAATAATAGGTATGTCCGGCTCAGGAAAGTCCACATTGGTACGCTGCTTCAACCTGCTTAACAAACCGTCAAAAGGAGAAATATTCTTCAAGGGCAAGGACATAAACAAACTCAACGAACAGCAGCTTCTCACCTACAGGAGAGATAAAATATCCATGGTCTTTCAAAATTTCGGACTTATGTCCCACAGAAATGTACTGGAAAATGTGGAATACGGACTGGAAGTCAAGGGAATCGGAAAGGAAGAACGAAGAAAAAAATCCATGGAAATGATCTCCATGGTCGGACTCGACGGATACGAAAATGAACCAATTAACAGCCTGTCGGGCGGCATGAAACAAAGAGTTGGACTTGCCAGAGCTTTGGCAAACGACCCCGAAGTCCTGCTCATGGACGAGCCCTTTTCGGCACTGGATCCTTTAGTCAAGAAAAATATGCAATTTGAATTGCTTCAAATACAAAAGAAACTGGACAAGACCATTGTATTCATCACACACGACATAGACGAAGCATTTAAATTGGGAGACAGAGTCGCCATAATGAAAGACGGGAAAGTAATACAAGTGGACACTCCCGAGGATATGAGTTCAAACCCCGCAAACGAATACGTAAAACAATTTATCGACAGTGCAGATAAAACTCAAGTTATTAGTGTAAAAAACGTCATGTCCATCCCCAACAGTATCATCAAGTACACCGATTCCACACGCATCGCCATGAAAACCATGAGAAACAACAAAGTATCCTCTGTATACGTGGTGGACGATATGATGAGATTCAAGGGAATTGCCGGTATAGACGGTGTGTTGAAGGCCGAAAGAGAAGGACTTAAAATTTCCGACATATTGATAACAGACGTAAAAATCACCTATGAAGACGTACTGTTAAACGACATCATAGATTTGGCTGCAAATACACCCTTTCCCATAGCAGTGCTGGATAGACATGACAAAAGCCTTATGGGTATAGTTTCAAAAGCCGACGTTCTCTCATCCATTAACTGATACTTTGTAAAAGACGTTCTCTCGTCGTCCAGAATAACAAATAATAACCAAATATTTCGGGCGGACACCTTCGTCCGCCCCTACAAAATCAATCTCCTTTTACTTCATTTATAAACCTGTTTTGATTTTCTTGGGATGAGAATATGCCTGCCATAAAACTTGAATGTTTACCTGATTTTATAGTATGTATAAAATTGCCCGATAAATTATTAAAATTATAAGTAACAACCTCTTTACCGTTATCATTTCTTTGCACAACCGTATTGTAAGTTTTACTGTTCAAGTTTATTCCGTAAACAAAACCTATAGAATAATCATCTCCCTTAAAATACTCACAATTCAAATTTGAATCTAAAGGATTGTTGTCTCTAAAATAAATACTTCTATATCTGTCTTTAAACAAATTATCCTCTTCAAAGGCACGAAAAATAAAATATCCGTCAAATCTTTTGTTTTTATATAAAACGCATATCAAGCCATCTTTAAACTTCGTTTCATAAATTTCTTCATCTCTATAGGGCAAATAATCCGTCTCTTCCAATGCATATATAAGATCCCTTTCATCTTTTATAATAAATGTATCATAGGTCCTTATATAAATATAAAACATTGAAACCACAAAGATAAAAAACAAAAAACCGAATATATATAAAAATTTACGACCGTTTTTCATAATAAACTTCTTTTTATATTTTAAGTATTCTGTAAATATCTACAATTAATATTATATCAGCGTTGGATAAAATACAAATAATGCTATAATTATAATTACTTGTGATAATCGTTATCAATTATAATTATAGCATTAAGGAGGTATTTTTTAAATGAAAAAGATAAGCTTGTTAGTATTAGTTGTTTTATTATTCAACAGTATACCTGTTTTTGCCACCTCTATTAGAGTATCACCCAAAATTGAAGATCAATTTAAAGATATTGAGATTATATCAAAGGAATTCCCGGAAGCATACATAGAAACAAACTTCATAGAAAAAACAAGTTTTAAACAAAAAACTTTTTTTGAAAATGGTGAAATATATAATGGAGAATTAGTTGGCGCTGTAGAAGCAAATGTATATGTAGAAGAAACTGTAGAAAATATTGATGGAAAAAATATAATAACAAATAGCAGATTGTTGAATAAAAAGGAAGTGGAGGAATTAAAGGCAAGTAACTTTGCTACTTCAGGGGTTGATGAAAGAACATATAATAATTTAAAAGCATATTTTGAAATATATCAAACCGGACCCGCAGAATATAAGTCAACATTGTTCACAAGATGGATATCTCCCGGAAACAATGCTATGGGAGCCGATTGGCGATACGACTATATAGGTATATCATGGGGAGGAGACTTTTCTTTAAGAAATGATTATATAAGAGTAGTTGACAATTATGGTAATTCTAATTCATTAGGTTCCCACATTGATACAGTTGATGCTAATAAAGGTATTATTTGGGCATTCAATGATTTAATATATCTCGGCTCAAATGAATACATCTGGATGAATAATTCGGAATCCAGTGTCAGAATAGGCAAATATTCATTAGGAAATTATGAAACAAGTATATCAGCTACATATGTACATACATGGGGACAGGGTCCTCAATTAAGTATAGGTTTCCAAGGTGCAGAAATTGGTTTTAGCGATCCTACTAATAATTCATGGTGTTTATCTTTATATATTCCCGGAATAAGAGCTTAACCAGTTCTAAGTTTAAAAAACAAGCTCATCTTAAGATGAGCTTGTTTTTTAGATTTCTTAATTATTTTTGAGTTACTAATTGTAGGTCAACAGGAATACTTGCTTCTACTGTTTCTCCGTCGATTACTTTTACTGCCGATTCAATTGCTTGAGCTCCCATCAGGTCGGGTTGTTGTGCTATTGTAGCTGCCATTTCACCTGCTTCAACTGATGCTACCGCATCGTCTGTTGCATCAAATCCGACTACCAGGATTTCTTTGCCTGCAGCTTTTATAGCTTCCAATGCGCCCAATGCCATTTCATCATTGTGTGCAAATACCGCATCGATTTCAGGTTGAGATTGAAGGATGTTTTCCATTACTTCAAGTCCCTTTGCTCTGTCGTAATCCGCTGTTTGTTTTGCTACAACTTCGATTTCGCTTTCTGCGATTGCTTCATTGAATCCTTGTCCTCTTTCAATTGCTGAGTTTGCTCCTGAAATTCCTTCAAGTTCAACTACTTTACCTTTGCCGCCAAGTTTTTCAATTATGAATTCTCCTGCCATTTTTCCGCCGGCAACATTGTCAGATGCTACTGATGTTACTATTTCTCCGCCGTTTGATACACGATCAACTGTTATTACCGGAATTCCCGCTTCATTTGCAGCAACTACGCTGTTGACTATTGCATCTGAGTCTGTGGGGTTTACAATTATGAGATCTACTCCTCTTGTAATTAGGTCTTCCATATTTGAAGCTGCTTTTGCAGAATCATCTTGTGAATCTAAAACGATAAGTTCCACTCCAAGTTCCTTTGCCTTTGCTTCTGCTCCGTCTTTAAGTGTTACGAAGAAGGGGTTTGTTTGTGTTGAGATTACAAATCCTATGGTCTTTCCTTCGCCTTCTGTTGTTTCTGCAGCTGCGTTGTTTTCTGCTGCGTTGTTTGCAGGTGCATTTTCTGCTGCGTTATTTGACTTTCCTCCGCAAGCTACTAATGACAACCCTAAAACTATGGCTAACATTGATACAATAAATTTTTTCATTAAAAAACTCCTTTCATTTATTTCACCTGGAATCCCAGGTTAAAAACTTTAGAATACTACTCCCGATACCAGTATTATATTGGAGTAGGGCGTGAATTCACCCGTTCTTATGGCAGCTACGCAGTTCTTTGAGATATCCTTTAGTTCCTCGTGCGGAATTTCTCTTAGTTGCGCATCGCCGACTATATTTTTTATATTGCCTCTTAAATCTTCATTTGTACCTTGAAGTTCCAAGTCGATTATGGCTTCTTCTATATAAAGTTCTTCAAGAACTGTTTCAAGCACGTCTAAAAATCTCGGAATGTCTTTTTTCAGTGCAAGGTCTATGAATTCAACTCCTTCGGGTACGGGCATACCCGCATCTCCGATTAGAATCATGTCCTTGTGCGCCATCTTGGCTATCACTTTCGATAATTGGGAATTAAGAAGTGTTGTTTTTTTCATAATATCCTCCTTAGCTCTTTCTGTCCAAAAGTACCGCCACTATTATAACTACAGCCTTGGCTATCATTTGATAGTAGGATTGAACGTCCATCAAATTCAGTGCGTTATTCAGTATACCTATTATAAGTGCGCCGACCAATGTACCCACTATTGAGCCTTGTCCGCCCGACATTGAA
Source organism: uncultured Peptoniphilus sp. (assembly GCA_964345555.1). GTDB lineage: Bacteria > Bacillota > Clostridia > Tissierellales > Peptoniphilaceae > Peptoniphilus_E. Next base: position 23,219 of record CAYFRD010000011.1, on the reverse strand, counting down.
GTGCCGCCCAATACAACTGCGGCTATGGCGTCCATTTCGTAGCTTTCTCCTGCTGTGGGTTGTGCCGATGAAAGTCTTGATAAAACTATAAGTCCAACTATAGCCGACATAATTCCCGATATGGCATAGGTGCTTATCTTCACTTTGTGGGTGTTGATACCTGAAAGTTTTGCCGATTCTTCGTTTCCGCCCAGTGCGTATATATATCTTCCGAATTTAGTGTAATTCAAAATGAAGTAGGTTATTATAAATATAATTACAGCTATCAATATAGGCACGTGCACTCCCATAACATTGCCCCTACCTATGAAGCTGAATATGGGTGATACTTCCTTAGTAGGTACACCTATGGGGCGTCCGTCGGTAAATACCAATGTCGCTCCTCTTAAAAGCTGCATCATTGCAAGAGTTGCAATAAAAGGTTGTAATCCTCCCTTGGCTATGAACAGACCGTTTATAGTTCCTGCCAACAATCCTATTCCCAGTGCAACTATTATCACAAGGAATATATTATAGCCGTTTGCCAGCATATATGCCGCCACAGCACTGGAAAATGCCAGTACGGAACCAACGGACAGATCTATGCCCGATGTCAGTATTACAAAGGTCATCCCCACAGCTATTATTGCATTGATGGATGTCTGTCTAAATACGTTGAATAAATTGTTAAGAGTTAAAAACCTGTCACTCATAAAGCTTATGATAACGGAAAAAATTATCAATCCTATGATCGGGCGGGCTTTATTTAATAATTCTTTATTTCTCGCATTCATTTTTATTATCCTCCACTTTCATAATATAGCTCATAATTTTTTCTTGAGTGACTTCTTCTCTGGGGATTTCTCCTTTTTTAATCCCCTCGTTCATAACTATTACTCTGTCGCTCATTCCCAAAATTTCCTGCATATCTGAAGAAATTATTATAACTGCCTTTCCCTGTTGTTTTATGTTATTAAGTATTTCGTAGATTTCCTTTTTGGCTCCTACATCTATACCCCTTGTGGGCTCGTCCAGAATCAGCACCTTGGGTTCAGTCAAAAGGGATTTTGCTATTGCTACCTTTTGTTGATTGCCCCCGCTTAAATTCTTGACCCTTTGTTTCACCGTCGGCGTCTTTATCTTGATCTTTTGCACATATTCCTCAGAGGCTTTACGCTCCTGCCTTTTGTTGATGAATAAACTGTTGATGAACTTGCTCAGTGCCGAGAGAGTTATGTTCTCCGTGACGTCCATGGAAATTACCAAACTCTCTCCCTTTCTGTCCTCAGATACGTATACTATTCCCTTCTCCAAGGCTTCCTTGGGCGATTTGAGTGTTACTTCCTCTCCCTGTAAATACATATTGCCCTTGTCCAGTTTATATGTGCCGAATATGGTCTTTGCCAGTTCTGTTCTGCCCGCACCCACAAGTCCCGATATACCCAGTATCTCCCCGCTGTTTACATTGAAGGATATGTCGTTGATGTACTTGTTGGTCAAGTGTTCCACTCTGAAAATTTCGTTACCCGTGGTGTCTATGTGGGGGAATTGTTCGTCTAAGCTTCTGCCAACCATCATCTTTATTATGTCGTCTTCATTGACTTCGCTGACATATTGCTCGGCGATGAATTTACCGTCACGCAAGACCGTGAGCCTGTCGCATATCTCAAATATCTCCTGCAATCTGTGAGAGATGTATATTATTCCCTTGCCGGATTTTTTCAGTTCCTCGATTATTTGGAACAGAACCTTTACTTCCTTATCCGTGAGGGTGTCCGTGGGCTCATCCAATATTATTATATCCGCATTGACGGACAGCGACTTTGCTATTTCCACCATCTGTTGCTGTGCAATGGACAGGCTGCCCGCTTTCACTCTCGGATTTATATTTATGTTCAGTTTTTCCAAGACTTCCTTGGTCTTCCTGATCATCTTTCTCTTTTCCAAAAGTCCCAGAGAATTGCACAATTCTCTTCCCAAAAACACATTTTCATAAACGGACATGTGGGGAATTAAATTCAATTCCTGATGTATGATAGCGATTCCCTTGTCAGTGGAGTCCGACGGAGAATGAATGTCCAGTTTTTCACCTCTTAAAAATATCTCTCCTCCGTCCGCCTTATAAGAACCGGATAATATTTTCATGAGAGTGCTTTTGCCGGCTCCGTTTTCGCCCAGCAAAGCCATTACCTCTCCCTTGTAGACATTCAGACTTACATTGTCCAGTGCCTTGACCCCGGGAAAGGATTTATTTATATTTTTCATTTTTAAAATAGGATCCATCTCAACCTCCTACATTAAAATTTTCTACTTCTTCTCTGTCCGGTATTGATGTCTGCGCTCCGAGCCTTGTTATGGCTATGGCTGCCGTTCTCTGTCCGAAGTCTATTGCTTTTTCAATATCGCCCGTGTCGGCATATACATTTGTGAATCCGCCTATGAAGCTGTCTCCCGCAGCTGTAGTATCCACCGCTCGTGTCTTATATGCGTCGAAGAACTTGGATATGTCCCCGTCAGCCAGGTAAACACCCCTTGAACCCAAGGTCACCACTATTTTTTTAATTCCCTTGTCAAGCAATGCTTTAGCCGCATTGATCACTGACTGATCATCTGTTACTTCCATTTTTGAGATTTTTGAAAGCTCGTGCTCATTAGGTACTAAAATATCTATATTCTCTATTATTTCATCGGTCAAATCCATTGCAGGTGCAGGATTCAATAATGTTGTAACTCCCTTTGTCTTTGCCAGTTTCAAAATGTGTTCAACGGTTCTCAGCGGTATTTCATGCTGCATGACCACCATGGTGGCATCATCAAAGACCTCGGCATTTTTGTCAATGTATGCCTCATCAACTTTGGAATTTGCCCCCGACAAAAAAACTATGTTGTTGTTTCCGTGGGAATCCACATTTATTATGGAGATGCCCGTGGTCAAATCTTCCTTTTCCACAAGCTGTGTATTTATACTGGCATTGTTCATGGAATTCAAGACACTCGCTCCGAAGTCGTCCTTGCCCACCTTGCCCAAAAAAATACAATTCCCGCCAAGTTTAGAAATAGCAACAGCTTGATTAGCTCCCTTGCCTCCAGGTATTGTCAAGAATTCATTTCCGGCAACCGTCTCGCCAACGCCGGGTATTTCATCAGATCTTACAACTAAATCCATATTTATGCTCCCGGCAACTATTATATTTTTCATCAGCCGTCACTCCTTTCAAGTAGTATAACTTAATTTTCAACATAACCTTTAAAATTGTATCAGTTTATTCTCTATTTGTAAATTTCAATTTATAGGTAATCGTTTACTCATGTTAAATTATACACTTTTTTTACAAAAATAGAGTGAAATCTAAATGATAAATCCCACTCTATTTCCCATATTATCTTTTTACGACACCTTCACTTGCATTTACAGTTATGATATCTCCCGTATTTATTGAATTCCTTATGTTTTTCACTCCTACAATAGTGGGGATTTCCAGTGACAGTCCCGTAATTGCAGCATGTGAAGTATAGCCTTCAACCTCTGCCACCAATGCAGAGCATTTTTTCAAGTAGGGCATTACTTCTTTGTCCGTGTTGCCCAGCACCAATATATCGCCCGGCTTGAAATTCACTTCCAAATCCTGCATTGAATTTACCACTAAAGCTCTGCCCACTGCGATTTTATCTCCCAGTCCCAGACCTCTGCCCATTATCTTTGATACAGTCTGCACCTTTATCAAATTGGTGGATCCGGACAATCCTGCAGGTACTCCCGACGTGAGCACAACAGTGTCTCCCGGATTGATAAGTCCTTCCTCCAAACATTTTTCAATGGATTTGGCAAGAAGCAGGTCTGTGTTTGCCTCCGGTGCTATGATTACCGCTGTGGTACCCCATTCCAAATTCAATTGTCGTCTTATTTTTTCATCTACAGTGGTTGCTATGATCTTTGCCTTGGGCATGAACTTGGCAATGGCTCTGGTAGTTGTCCCCGATGTGGTGGCGGTGATTATTGCCTGTGCGTCTAAATCCATGGCTATGGTGCAGGCGCTTTTACCTATGGCGTTAGTTATGTTCTTTGAATTCAGCTCCATTTTTTTCTTGAGCAATTCCTTGAAGTCGATAGACTTCTCCGTCACTTCCACAATTCTCCTCATGGTCTTGACGGATTCCACAGGATACTTGCCGCTGGCTGTTTCTCCCGAAAGCATGACTGCAGATGTACCGTCCAGCACCGCATTTGCCACGTCATTGGCTTCTGCTCTTGTAGGTCTGGGATTTCTGACCATTGAATCAAGCATTTGTGTGGCGGTAATCACGGGTTTACCTGCCAAGTTGCACATCCTGATCATCTTTTTCTGCGCCATGGGCACTTCTTCCGTCATTATTTCCACTCCCAAATCGCCCCTGGCAACCATGATTCCGTCGGAAACCTCAAGTATCTCCTCCAAATTGGCAAGACCTTGCTTCGATTCCACCTTGGAAATTATCTTAATGTCGAAATTTCCCTTGTCTTCCAAAACCGACCTGATATTTAAAACGTCGCCTCTGCTTCTGACGAAAGATGCAGCGATAAAGTCGATATCATTTTCCACGCCGAATTGAATATCCTCCATGTCCTTCTCTGTAAGTGCCGGCAAATTCACCTCTATGCCCGGAAGATTAACACCCTTGCGTGAAGAAATCAAACCTCCGTTTTCCACCATCAAGTCAATTTCATCATCCTTGATATCTTCCACTATCATGCTGATAAGTCCGTCATCGATCAACACCCTGGATCCCTTCTTCAAATCCCCGGGCATATCTTTGTAGGAAACGGACACCATATCCCTCGCTCCCTCAACATCCTTGGTGGTTATGGTGAATTTATCTCCGCTTTCAAGCCTGTATTCAGCATCGTCTTTAAATTTTCCTATTCTGATTTCAGGACCCTTTGTGTCCAACATTATGGCTATGGGAAGATTCATCTCTTCTCTTAATTTTTTGATTCTGTTGATCCTCACAAGGTGCTCATCCCTCGTTCCGTGAGAAAAATTCAGTCGGCACACATCAACACCCTCTATGAACAGTTCCCTCAACTTTTCTTCGCTGTCGCTTGCAGGTCCTATTGTCGCTACTATTTTTGTTCTTTTCATAATTCCTCCCGAAATTTTTGGAGTTATAAATTTTATTGTATATCTATATACATTTACCCAATAACAACATAAATCTTTAATCTGATACAATAAAATAAGGTGGTGATATAATGAAAATTTTAATAACGGAACCCGTACACCAATCGGGCATAAAATATCTCGAAGACTTAGGCTATGAAATAAAGTACTCAAAATCCTTAGACAAAAAACAGATAACTGAAGATTTAAAAGACGTGGACGGTGCAATAATACGAATTGTAAACTTCGACAGAGAAATAATAGAGAACTCAAATTTAAAGGTCATAGGAGTTCACGGTACAGGTACGGACATAGTCGATACAACTGCAGCAAAGGACAACAATGTGGCGGTGGTCAATGCTCCCGGAGCAAATGCAAGGAGCGTAGCGGAACTGAACATGGCTCTGATTTTTGACTTGGCAAGACAGATAACCTTCAGTGTAAAAAATTATGCACAGGGTAACTTCGGCATAAAATATCAGCTAAATTACATGGAACTGAAGAACAAAACCCTCGGCATCCTCGGCTACGGGAATATCGGCAAAGCCTTGGCGGAAATTGCCCACTTAGGCTTAGGCATGAAAATACTCACCTACAATCGAAGAATGAAAGATGCTCCGGAATATGTTCACTTGACTACGGACAGAGAACAGGTCATTGCAAACTGCGATTTCCTGTGTCTGTGCATGGCTTCCACTCCACAGACGGACAACAGCATAGGGCTTAAAGAACTGCAATCAATGAAAAAAACCGCCTTCCTCATAAACACATCAAGAGGTACATTAGTCAAAGAAAAGGAATTATTAAAGGCATTGCAGGATAAAATCATAGCCGGAGCGGCAATAGATGCCACGGTACAAGAGCCAATAGACAAAAATCATCCTTTTTTCCAACTGGACAACCTGATCATAACGCCTCATATAGGAGGTACCACAGAAGAAGCCTTGGAAAAAACAATCATAATGACGGCAAAGGGTGTGGATGATGTGTTATCCGGTCGAGAAACGCAGTACAGAGTGATTTAATTGCATTAATTTACTGTAGATTTCAGGACAAATTTTTATTATAATTAATGCAGAGGAAATTACTATATTAAAGTAAGAAAGGAGAAACAAATGAAAAGACAAAATATTTTAAAATTTTTACTTAGTTTAGTTTTTGTCTTCCTGTTCTCATTCGCTCCGGGAGGAAAAGCCTTTGCTCAAACTACCCCCCCACTCAAATAAATGGCAATAACTGGAGCTTTATAGCAACTACGGAGGACGGAAGACACTTTTATTTTAAACATCACGGAGGCAGCGATGATACAACTTGGTACAAGAGTTTGGTTCAAATCACTGACGAACAGTTTAATCAAGCTGCAAGCGAAACTTTTCTGACCTTTGCACGCAAGGACGGACAAAGTTTTGTACTGCCTTCGGAAACCAAGCTTTATGAATCTGAGAGCGACACCACTGGAGAAGTTGCAGGCAAAATATTCAAGGAGATTCGTTTCGCTCATCATCAAGGTTACAGATACTTTATATTAAACGGTGATCCCACACGATATGCCGACACTGAAGGAGTAATATGGTCGCTGAACATGACCAAGGACTGGTTATTGAAGACACACCCGGATTCGGTGCAGATTTCGCCGTAGATCCTATTTTTATTCACTATCTATGCGAGTTAAACGGCAACGGTCACAAGATATATCAAGGAGATAATGAAAACACCGGTCCCTTGATCAATATCTCAGCCCCTACGAATTTACCTGCAGATTATACCGATTACCATGTAAAATTCAATAATGTAACCATAGACGGAACAGGCGGCACAAAGGGCGGTGTCATTATAGGCGGCGGTGCAAAAGTACTCTTTGACACCAATGTAATTGTGGAAAATTGTACCTTCAATGACTCTCAAAACGAAGGTAGCGGCGGAGTCTATGTGAGAGACAATTGTGAGCTTACAATAAATCCCGGCAACATAATAAGAAATTGTACAGCTACTTCTGAATTCGGCGGCGGCGCTATATGTGTTAAAGCCAATTCTGTTTTAAATATAGATGGAGCTGAGATTTCCGGTAACACCTCTGCTAAGTATGGCGGTGGCATTTTAAATGTTTGGTCATCTTCAAAAATCAACATCAAGGATACAACATTTAAAAACAATTCTTCGGCAGAGCTCGGCGGAGCTGTTTATTCACATTCTCCTTTAACAGTTACAGGTGGCTCCTTTGAATCCAATACTTCAGCGTATGGCGGTGCTATATATGCCAACAACACAGCTACTATCACCGGAACTTTAATCAAAGATAACACCGCTTCCGCAAATGGTGGCGGTATCTACGTGGGTCCAAAGGCGGAAACAGTGACCATTGAAAATACAACTATTTCCGGCAATACCGCTAAAAACAACGGCGGCGGTGTCTATATGCGTGAAAATACTGTTGTATCCGCCAAAAATTCCACAATAGAAAATAATTCATCTTCCTATGGCGGTGGTATCTATAATGTTAAAGGAAAATTGACTATTGAAGGGTCAAAAGTGCAAAGAAATATATCTACAAAATCAGGCGGCGGTATCTGCCTTTCAGGCGGCTCAGTGGATATTGCAAATAATTCAGTAGTGGCAAATAACCAGTCTCCCTTCGGTGGCGGAGTAATGGCATACGGAGGAATTGTAAACATCACTTCTTCTACAGTAGAGGAAAATAGAGCCGGTCGTGGTGGCGGTATAGAGATGTCCGGCGGAACTTTAACCGTCGATAACGCCTCGTTAAAAGGAAATGCCTCAAACCGTTATGCCGGCGGTATATACTTGTATAAAAATGCACAGGCAACTATTAAAAATAGTTCCACAGTGTCTGAAAATTCGTCTTTCTTCGGCGGCGGTATAGCTTTAAACAGCGGAAGCTTGACTGTCGATAGCTCTACATTGGAAGGAAATATCGCTCATGCTGCTTCCGGATATCCCGATACAGGTCAGGGCGGCGGCATTCTATTGATGGCAGCCGGGGACACTCTCAATATGACAAGCTCCACTGTAAAAAACAACTCCGCAAGATACGGAGCTGGAGTCCTACTTAGAGAAGGCTCGGGAGAATTTTCCGGTGTGGAATTTAACGGAAACGATACAGGTCAAGGTGGAGCAATAGATCCTGCAGGTCGTCACGGCGGAGGTCTTTACGTTTTTGAACCAGCAAGTGCGATAATTAAAGACGAAAGTAAATTTATCAACAACAAAGCCAACTGGGGCGGCGCAATCTACACATCACAACACAGCACCGAAGATCCTGTGCCGTTGTCAGATCCCATAGTGGATACAGACCCCTACCAAAATCTGACAATTGACAGTTCAACTTATTTTGAAGGCAATATAGGAGTAAATGGCTTATACTTACCACCTGAGAATTTTGAGAAATTTACAAATCTGGGATTCTCCGACGAATCTGATGTTAAACATGATTTGCCAAGGACAAGTTTGCTGAATAATTACGATGTATACTATCAAACCGCCGATAAAACTGTCACTTACTTGGCTAATGAGGGTGTATTCAGTGACGGTACGGATAAGGTAATAGAAGAGGAACACCACGCAGGCGAAACTATTACTCTTATAGCTCCGCCCACCAGAGAAGGCTACGAATTTGTCGGTTGGAAAGAGGGAGATACAGTCTATAATCCAGGAGATTCCTTCTCAGTTACAGGCGATCATACTTTCACCGCTCAATGGAAAGCTGAAAAAACTGTCACCTACTTGGCTAATGAAGGTGTATTCGACGATGGTTCGGATAAGAAGACGGAAAAATTCCTTGTTGGTGAAACTATTACTCTTATAGATCCGCCAACCAGAGAGGGCTATGAATTTGTCGGTTGGAAAGAGGGAGATACAGTCTATAATCCAGGAGATTCCTTCTCAGTTACAGGCGATCATACTTTCACCGCTCAATGGAAAAGAAAAATTCCCGTAATTCCAATAGTTCCTATAATTAAACCTCAACCGGTTAAGCCTGTTCTTACAGGTCAATTGCTGGTGTTAGACGAATATGATGATAATGATCAAGGGGATATCAAACCTACAGAAACTCATCTTGCTTATATTGAGGGATATGATGACGGGGAGGTAAAGGCTCAAAGAAGTCTTACAAGAGCTGAAGCTGCTGCTATGGTTACAAGGCTTGCAAATCTGGATTTAAGCGACGGTTCAAAGCCCGATTATTCAGATGTATATGAAGGTGCTTGGTACCTGCCCTATATAAATGCGACTTTGAAGCACAATATGTTAGATGCTCAAGATGGTAATATCAGACCTGATGATAAAATAACGAGAGCGGAATTTGCCAATATGCTTGCACAAATAGATAAGGACAACAGTTATGTGTCTGATTTTGCAGATATCAAGGGTCACAAGTACGAATCTCAAATCAACAAAATCTATGGCAATAAGAGGATAATCGGATATGAAGACGGAAGTTTCAGACCTGACAATCTCCTGACAAGAGCGGAAGCGGCTACTACACTGAACAGAATGTTCGACAGAGTGGCAGATGAAATTGCAGTTAAAAATTTACAGTCACAAGTGAGAGATTTCCCCGACATGGATAAATCAGATTGGTTCTACTGGGAAATAGTGGAAGCATCCAACAGCCACCACTTAGACAGAAGGACAGGGAAAGATGAGTTCAATAGAAATCTTGAACAATGGATCGCAATTTTTAAAAAACCTCTATAGATATAGATGACAATAAACCCTCGGAGAATAATCCGAGGGTTTTCTCATACACTGCAGGAAGCGATTCTATAAATCTTGGATTATAATCGACAACAAAATCTATAGGACAGACGTGGGCACCGCCCCTGATGAAAGTGAATGCAATATGTAAATGTAAGGACGATAACTGCAGTACCATATAAATAACGCCGCTTTACAAAAATTGAATATCTCCAACAATACACACTATAATGTATAAAACAAATATAAGGGGATGGCGTGGATGCCTGCACCTACAACTAAAATGGATGGGTACTACACTAAATAACCAACAACCAAAGTAGTGGACGATTCCCCAATCGTCCGTATTAATCTACTATCCCTGCATAAAACCTTAATGCAGATATAATACAAATCAAAATACAACGGGAGAACTCGGGTATCCACTTAGAAAAAATAAATACAATATTAAAGAAATACTATCGATAATAAATATCAACAATTCCGATGCAATAATATTATTACAATAAAAAACCCGATATTCTGTAATACTTACAAAATACCGAGTTAATTTTTTATTATAAATCAACTTTCACGTTGTCAAAGCTGTTTGCTGTTTTTAAACACTTTATTGAATTTTTCAATGCTTCCGTTATCCAATTTATACCACTTGTTGTCGTATTTTAAAAAACTTTCAAATTTAGCAATTTCCAGTTTGTTGAAATTTTTGTCGTATACATTTATAAAATCAGGTCCTGTGGATTCATCGCTGTCAAATTGTGCAGGTTCGCCCTTGAGAGAATTGAGCATTATCAATATATCTCTGAGTTTTGCAGAATCGTTGATACTGGTCATATAATTCACATCGAACCTTATGAGTTCCACATAGGATACGTTTTTCAGTTCCAAGTGCATTATTTTGTTTCTGCCTGAGAGCATCTTGTAGGATAGAACCAGTAACAATATAAAAAACAGCGTAACAAATAGCTTTGTCCTGTTTTTATTTCTATATTTTCTATTCTTTTTAATTTTTAACACCTCATATATTCAATATTCCGTTCAAATATATACTTGCTCTTGCTTCCAGTCTGACTATTCCGTCCTCGGGTTTTCTCAAGGAAAATACGTAATCACCGTTTAGACGAAATTCTTTGTCTTCATTGACCAGACCTTCATTAAAGAGATAGTAAAAGGACAGGTCGGTTATGTCCTCGGAATTGTCGATCTTATCCGATTGTGAGGTTGGGTAGATCCATTTTCTGAAGACATCATTTTCTCCTTTTAATGCCAACAATTCAAGGCTGTCATAGTCCATTTTTCGAAAATATTTTTCCGCTTCGTCTGCGATAAATTCAGGATCTTGCACAAATTCAGCATTTTTCAGTGGTACAACCACTTGTTTGTGCTGTGAACCGTGTATCTTCGCAGTGTAGATATTATTCGACCTTAGATCTTCTCTTGAAATGTTCAGCACTCTGAGAAGTTCTTCTTGAGGAACTTCACTTTCCACTTCAATTTTTGGAAATTTCAAGGACACGTGATCAATTTCAGAATTTCTATAGTGCAGTTCGATTTCGATCTTTCCCTTTCCCGTTTTGAGCACCACATTTTTAACGCCCTGTTCGATAGGCATTATGTAATTTTTTTCGGCAAGGGTGTAAAATGTGCCTATTGCCGCATAACCACAGAAATTCTCCTCTTTATTTCCACAATAAAATTTTGCTTCAAAGTTGTCCACATCAATCCTGTTGACAAAGGCGACGGTGGATTGATTGAGGTTTTCCGAAAGCTTCTGCATGTCCACATCCACGAATTGCTCACGGTTGAAAACTCCGGCAACGGTCTTGCCGCTCAATTTGTTCTTTGCATATACATTCATAAAGTAAACATTTAAATATTGCATCAAAAATCACTGCCCATTATTTTTTCATAAATTCTCGATAGATCTTCGTCGTTATAGTATTCGATAACTATGTTTTTCTTTTTGCCTGTGTTTTTTATCATGACCTTTGTACCTAAAATATCGGACAGGTCTCTTTTTGCTCTTTCAATGTAAATATCGGGTTCGGGTCTTCTCCTGTTATTTATGATATAGGTGGTCTCCTTTACGGTGTTACCCAGTTTCACGATTCTCTTGGCTTCGGAATACTGTCTGTCCTTGTCCTTTATGCTAAGTAGAAGTTTACCGTGAGAGGGAGAGAGCAGACCTTTTTGCATCAGTTCTATAACTCTGTGATCCAGCTTCAAAAGCCTCATGGTATTACCTATATACTGCCTGCTTTTTCCCAAAGCTTGTGCCAATTGTTCCTGCGTGATACCGTAGGAGTCTATTACATTTTTATACCCGGACGCTTCCTCAATGGGATTTAAGTCCTTTCGCTGAACATTTTCTATCAGAGATATCTTGTCGGCACTTTCGTCGTCTATATCTTTAATAACCGCCGGCACTTCTTCAAATTCCAGCATCTGTGCTGCTCTGAATCTTCTTTCGCCGGCTATTATCATGTACCTGTCATCTTTTTTTCTCAATATGAGAGGTTGTATTATTCCGAATTCCCTTATTGAATTTGCCAACTCCTGCAGCGATTCTTCGTCAAAATGCTTTCTGGCTTGATCTTCATTAACTATTATGTCAGATATCTTTACTGTTTCCAGTTTGGAAGAATCCTCTTCCTTCAACAATTTCTCCACTGCATCGGAATCCTTAATAAAATTGTTAATACCTCTTCCCAAAGTCATTTTTCTCATTTATTCACCTTGTTTCTGCTTAAAAATTCCTTTGCAAGTTTGTTATAAGCTCTTGCACCCTTGGAAAATCTGTCGTATTCAAATATATTTTTACCGAAGCTGGGTGCTTCGGCCAATCGTATATTTCTGGGGATCAATGTGTCGTAGAGCAAGTCCCCGAAAAACTCTGCCACTTCATTCTTTACACCGGCAGACAGATTAGTTCTGCTATCGTACATAACCATCAACACGCCTTCAACTTTTATATCTTCGTTAAAATTCTCTTTTACCAAAGTGATGGTATTCATCAGTTGTCCCACGCCTTCAAGGGCATAGTACTCGCTTTGCACCGGAATCAATATGCTGTCTGATGCCACCAGGGAAATAATTGATAAAACTCCCAAGGACGGAGGACAATCAATAAAGATATAGTCATAGCTTTCAAGTGCAAATTTCAATTTGTTTCTCAAAATATATTGCCAATTTTGCGAATTTGATATCTCTATCTCAGCTCCGGCAAGATCCGAAGAAGAGGGAATTATATCCAGATTCGGTGTGTTCGTCTTATAGATGACATCTTCGCTATCATTTATCAAAAGGTCGTAGATATTCCTTTCCGCTTCTTCCTTTAAAAGAGCGGAAGAAGCATTTGCCTGAGGATCTATATCCACCAACAGCACCTTGTGTTTCTTCTTTGCCAGGGCGGCAGTCAAATTCACAACTGTGGTAGTCTTGCCCACACCGCCCTTTTGATTGAAAATACTTATAACCTTTCCCATAATTCCTCCCGATTTTGAAAAACATACAAACTTTTTCAAAATGCTCCACGTGGAGCATTCCTTTATATCATTATACACGAAGCATATATTTAATTCAAATAGAACAATTTATGCTCCACGTGGAGCATAGATTTCTTTTTATCTATTAATTAAGAATTTTTGCTATATTTTTATACATTTTACTGGATTTTTTTATGCTTTTATTTTATTTTTGCTGTTTTTCATTTTAATTTAAATTTTTATATTTATATTCATACAAAAATCCCGAGAACTTCTCGGGATCATAGCGGTTTGCTCTTGGGTTTTCCTCCGCCCCTGGGGTATTTTTTATCAGTGGCATTTATTTTTTTTATTATAAGCAGGTAATGCATAATATCTCCCGGGAGTTCTGTCTTTATGACTTTTTCCAATTTCCCTCCGAGGATTTTTATTGCTTTATCAGCTTCTTGCAGTTCCGCTTCGTATTCGGGACCTTTCATGGCTATGAAATGACCGCCGATTTTCACAAAGGGGAGTGTATATTCGCAAAGAGTTGACAGATTTGCAACGGCTCTTGATGTGGCTACATCATAGGATTCTCTGTAGTCTTTATTTCTTGCCAGTTCTTCGGCTCTTGCATGAAGAGTTTCAACTCCTTGAAGATTTAATTCTTTCACCACTTCATCCAAAAATTTTATTCTCTTGTTCAATGAATCCATAAGCGTGATTTGCAAATCTCTGTTGTAGATTTTAAGCACTACTCCGGGAAAACCGGCTCCCGTTCCCACATCTATTACGGATTTATTTCCTTCTAAATAATTTGTCTTGAAAAGAGAAAGACAATCCAAAAAATGTTTAACATTTATTTCCTCATCGTCTGTTATGGCAGTGAGGTTCATAACTTCGTTCCATTTGAGAAGCACTTCTTTGTATTTTTCCAAGTCCTGCGTGCAATCCTCGTTGAGTCCGAAATCACTTATCAGTTGTGCTAACTTCATTTTTTCTCCTTTGTTGTTCCAAGTATATCAACAGAACATTTATATCGGCAGGGGATACTCCTGTAATTCTGGAAGCTTGAGCTATGGATTCCGGTTTTATGTTGTTTAATTTTTCACGAGCTTCCAGTCTCAATCCGTCTATTTTTGAATAATCCATGTCTATATTCAGCTTCTTGCTCTCCAATTTTTTGAATTGGTTTATTTGTACTTGTTGCTTCTTGATATAACCCTCATACTTTATTTCTATCTCCACAGAATCTCTTATATCAGGTCTTATCTGCGGTCTTTGCGGATCAAATACTGCAGTCAGGTCATAGCTAAGCTCCGGTCTTCTAATTAGTTCCTTTATGCTTTGAGTGCTTTTGATAGGTGTGCTGCCCAGTTCTTCAAGTTTTTTGTTGTTTTCTTCTGCGGGATTGACCTTTATAGATGCCAATCTTTGCAGTTCCGACTCTATAACATTCTTTCTGTACAAATAGCCTTCGTATCTGTCATCTGTGACCAAACCTATTTTTCTGCCCGTCTCCGTCAGTCTAAGGTCCGCATTGTCCTGTCTTAGAGTCAGTCGATATTCAGCTCTTGCCGTCATCATTCTGTAGGGTTCCTTAGTTCCCTTTGTTACAAGGTCGTCTATGAGCACTCCGATATAGGCTTCCGATCTCTTGAGCACTATCTGTTCTTCGCCTCTTATCTTTAAAGCGGCATTGATACCTGCGATTATGCCTTGTGCCGCAGCTTCTTCATATCCCGACGAACCGTTGATCTGTCCTGCGAAGTAAAGTCCCTCGATATTCATGTGTTCCAATGTCCTCTTGAGTTCCGTGGCATCTATGGCGTCATACTCTATGGCATAGGCAGGTCTTAGAATCTTCACGCTTTCAAGCCCTATTATTTCCTTGTAAAATTCATTTTGCACTTCCTCCGGCAGGGAAGAACTGACGCCTTGCACGTACATTTCATCAGTGGTAAGACCCTCCGGCTCTATAAATACTTGATGAGAGTCTTTATCACTGAATCTGACCACTTTATCTTCAATAGAAGGGCAGTATCTCGGACCGACTCCTTCGATATCCCCTAAATATAAAGCCGATCGGTTCAAGTTTTGCCTTATGATATCATGGCATTTTTCAGTGGTGTAGGTCAGATAACATTCCTCTTGGTGCTTGTTCAAGTCCTTGTCAATATTTAAAAAGGAAAAGGGAACAACTCGTTCATCGCCTCGTTGCACTTCCATTTTTTCATAATCAAGAGATGATCTCAAAACCCTGGCAGGTGTGCCGGTCTTCAATCTCATGAGTTTTATCCCCAGTCTTTCCAATGCACCTGAAAGTTTACCCGCCGGCCTGAATCCTTGAGGTCCTGAAGCATAGTTCAGCTCTCCTATGAAAATTCTGCCCTTTAAATACGTTCCGGTGGAAAGAACGACGATCTTTGTGCTGTAGACCGCTCCCGTCTTGGAAACTACTCCCTTTATTTTTCCATCTTCAACTATTAAATCCTCAACTTCAGTTTCATAGAGATCGAGATTTTCCTGATTTTCCAAAACTCTCTTCATCACTTCGTGGTACATTCTCTTGTCAGCTTGCACTCTTAAAGAGTGAACAGCAGGTCCCTTTGAAGTATTGAGCATTCTCGATTGAATAAAACTCTCATCTATGACCTTCGCCATTTCACCGCCCAGAGCATCTATTTCTCTAACCAGGTGGCCCTTTCCCGTGCCGCCGATATTGGGATTACAGCTCATGGCTGCTATTGAGTCCAGATTTATGCACAGTAGTGCAGTCTTCATCCCCATTCGTGCACTGGCAAGAGCCGCTTCGGAGCCTGCATGACCTGCTCCCACTACAACTACATCATAATCTCCCTTTATATAATTTTTTACGTCCAAATTATTTTCCTACTTTCCAATACAAAATTCGCTGAATACCTTGTCCAATATGTCTTCAGTAGTCGTTTCGCCCGTGATTTCTCCCAAGGAAGACAGGGCCATATTCAAATTCACTTCCATCAAGTCCAGAAATATCTCATTGTTTATATCGTCAATGACATCAAGTAAAGCTCTTCGTGTTTTTTTCAAGGCTTCCAAATGCCTTAAATTGTTCACATATATATCGTTGTTCTGTGAAATTTCACCTTGGAAGAAAAGTTCCTTTATCAAATCTTCTATCTTTGAAATTTCTTCGGTATTTGTCACGGATATCTTTATATAATCCCTTTCGCCTATTAAATCCTCAATATCTTTTTCCGTGACCGCTGTAGTTAAATCCGATTTGTTAAGGAGTATTACCGTTTTTTTATCTTCAATCAGCCTGATGATTTCTCGGTCATCGTCATCAAAAGCCCTTGAGCTGTCAAATATAGCTATGATCAAATCGCTATCCTCAATTTGTGACTTAGCTCTGTCCACACCGATTTTTTCAACTACATCTTCAGTATCTCTGATACCCGCCGTATCAGTTAATTTTAAAAGAATTCCGTCTAAATTTATATAATCACTTATTATATCTCTGGTAGTGCCTGCCACATCGGTGACAATCGCCTTTTCAAAGCGTAGCATTCCATTTAAAAGGGAAGACTTGCCCACATTGGGTTTGCCTAAAATAGTAGTGTTTATTCCATCCCTTATGAGCATGCCTTTATGAGAATTCTCTATTAATTTGTCCACCTCTTCAAGGGCTATATCCGCATCCTTCTTAAGTCCGTCATAAGTCGCTTCCTCTATTTCATCTTCGGGGAAATCTATATTGGCAACTATGAGAGCGTTCATTGATACCAATTTGTCCCTGATCTCCTGTAAAACTCCCTTCAGTCCGCCTTCCAACTGTCTTATACTCATATCATATGCATGATCTGACTTCGATTTTATTATGTCGATTACAGCTTCTGCCTGTGTCAAATCAAGTCTTCCGTTGAGGAATGCCCTCTTGGTAAATTCTCCTCTACCAGCAAGCCTTGCACCTCTTTCCAGCGTGAGATTCAATATCTTGCGCACGGAAATAATTCCGCCGTGACAATATATCTCCACAACATCCTCTCTTGTGTAGGTATGAGGCTTGACCATCTTGACTATCAATACTTCATCTATAAGTTTATCGCCATCATAAATATGACCATACATCAATTTTCTGTTTTCGCTATCCGCAAGAGTTTTTTTTGAAACGGACTTGAATAAAGAATCGGCGATTTCCACGGATTTTTCTCCGCTCATCCTCACAATTCCTATACCCGCTTCTCCCGTTGCGGTGGAAATAGCGCTAATAGTGTCATTATCAAACATTTTAATACACCTCTTTGCTTGTAATATATTATACTAAATATTCCTATTTTTAAAGTGATTTAAATTAAAATAGTAATTAACATAAGCCGTAACAAAATTAGAACGTTTATCGCCTTACCATTTTTTCATTTTAAAAATAAAATATGTTATAGAATATTTTTTATTTTTTATCAATGCGGGTATTTAATAAATAAAATCAATCCCATTAAATTATTTTTATAGGAGGGGATACCGATGAAAATATAACACAGGTGTAAAGTCAACTTCTAATCTTCATTATATAAAGGAAAATATACAATGAAGTTTCTAAAAATTTTTATAATTAATTTAATTATAGCTTTATTTTGCACGTCTTTAGTTCCTGAAATTGCTTTTGCTTCAGATATGACATTTAAAGATCCATTTAAACAACATATAGATGAAAAAATATTTTATTCTGAGAATTTATCAAAATTGACAATACATAAATCTCAAGAAGATATTGATAAAGACCTTGAACAACAAATGTTTGAAATTAATAACTATGTAAATGATTTAATCCTTAGAGATCATAATTACTACTCTTCAGAAATAGTTGATACAAAGTATGTTACAGCAGAAGGATATGCAGGGAATCAACCACCTAATGGAGTTAGATTTCCTACAGGAGGCGGCTTTTTCTGGATAGATAATGGTGGACCGGTTGTTTCTGTAGGAGTTTCATTCAGTGGAATTCCGTATCATTTCGGTGTTTCTTTAGGGATAGCCTCTACTTCTAACACTGTAGGATATTACGTATCTGTTCCAAATACCTATGATTACTTTAAACTTTACATATATAAAACCTATAGAGTAAATAAAGTCAATATTTATAAACATTCAGGCACTACTCCTGACAGTCCAAAAGTATTATGGCAAACCGTTTATAATCACGTTTTAGATAATTATACTCTACAGCCAAAATCAGTATAATAATTTAATACTGTCAGTGTTGCATTTAATTTTACAATCTAACATATCTGAATTTCAATAATTATTGAAATTCAGATATTTAAAAACCTATAAAGGATAAATCAATGAAAAAATATTACTTTTATTTACTATCACGTTAAATATAGTATTAATGATGATTACGCTGTATCTATGGCAAAAACCGAATGAAATATACAGGTTAGCCGGGACATACATATCAAATAACACGACTATATCAATCAGAGAAAATAATAAGTGCATTGTATATAATCATGACAATTATGCAGAAGCTGAAATTGTTTTAATTGAAAATAATATATATTGTCTAACCGATGATAATAAATATTTCTTTTGTATTTTAGAAAAGGACAAATTGAATTTATATAAAGAAAATAAATCAAAACAAATATTTGAAAAGGAAAACAACGTTTTTACTTTAATTAATATGCCATATTTAGAAAAGACCTCACTAAAAAATTTAATATAAAATTTTTGCTAAATAGATTAATATTTCCATTGTAATTAGACGGGACGATGAGGGCATCGTCCCGTACATTTTTTTATATCGCCTTCCTTTTGTAGGGGCGGATGCCTTCATCCGCCCGTTATATTTCTTTCAATATAAATATCGTTATTTTGAGAAAATTCGCTCTAAAATCGGATTTTAAATACCAATATAAGATATTTGAAAAAAATTATATTTTTAATTCATATAAATTGACTCGGAATAAAAATAGTGGTATATTTATTAGATTGATAATTATTATCATAATATCGGTGTTGAAAGTTTTATTTGAAGTTGGACTTTCATCTACCTACATAAATAGATCAATCAAGGAGGTAATAATTGGAAAAATATCTTATTCAATATTGTGCCCCGACACTGGCCGGGAAAAAAGTTGGAAATATTTTTTTAATCAATAAAAATGAAATAAGCAAAAAAGACCTTTCCCTTTGGAATTTTAATCTAAACTCTCTTAATATGGAAATCCGAATATTAAAGGAAACTGATGAAAAATATTTGGTTTATGTTTTCAACAGACCTTTGTTGGAAAAATTATTAAATTATAAAAGCAATCAAGACTTTTTATCTACATATTCGTACAGGGATTTTAATTTAGATTCCACGTTGGAAAATCTAAAAGATAGACTGAAAAACTGCAATGAGTTTCCTCATGAAATCGGGATATTCTTGGGGTATCCGCTCGGTGATGTCATGGGTTTTATCAAGCACAAAGGTAAATGTTTTAAAAAGTCGGGTACTTGGAAAGTTTATGAAAATACAAAAAAATGTGAGGAGATTTTTAAAGATTTTCACAGATGTAAGAATAGTTTCATATATCTCTATAAAAAAGGATATAAGGCTATAGATATAATAAAAAATTTTAATGGAGGAATTAATTATGAAAAAAGTAGCGGTAGTATATTGGTCGGGAACAGGTAACACCGAAAAAATGGCTCATGCAGTTGTAGAAGGTGCTAAGGAAGCAGGGGCAAATGTAGAGTTGTTCTTTTCTGATGATTTTTCAGCAAATAAATTGGGTGAATTTGAATCCATAGGCTTCGGTTGTCCTGCCATGGGAGATGAAGTGCTTGAAGAATACAGCTTTGAACCGATGTTTGCCGAATGCGAAAATTCACTGATGGGTAAAAAAATTGCAATTTTCGGTTCTTATGAATGGAATGAGGGTCAATGGATGGTTGATTGGGAAGAAAGAGTGAGAACTTCCGGGGCAAATCTCGTATACGACGCCCTCACTGCTTATGGTGATCCTGATGATGAAGCCATTGAAAAATGCAAGGAACTTGGAAAAGCTCTTTCAAAATAATTTTATAATTACAAATATCTTTTACCAAATAAATACATATACACCCGGCTATGCCGGGGATTTTTAATGTGCCTAAGGACTGTATTATAAGCTGTGCATAAAAAGTTACTTGGTGGCGGGCGATTGTGGGCATCCGCCCCTACGGGGAGTTAATACAGATAAAACCATTTAAAGAGTAGATATGGAATGAACCGGCAAAATATTAAATATAAATTTGAAAACATAGGGAAAGATGCTCGAACCAAACTAATATAATTGGTGCGTCGACATACAAAAAGTGAATATAGATAGAAGCTTTCAAAAAGTATATGTAGGATGAATCATGCAAAATATCAAACAGCAATGCAAAATATGATAGACTATGCCTTTAGTTCAAATTTATGATTCAACAAAAAAGACTCAGATTTTACTTCTGAGTCCTTATATTTTACTGTTGAGTCAATAATTTAATCGGCGATTGTGTTTTTTGAATATTTTTCGTAATTTTTATTATAACTTATTTAAGAAGTGATTGTTTCAAGTCTTCTTCAATTTTAATCAATTCCTTGCTTGCTTCTTCTCTCTTCTTTGAGCCCTCAATCTGAATATTTCTCACTTCGTTTAAGGCATCTATAAGAGCCTGATTTGTGTACTTGATAGTTTCCAGATCCACGATTCCTCTTTCGGATTCTTTAGCCGTTTCGATGGTGCTTTGCTTAACCATTTCTGCGTTTTTTCTCAATAGATCATTGGTGAAATCCGTGACTTCCTTTTGGGTTTTGGCAGCTTCAAAGGAGTGATTTGCACTTAAATTCAGAACCATTTGAGATTTCCAAAGGGGAATTGTATTGACTATGGTAGATTGAATTTTTTCCACCATGACGGTGTTTGATGCCTGTACCATTCTTATTTGCGGTGCCATTTGAAGAGAAATTGTCTTTGTAAGTTCCAAATCGTGGAGTTTCTTTTCAAATCTGTTTATCATATTTTGGTAGTCATTTACCTTTTGAGCGTCAACGGGCAGATTTGATGCCTTGGCTTTTTCTTCAAGGGCAGGCAGTTCTTCGCCCCTTGCCACGGACAGTTTTTTCTTGCCGGCTTCCACATACATTACCAGTTCCTTGTAGTAATCCCTATTTAAATCGTACATGTAATCAAGGGTGGACAGATCCTTTAAAAGTCTGATTTGATGTTTTTCGAGGCTCTTTTGAACTTCTTCCACATTGCCTTCGATCTTGGTGTACTTCGCTTTTATGCTGTTGGCGTTGTTCATGGCTTTTTTGAAAAATCCTACAATACCCTTGTCTTCTTCAGTAATATCGAAATTTTTAAGTTCCGTCACCACATTGCTCAGCAAATCTCCCACTTCTTCCAAATCCTTGGTTCTGACCTTTTCCAATGTTTGTTCGGAGAAATTGGCTATCTTCTTTTGCGCACCGGCTCCGTATTGAATCACCATATTGGTGTTGGTGATGTCGATCTTCTTTGAGAATTCGTCTATTTGCTTTTGTTCTTCTTCAGTTAATTGCAGCTCAACGGGCTTTGATTCTTTGACTTCCGCTTTCTTTTCAATATCGGCAATAGTTTGCAGATTTTCGTCTTCGCTTTCTTCTAAAGTTAATTTGATTTCCTTGTCCATTTTTCCTCCTACTTAAAATCCTCGTCCATATAACCTTCATTCTTGAGCATGGATTTCAACACTGAAATATCGCTCTTTATATCCATATAATTAGTTTCAAATGTAGTTTCCAGCAAGTTTTTAAAAGATGCTAAAATCTCCTTCAACGCCTCTTCTATCTCAATTTTTAAAATTCTCTCATCTTCCAGTTGAACCCCGCTGCTGCATATCTTTTCATATTCTGAGAACAACTTAATAGTTTCGGGCAAGTAGTAATTTTTAAATTTTTCATAATCAGCCTTGCGACTCTTGGTCTGCTCTTCCGAATTAATATTTGTATAGAACTTTTCAAAAATCTGCAACAGTTCTTCCGCATAGGACTTGGCGGGCTCGGGCAGTGTCTTTTTGAAATTGATAAGTTTAGCTGTATATTCAGCTTCTATTGTGGAATCGTCCAAGGCTTTTTTGAAACTGTCTTCTACATAATACTTCTTGTATTCCACAAAGGTCTTGTTGTCCAGTACCGCTATGCTGTTGTTTTCCACAAGTCGTGCTTCCTTGAAATATTCTTTATCTATGAATTTCTTTATATCCTCTATAACGGTGTTTTCCGTAGTATTTGCCATTAAAGCCATGTCCTTTACAGTGGCAACTGTGGAGTTTTTAAAAGCGATTAAATACTTTCTGTATCTCTTCATCCTGTCCATTGCCTTTATGTTTTTATTTACTCCCCAAGATGAAAGCAGCACCACGGGTACAAAATATACCAGTAACAACTTTATATAATTAATATCGGGCTCTAACAAAAATGCAAGTATCATAATGACACCAAGTACCACGTGCACTCCCCTCAAAACCTTTAAAATAAAAAGGAATAACCTTGAAGATTTTTCCTCTCCCGGACTTTGGTCCACCAATTTTTCGTTCTTTACAGGAATGATGTCCGTTTCTTTCTTTTTGCTTTGACTTTCGATGAAATTATTTATTCCATCTATAGATAATTTCGCAACCTTTGAAAAAACATTTTTTAATTTATCTAAATCTTCGGAGTTCAAAAACTTTTGAAATTCGTTATTTTCCGAATAGTCATCTCTTTTCATGATATACCCCCTCATTAAATATAATATCTTTAATAGCTTGATTTTAAAAGAGCTAAATGATTTTTTACATTAAAAAAGACTTAAATTTACATTAAGTCTTTTCTAAATTTATGATAGTGGATAGGATATACTAAATAGGACAATTTCATTCCGAACATGATATATTAAAA
>CAYFRD010000010.1:40436-44894 GCA_964345555.1 uncultured Peptoniphilus sp. | reverse complement strand
TTTCATTTTATTCCGCTGCTACAGGTTTTTCTTCTTTTATATCGTCCAAGGTTATTCTCTCTGTATTTTCAAGAAGTCTGTAGTCTTCTTTTAATTTATCACTTATTGACAATTGTACTTTTCTGTTGTTTCTCGCTCCTGTACCTGCAGGTATCAACTGTCCTATTATTATATTTTCCTTCAGTCCTGTAAGCAAGTCTTCTTTGCCTTTTATTGCCGCATCTGTCAGAACTCTCGTGGTTTCTTGGAAGGATGCCGCAGACAGGAAAGAGTCCGTGGCAAGGGATGCTTTTGTAATTCCCAGCAATGCTTGTTCGCCCTCTGCCGGATTCAAACCTTTTTCTTCCATTTCTTTATTCTTTTGTTCCAATTCATAGGCATCTACCAATGAACCTGGCAGGAATGTAGTATCTCCCGAGTCCAAAATTTTGAATTTAGAGAGCATTTGTCTTACTATTATCTCGATGTGTTTGTCATTTATGTCTACCCCTTGCAGTCTGTATACTCTTTGGACTTCCTTGACGATGTATTCCTGTACTCCTTTTACGCCTTTTACACGAAGTAGATCTTGGGGATATATGGAACCTTGAGTCAATTCTTGACCTTTTTCTACATAATCTCCTTCTTTGACTTTAAGTCTTGAACCGTAGACTATGTTATAGGTGTCGCTTTCTCCATTTTCATTTGTTATTAATACTTCTCTCTTATTATTTTGTTCTTTTATGGTTGCAGTTCCGTCTATTTCTGCAATTACTGCAAGTCCCTTGGGCTTTCTGACTTCAAAGAGTTCTTCTACACGAGGAAGACCTTGTGTGATGTCGGCTGCAGATGCTACTCCGCCTGTATGGAATGTTCTCATTGTAAGCTGTGTGCCGGGTTCTCCGATGGATTGAGCTGCAATTACACCTACGGCTTCTCCAATACCTACCACATTGCCTGTGGCGAGATTTCGTCCGTAACAGTGAATACATACTCCGTCCTTGCTCTTGCAACTCAGTACGGATCTTACTTTGACTTCTTTTATTCCCAGTTCTTCTATTTTTTCAGCTGCTTCATCTGTTATTTGTTCGTTTTTCGCTACCAACACTTCTCCCGTGGCAGGATCTTTTATTTCTTCTGCGGAAAATCTTCCTTCGATTCTATCTTTCAGTTTTTCGATGATTTCATTTCCGTCCCTAAAATCCTTAACAGTGATATATTCTTCACTGCCGCAGTCCTCTTCCTTCACGATTACCTGTTGTGAAACGTCTACAAGTCTTCTGGTCAAGTATCCGGAGTCCGCCGTTCTGATAGCTGTGTCGGCAAGTCCCTTTCTGGAACCGTGAGCAGACATGTAGAATTCAAGTACGGACAATCCTTCACGGAAGTTGGAGGTGATGGGAACTTCTATGGTTCTACCCGAGGGAGATGCCATAAGTCCACGCATACCTGCAAGCTGTCTGATTTGGTTCTTGGAACCTCTGGCTCCTGAATCCGCCATTATATAGATGTTGTTCAGCTTGTCAAAACCTGCTATTACGTCATCTGTCAGTTCTTCAGTTGCGTTGTTCCAAATTTCTATAACTTTTTCATATCTTTCTTCATCGGATATGAATCCTCGACGGAATGCCTTTTCGTACTTGTCAACTTCCTTTTGAGCTTTATCAAGTATTTCCTGCTTGGTGTCTGGTATTTGTATGTCGGACATGGATATTGATATGGCTCCAATAGTGGAATAGTGGTAACCGGCTTCCTTTATGTGGTCAAGAAGCTTGGCGGTTTCTATATTACCGTGTTTTTTATAGGTTTTTTCTATTATTTTGCCCAACATTTTCTTGTCGATTACTTGATCTATTTCAAGGGAATATTTATCCTTGCTTCTGTCCACAAATCCAAGATCTTGTGGGATGAAGTCGTTCATGATAAATCTTCCGGCTGTTGAGTAAAGTATTTTGCCTGTTTTGTCATTTTCGTCGGCATATCTTCTCATACCCACCTTTGCATGAAGGTGAAGTTTGTCGGAATAATAAGCATGCATCAATTCATCAAAGTCCATGAATATCATGCCGTCACCTTTCAAATTCTTTTCATCTCTGCTTACTGTAAGGTAGTAACAACCCAGTACCATGTCCTGTGTGGGTGTGGTGATAGGTTTTCCGTCCTTGAGCGCCAAGATATTGTTCGTCGAAAGCATGAGCAGTCTTGCTTCAGCTTGCGCTTCCGTTGAAAGCGGTAAATGGACAGCCATTTGGTCACCGTCAAAGTCGGCGTTGTAGGCAGTACATGCAAGAGGATGAAGTTTTATTGACTTTCCTTCCACAAGAACAGGTTCAAAGGCTTGTATTCCCAGTCTGTGCAATGTGGGGGCACGGTTTAAGAGAACGGGATGGTCTTTTATGACTTCTTCCAATACGTCCCAAACTTCCGATTTCGCCCTTTCAACTAACCTCTTGGCGGATTTGATATTGTGAGCATGACCTCTTGCTACAAGTTCCCTCATTACGAAGGGCTTGAAAAGTTCAAGAGCCATATTTCTCGGCAGACCGCATTGATAGAATTTAAGTTCAGGTCCTACGACTATTACAGAACGACCTGAATAATCGACACGCTTTCCAAGGAGATTCTGTCTGAAACGACCTTGTTTACCCTTGAGCATCTCCGACAGAGATTTAAGAGGTCTGTTGACGGGTCCTGTGACAGCTCTTCCACGTCTGCCGTTGTCTATCAAGGCATCCACTGCTTCCTGAAGCATTCTCTTTTCATTTCTCACTATTATGTCGGGTGCATTGATGTCAAGTAATTTTTTAAGTCTGTTGTTTCTGTTTATTATTCTTCTGTATAGATCATTTAGGTCGGATGTGGCAAATCTGCCTCCGTCTAATTGAACCATCGGTCTTAAATCCGGCGGAATTACCGGTATGGCATCCAGTATCATCCATTCCGGTTTGTTGTGTGATTTTATAAAGGCTTCTATAACTTCAAGTCTTCTTGAAATTCTTATCTTCTTTTGTCCTGTAGCAGCCTTCAATTCATCTGTTAAATTCTTAGATTCTTCATTTAAATCTATTTGCAACAGCAGATCTTTAACTGCTTCCGCACCCATCTTTGCTTCGAATTTATCTTTGAATTCGCTTTTGTATTCTCTGTATTCCGCTTCTGATAAAATTTGTTTTACATATAAAGGTGTTTGTCCGGGTTCTACACGTGTTACTACAAAGGATGCGAAATAGAGAATTTTTTCAAGAACTCTTGGGCTCATATCCAACACAAGGCCCATTCTTGACGGGATTCCCTTGAAGTACCATATATGAGATACGGGCGCTGCGAGTTCGATGTGACCCATTCTCTCACGTCTTACTTTCGATTTTGTGACTTCAACTCCGCATTTTTCACAAACTACACCCTTGTATCTGACTCTTTTATACTTTCCGCAACTACATTCCCAGTCCTTTGTGGGACCGAAGATTTTTTCGCAGAAAAGTCCTTCCTTTTCAGGTTTAAGAGTTCTGTAATTTATGGTCTCCGGTTTTTTTACTTCTCCATATGACCATTGTCTTATTTTTTCCGGTGAAGCTAATCCAATTTTTATGGAATGGAATAATTCATGTTCGCTCAAGGAGCACTCTCTCCTTTCTATAGATACATTAATCTTCCGGTTCTTCTATCGAAAAACCGTCGTCGAAACTATCTTCATAATCGTCGCTGTCATCTGTATATTCGTCTTCAGATTCATAATCATCATCATTTGATATCTTTCGAATTGCAGATGTCGCCATGGAACTGTCGTCATTTGAATATTCGGTTAACTCTCTTGCTTCGCTTTTTTCATCGATTAAGTTATCTATTCTATCCAAATCTTCGTCGTCCTGTTCAAGGTCTATTTCATTGCCGAATTCATCCAGCACCTTGATTTCCAAAGCCAAAGATTCCAGTTCTTTGATCAAGACTTTAAAGGATTCCGGAACCCCCGGTTGTGGAATTTCCTCTCCCTTTATGATGGCTTCATAGGTCTTTACTCTACCCACAATGTCATCACTCTTTACAGTCAACATCTCTTGCAGTGTATAGGACGCTCCATAGGCTTCAAGAGCCCAAACTTCCATTTCTCCGAATCTTTGTCCTCCAAATTGAGCCTTGCCGCCCAAGGGTTGTTGTGTTACAAGAGAGTAGGGTCCTATTGATCTTGCGTGGATCTTTTCATCAACTAAGTGGTGAAGTTTTAACATGTACATATAACCCACGGTGACGGGGTGGTCAAATTCCTCTCCCGTTCTTCCGTCTCTTAATTGAATTTTTCCGTCTTCGGGATATCCTGCAAGTTTTAATGAATCTATAATGTCATGTTCGTTGGCCCCGTCAAATACCGGTGTAGCAACGTGCCAGCCAAGTTGTTTAGCAGCCAATCCCAAGTGTACTTCAAGTACCTGTCCCAAGTTCATACGAGAAGGTACGCCCAAGGGGTTAAGAACTATTTGTATG